>JAEUKC010000278.1:0-37833 GCA_016794445.1 Myxococcales bacterium
TCGCGTTCGGGCTCTTCAGCGGGTGCGCCCATTTCTCCACACCGGCGAACGGCGCGTCGCCCTCGAGGAGCGCCTGCACGGGACCGTCGGTCGACAGCACCCACACGTCGAGCGCCCGCGGTCCCTTCCCATCGGTGCGCGCGTCTTCGGGCTCGCGGTACGGGTAGAACGGGCGGTCGGTGGTGAACGTCATGCGCAGCGCCTTGGTCGCCACGTCGGTGACGCCGCCGGCGATCTTGAACGCGGTGACGATCCACTTCTTCTGCACGTAGGGCGTGAGCCACGCGGCGAGGGCGGGGCGCATCGGGTAGCCGTGCTCGGTGAGCCACGTGGCGAGCGCCTGGGCGTCGTCGGCCGCGAGGACCACGGCGTCGAGGCCGGCCACGCGCTGGCTGTCGAGCACCCGCACGGCGGTCGGGGCCACGGCGCTGGTCTCGCCGCCCTTGCGACCGAACGTGGTCAGGCACACGGTGCCGAGCTCGAGGTCCTTGTCCAGGACCTCGACGACCCTGGGGCGCGTCGCCCCCTCGAGCTCGGCGAAGATCTGGTCGCTCGTCTCGGCGAGGGTGGGCTTGGTGGGGGTCGGCACGAGGAAGCCGAAGTCCTTTACCGGCTGCCCGTCCTTGCCGACCGCGCCGAAGCGGCCGCGTCGCACGAAGTGCTCGGTGTGGGTCGCGCCCTCCCAGACGAGGAAGGCCTCTTCGCCGTGGATGTCGACGCGGTCGTCGCGGTGGGGCGCGGTCGCGCAGGCGCGCGCCTCGCGCGTGCTGCTCGCGAGCAACACCAGGATCGCGGTGGCGAGGACGTTCCGCACGTGGCGAGCGTAGCCCCATCGGCTAAGCGCAGGAGCTCGGCGCAAGCGATCGACGGCTTGACGGTGCTGGCCGAACCCCGTAGAGCCGATGGCTGGCGCGCTGACGCGGGAGGCGTGTTGTGTGTCGTGCCAGAAACAGGGTGTGCCATCTGTTCGGCACGCCAACGCCCTCCTTTGCCTTGGGAACGCCGATGAATGAGCGCAGCAGCCTGAAGCGTGCCGTAGGCCTCATGGTTCTTGTCGGCGCCTGTGGCGGGCGCGTGGACACGCCGCCGCCGCCGCCACCAGCATCAGACTTTGCTGGTTGCGAGAATGTGGACGGAGTGGCCAAGATCACGCCACTTGTGAGCTGCATTGCGACCGTTGATGGTCGCAACTTCGCGCTACTGGGCTACTCGAGTTCAGCGACCGGCCCGGTGGTTGTTCCGAACGGAGGATCGAACAGCGCCGTCGACTCCACGCCGGTCGCCTGGGATGGTAGAGGCGCGCCGCAGCCGCCGACGTCGTTCGCTCCAGGTGTTCACCTCGCGGCAGCGGCCGTCGGCTTTGGTGGAACCTTGACGTGGACTCTGGGGAGTGCATCTGCGACCACGGTCGGCGCTCCGTCCTGCCTCGTGTTCGGCACGGGGCCAACTGCGGCGATCGGTCTGCCGACGATGCCGGGCGAACCCCTCGATTCTGTGAAGCTCGAGCCGGGCGCAGACCTTCCTGCGGAGCCGAGCGTTGCGCCCGATGCTCCCTTGAACGGTGCGGCGCCTGGTGTCTCGGGCGGGGCGTTGACGGTGACGAACACCGGCGCAGCGACCTACGAGATCCCGATTGCAGTTCCCGCCGGGCGTATGGGCATGCAGCCGAGTATCGCCCTAACTTACAGCAGTCAGTCGGGCAACGGCGTGGCTGGTGTCGGATGGAGTCTTCGCGCTGCGTCCATGATCGCAAGGTGCGAGACGAGCTTCCATTCCGGAGATACCTATGGCTACTGCCTCGACGGCCAGCGCCTGCTCGGGTCGCGGCCGGAGCATGATCCACTGACCAAGGTGACGTCGCGAGAGGATGGGTATCTCGTCGAGCGCGCGAACGGCTTGAAGCAGTACTACGTTCGCAGCGCTGAGTTGAACTCGCTCGACTGGTCGTCCGTTGCCGCGCTCTTCCCAATGACTCGAGCCGAGGACCCGTCTGGAAATGCCATCCGCTACGAGTATGCACGGCCGACCGGCACCAAGCGCGACTTCGAAATCCGTGCCATTCACTACAACCTCGATGGCGAGACCGCCCGGCGGCATGTGCACTTCGACTACGAAGCGCGGCCCGACATGGAGGGCACAAACGCGCTGCCCTACCCGCAGCGGACGCAGCGCCTCGCCAGGATTCGAAGCCTTGTTGACACAGCGTCTGGCTCCGAACTCTTCCGAGAATACCGTCTTACGTACACTCTCAGCCCGACCAGCGGTCGGAGTCTCCTAGCTGCCGTCACGGAGTGCGAAGCGCACGGCGTGTGTAAGCCGCCCCTCGCTCTTCAGTACTCGGACGGTCGGGCAGATGGCCCCGAGTTCGAGGACATGGGGAACTTCTCGACCAACGCCTTCGAGCCGCTTGCCCCCTACTTCCCCCCGCCGAAGGCTCCCGGAGAACCGCTCACGTACGAAGATCAGGCTCGCACGAACCTCGTCTACGGAGACTTCAACGGCGATGGCCGCCTGGATTTCCTCGCCTGGCACCACACAGATGGTTGGTGGATTCGCTTCGGCCAATCGGATGGGCGCTTCTCCGCCAGGAAATGGACCAATCTTCCGAAGCTAGTCGCGTCGCCGGGGGTGGTCACCAAGGGACCCATGCCCGTTCCCGTTGACTACAACATGGATGGCCGAATGGACCTTGCGGTGCCCGTGCCCGGGGCCGATGGGTCGCCGGCAACCGCCTGGAAGAAGTGGAGCTATCGAATCTACCGCGCCAACGACTCGGGCGTGTTCGAGCCGACGACGGAGCCGAGCATCAGCGGTGAGCCTGCCGCGTGGGAGCCCATCCTGTTCGGCGACTTCGAAGGCAACGCATACCCCGAATACAAGAACGGCGCGGCGTTCCCCGTGCCACACCTTGTTGCCAACAACGGGTACAAGCACAAGCTCCATCGCGTGACGAGCAAGCCCAACGCCATCCTCGACATCGATGGGGACGGCTACTACGAGGTCTTCGAGGACACGGGGTCGCTGGAGTTCTTGGGGCCGCAGTACTTCACGCTCTTCTCCGGAAGAGCTTGTTCCGACACTGGATCCCCGTTCTACGGGGATTGCGGGAGCGGCGAGAAGTTCGTCAAGCCACGGCCGGTTCAGGCGTACTCGCAGCGCTCCCTTCCATGGCTTTCGCTCCGTCGCCTGGGCAGCGGTCGTCCGGAGCTCCTCTTTTTCACGGGAGATGTCGGCTCGATCGACAACGCGCTCCTGAGATTCAATCCATCTCCGACCGCCTTCAACCCGGTCTTTCTCGATGCCCCGACCGGCTTGCCTCGTATCAAGGCGGACCTCCCCGAGCAGCGCGATCGCCTCGCGTGGGCGATGGCAGGAGATGTCGACGGCGACGGTTTCGACGACGTGATCCTCCCAATCCCGGCCCCGAACCCGATTGTCAACGGGCAGATGGACCTCCACGTGTATCGGCGACGGATCAAGACGCAGTCCGACCTGCTCGCCGTCGTGAACAACGGGCTCGGCGATGTCAGCAAGGTCGACTACCAGCTCTTTCAGCAGAAGATCCCCGAGCCAGCATTCCAGGATCCGGAGTGCGTGATGCCCATCGGCTGCTCTGTGCGTGATCTCTGGGTCGCCACGAAGCATTCGATGCACACGCAGGCGGGGGCCGCGACCCGCAGCATGTCCTTCGAGTACGCTCAGCCGCGGGTTGACCTCGATGGCAGCGGCCTCTTGGGCTTCAAGTCGTTGAAGGTCACCGACGATCAGACCGGAAAGACAGTTTCGACGACGTATGGCCGCCTGACGACGCGGGAGTCTGGCGTGTTCGCGTTCGCTGCGTCGCCGACACACGCCGTCGCGCGGGTTCCTCTGAGCGCGAGTCCGCTTCGTGTTCAGGAGCAGACGACGGACTACGAGTACACGTTCCTTGCGACGGGCGGATCGGTGACAGCACTGCCGAGTTCCATCCACGTGGTCACGACAGAGCGGCTCGGGTCGACGGTGACCACGATAGGTGATCAGACCGAGCGCTTCTCGGAGTACGACGACTATGGCACCGCGGCTCTGCATCGTCTGGATGCGGATCTGGCGGGTGTGCATGTCACGACCCGCTACACGCGGAAGCACCTCGTCGCGAAGTGGATTCTGGGCCTGCCGGAGCGCACCGAGACCACCAGCGATGTGCCGGTCGTCGAGACACTCCTGCCTGGCAAGGGCCGCGTCACCAGAACCACTTCCAACGAGTTCGACAGCGCCGGTAGGCTCATCAGGAGCGTCCGAGAACCGGAAGGCTCCGCTGAGCTCAAGCTCACGGTCGAGTACGACTACAACGGTCATGGTCAGCCAACGCGGATTCGAGCGACGGACCTGGCCGGTGGTCGACGAGAGACATTTCTCGTCTACGACAAGGAGGAGAGCCTGTTCGTTACGGCGGTTGTCAACGCGGCCGGGCACAGGCAAGCGTTCACCTACAACCGCGTCCTTGGAGTGCCGACGGCTGTGCTCGGCGCGAACGGCGTTGTAGTCCGCCGGCAGTTCGACGGCTTCGGGCAGCTCGTTCACCAGGACAGCCCCAAGTGCACGAGAGCGCCGTGCCCCAAGGTGGTCGCCGACACCTCGATCCGACGAGTCTTGGGCAAGGGCCCGGCCGAGGCCTTCGCGGTGGTCACGACGACCACGGGCGCTCCGACCTCCGAGGTAGGGGTTGATCCCCTGCTCCGCGTCGTGCGATCGGAGGTCACAGCGTTCGACGGGACGGCGAGCGCCCCGACGTGGATCAACTACGATCCCATCCACGTCAATCACCCCGTGCAGGTCATCCGGCTGCCTGACCTCACCACGAGCGATCTCCTGTCCATGGCTGTTTCGACAGCTGCGTACGACAGTCTCGGGCGCCCCACTCAGGTGAAGACCCCGGAGCGCGGACTCACCCGCTTTGCCTACAGCGGTCGAACAGAGACCGTCACGAGTTCAACGGGCGCCCAGAGCACCCTGACCCGGGACGAGCTGGGCCGTGTCGTTCGCAGCGCAACGTTGCTCAGCATCGGTGCTGCACCACCGATCCCTGGCCTCCCGGGAGGCATTGCCACCGAGCAGTCCATCACAGGCTACGTCTACGGGGCCTTCGGCGATCTCCTGCACATCCAGGACCAGTCCGGCAATGCGACGGATCTCACGTACGATCGCATCGGCCGCCCGGTCGTCTCCACCGACCCCGATCACGGCAGCACGCGCACCGACTACGATGCGTTCGGCGACGTCGTTCGCACCGTCGACGCCCTGGGCAGGACCACGACATTCTCCGTCGACAGCCTCGGGCGCGTCACGGCGACGAAGAGCCCTGACGGGCTGAGCTGCTTCGCGTGGGACGGCTCTCCCCAAGGGGTCGGGCAGCTGGCGGCGGACCGTTTGGTGCCAGCCGTTGCCGGCGACCCAGAGGTCAGCCATCTGCACAGCTACGATGGGCTTGGCCGGCCGGTCGAGACGATACAGGTTCTGGACGGCGCGGCCCTGACCATGGGGCTCGAGTACGATTCCAATGGGCGTCCGAAGTCGACGCGCTATCCCAACGGCTTCGTCGCTCGGTTCAGCTACACGCCAGGAGGCTATCTCTCCACGATCAGCGACACGGCTGGGGGCATGCTCTGGCGCGAGGGTAAGCAGAACCTGCTCGGCAAGACGGAACTCGAAGGCTTCGGTGATGGGTACATCACCAGCCACACCTACGACAACAAGAGTCGACTCCCAAAGGAGAAGGTGACCTTCCGACTCTTGCAGACCGAGGAACTCGAGCACTTCCAGTATCAGTGGAACCCGGACGGTACGCTGGCAGCTCAGCGCGACATTGCGGACCCCGATCGAAGCACGTGGGAGCACTTCGACTACGACCGTGGCCAGCGGCTGACTCGTTGGTTCGGCACGGCGTTCGACGTGCAGTTCACCTACGACCCGACAGGCAACCTACTCCAGCGGTTGTCGACTGGGTCGGGCGTGACGACGGCTACCACGTACACGCCGAATGCCGCTGGCGGACCCCAACCGCATGGGCTCCAGTCGTCCTCAGAAGGCACCTATGCCTACGACGCCACTGGCAACGAGATCGCTGCCCCCGGTCGTTCGATCGAGTGGACTGCGTTTCACCTTCCCCGGAAGGTGACCTCGGCGGCCGCCTCGACTCGGTACGGGTACGATGCCATGGGGCAGCGTGTCCTGGAGACGCAGGGCTCGACGCGAGTGCGTCACTTCGGTTCCGCCTACGAAGAACGGTCCAACGGGGTGGGAGCTGTCGAACAGGTCGTCACCATCGGCAACGGCCGCAGCGTCGTGGCGCAAATCACGACCGGGACGACCTCGTCCACCCGCTTCTTCCACACCGACCATCTTGGATCGGTTCACATTGGTACGAGTGCGTCGGGCGCCGTGCTTGAGCGGCGACGGTACGAGCCATTCGGTCGGCAGGTCGAATCGGCGAAGCCCACGCTGTCGAAGGTGGCCACCGACGCGATTGGGTTCACGGGTCACGACAACGACGTGGCGCACGGCCTCATCGACATGAAGGGGCGAATCTACGACCCCGGAACGGCTCGATTCCTCTCGCCAGATCCGGTTACGGAGCTGTTCTCACCCCTGGGGTTCAACCGCTACTCATATGTCGGGAACGATCCGATCAATCGACGCGATCCAACCGGTTTCTGCGCCGACGAGCTGAGTAGAGGTGCAAGCAACCCGTGCGCGCCTTGGAGTGCTGGGCCAGAGAAGCCGGCAGGCCCACCTCCATACGAGAATCCAGACCCCGGAGAGCTCAGCTATCCAAGCAACAACGTCTCGCCCGGAGCCATGGGTACGCACAAGCCTGCACCGTCGCCGCCGCCTAAGGTTGCGCCTAGTGCAGCGAATAGCGGTAGCTCGCAGGGCCCCAGCCCTAAGGCGGGCGCCAGTCTACTGCCGGGCTGCGGATGCGGGTCGAACCCGCTGGCCTCGTATGGCGTCAACAACTGGCTCGAGCTCGAGATGGCCGTTGGTAAGGCCTACACGCAAGGGGACCTGAAGCGCATAGCTCAGATGGATGCTGTCTACACCGAGCTCGGGATGCTTGGGCTGATGGTGTTGCCAGCCGGCTGGGCGATTCGGGGAGCTGTGCTGGTGGGTCGGTTGGGTTGGGGTTTTCGGGCGCTCGGGGTATTGGGTGGAGCGACGGTCTTCGCAACGACGCCCAATCATGATGCTCCCGGCACAACACATCGACTCGTTCTTGGCGTTTCGCTGCTAGGATTCGGCGGTGGAGCCTTTGGCTTCACCGAGGGGCCGGGCGGAACAAGACTCGTTGAGGTCAGCAGATGGGGAAGGCCTGGGCTACAGCCTGGAGATTGGGTCATGAGAGGCGGCAGGACCCGATGGAACTACTTCTGGTCGTTCAAGTGGCAGCCCGGTGCGGGTAACCAGTTCGCGCCGTTCCGTTCCGGGGAGTCATTCTTGGTGCCAGAGGCTAGTGTCACGTGGCCCCGTGGCTGGGGTCTGGATGGTTGGTTCAAGGGGCTCTTTGGGCAACGGAGATACGTGCCGCTTGAACTGCCACCCCCAAGTCCGCCTACGTTGCTTCCACCTCCGAGTCTGCCACCGGCATTCTAGGCAAACATGGACCTCGTAACCGTTCTTCGCTGGGCCGCTGCTGCACTTCTTGCGTGTGGCGCGCTGTGGCTTTCGATCGTCAACTGGCTAGCGCTAGTGCGTCGCTTTACTCGGCAGAGTGCGCCGTCCTGGATCCCCCTGGTTGGCGGTCTGCTCGGTGCCGCGGCTGTGCTAGTGGAACCAACTGGGCGACTGGCTCGGTTCTGGTGGACACCATTCTTGTTGGACGCCGGGTCAGTACCGGGCTTTCTCACCACGGCAGTCTGGCTGGCCGTGAAGAGACCTGGTTCGACGGGTTCCTCACCGTGATCGAGCCTCCGATGGTGGCAGAGAGGTCCGGGATCTCATGTCGAACAGCTCCGTTATTCTGGAGCATTGTCTTGATTGCGCTCAGCCCACTCGGGCTAGGGGGTTGTGGCAGTCAAGACGCAAGACCTCTCGAACCTTGCGACTCCAGTTCGCCGACGACGTGCTGCCATCTCGGTCTCGACTTCGCCTGCTACCAGGGGGTCTGCAAGACGCACCCGCGGGGCCTCGACAAGTCGCGCGCAAGCCTGCAAAACCGCGCTGAGACCTGCCTTGCGACACCGACGTGCCCGACTCCCGTCATCGGCTACCCCGGCTGCAGTTGCGATCCGCTCCCGGCTGGCACGGCCGAAACGGGCGTCACGGGTCTGCCCGAGGCATGCACGGACGCAGACTGTCTCGCTTCGTTCACGGCCTTGGTCATCGGCCACGTGCTGCGCCGAACCGTCTCCAAGTGCGAGGTCATGTCCACTGCAACCAAGCTCGTGACCGAGCTGGACGGCGCTTGCTGCGCCGCGGGAGCAAGCTGCCGCTTCGACGACACCGAGTTGGTGACCTCCGTTCTCAAGTCGTTCAGCATCGGGGCGCGGTTTGGTGTGGGAATCCCCGTAGACCAGCTTCCCACCATCGTTCGCCAGGAAGTGGCCAACGGTCGCCCGGTTCTGCTGGACACCTACCGACCTGAGCTTTCCGCCGACGAGTTCCTGCTCGTCGTCGGCACCACAGCCACGGGGTTCCGCGTGATCACCACGAAGGGTGTGGAAGAGCGGGCCCCAGCCGAGGTGTTCGCGAAGCAGACCCTGATGGTCCACATGATCGCCGCGCCGAGCCGCTGTCAGTTCTGAGGCGTCCCTACTGGCGAGCGTAGCCCCATCGGCTAGCCTTCCGCGACCGATGCGCCACGCCCTCTCCCTCCTCGCGCTCCCCCTCTTCGTCGCCGCCTGTTCCAGCGACTCGCCGCCCGCCACCCCCGCCGACACCGGCACCGACGGCGCGGGCGACGCCGCCGCGTGCGGCTCCGGCGCCTCCGTGCCCAAGTACGTGCGCGGCCCGGCCCCCGAGGCGAACTTCCCCAAGGGCTTCCTCTTCGGCGCCGCGAGCGCCGCGATGCAGATCGAGAAGGGCCTCCCGAACAGCGACTGGTACCAGTGGGCCAAGCTCCCCGGGAAGGTCATCAACGGCGACAACCCCGACGACGGCCCCGACGCGCTGGCCCACGTGGACGAGGACGTGAAGGCGCTCGTCGACGCGGGCGCCAACGCCTACCGGTTCAGCATCGAGTGGTCGCGGATCTACCCGACCAAGGCCGACTTCGACGCCGACAAGCCCGACGCCTCCGCGCTCGCCAAATACCACGAGCTGCTCACCAAGCTCCGCACGGCCAAGATCCGGCCGTTCGTCACGCTGCACCACTTCTCCACGCCGGTGTGGCTCAGCGACGTCAGCAAGCCCAAGGAGCCGCAGGCCTTCGAGCGCCCCGAGATGACCGCCGCGTTCGGCGAGTTCGGCAAGCGCATGGGCAAGGAGTTCGGCGCCGAGGTGGACGACTGGGTCACCATCAACGAGCCGCTCATCCTCATGCTGGGGGCGTACGTCGCCGCTGGCCACCCGCCGGGGGCGCCGCTCGATCTCGACCGCATGGTCAAGGTCACCAGGATGCTGCTCGAGGCGCACGTCGCCGCGTACGACGGCCTCCACGCTGGCGACACGGTCGACGCGGGCACCGGCACCAAGGTGCAGGTCTCGATCGCCAAGCACAACCGCGTGTTCTACCCCGACGATCCGTGCGAGGAGCAGGACGTCGCCGCGGCCAAGAACGCCGACTACATCTGGAACGAGTGGATCTACGACCAGCTCGTCAACGGGGACGTCGACGACGACCTCGACGGCAAGAAGGAGAAGACCGGCGACCCCAAGTGGAAGGGCAAGGTCGACTACATCGGCGTGAACTACTACGGCAACACGCTGGTCAGCGCGCGCCTCAAGCTCAAGTACCTGAACGGCACGCCCACCTACGCGGGGCTCGCCACCGACCTGCCCAAGACCGACATGGACTGGGACGTGTTCCCGCACGGGTTCCGCCCGATCCTGAAGCAGCTCGGCAAGTACAAGCTGCCGATCTACATCACCGAGAACGGCATCGGCGACTCGCAGGACCTCAACAAGTCGCGCTACCTCGCCGAGCACCTCTACGAGGTCGGCCGCGCGATCGAGGAAGACAAGCTCGACATCCGCGGGTTCTTCTACTGGTCGCTCACCGACAACTTCGAGTGGGGAAGCGGGTTCTGCCCGCGCTTCGGGCTCTACCGCGTGGACTACACGAGCCCCGCGCGCCCGCGCACGCCCACCAAGGCGGTCGCCACGTTCAAGCAGATCGCCTCCGGCGCCAAGGTGACCACGGCGCTGATCGATGCGCTGCCGCCGTACGCGGCGCCGAAGAAGTGCAAGAGCCCCTGAGCGCGACCGCTCAGGCGAGCAGCGGGAAGAGCACCTCGACGCGCGTGCCCTTCCCGAGCTCGCTCTCGATCCGGAGATCGCCGCCGGCGGCGCGGGCGACCCCGTAGGCGGTCGCGAGTCCGAGCCCTGTGCCCTTGCCCACCTCCTTGGTGGTGAAGAACGGCTCGATGGCCCGCGTCACGGTCTCCGGGCTCATCCCGACGCCGGTGTCCGTCACGGCGAGACGGGCAAAGGACCCTGTCAGCGGCCCCGTGCGCAGCTCCACCGCCTCGAGGCCGAGGCTGATCGTGCCCCCCGCGGGCATGGCATCACGGGCGTTGGTGATCAGGTTGACGACCACCAGCTCGACCTGGCTGCGCGCGGCCCGTACGGGCAGGGCTCTCGACGTCGTCTCCAGGTGCAGCCGCACGGGATCGGCGATCAGACGACCGAGCATCTTGCGGAGGTCGGCGAGGACGACGATCAGGTCGAGCGTCTCGGTCGCGGACTCCTGCTTGCGGCTGAACGTCAGCAGCTGCCGGACGAGGCTCGCCGCGCGGTGCCCGGCTTCGACGATCTCGTCGAGGTGGGGGGCGTATTCGGGCACGTCCAGCTTGCGCTGCAGGAGCTCCGCGTTGCCCATGATGGCGACGAGGATGTTGTTGAAGTCGTGGGCCACGCCTGCGGCCAGCTGGCCGATCGCGTCGAGCTTCTGCGTGTGGCGCACGTGCTCCTCGAGGCGCTTGCGCTCGGTGATGTCGCGCCACACGACGTGCAGGATCGGGCGCCCCTCGCGCTCCACCGCGGTGAGCAGCACCTCCACGGGGAACACCTCGCCGTTTCGGCGACGGTGCGCCCACTCGAAGCGGTGGCTGCCGCGCGCGAACGCCGTGGCCATCATCTCGTCGGCCTTCTCGTAAGAGCTTCGGCCGTCCGGCTGGGTGGGAGGCGAGAGCTCCGAGGGGTGGGTCCGCAAGAGCTGCTCGCGGTCGTCGTACCCGAGCATCGTGACGGTGGCCTGGTTGCACTCGACGAACCGGTTGTCGTCGATGATCAAGATCGCGTCCGCGGAGCGCTCGAAGAGCTCACGGTAGGGATCGGGACGATCCGCGGTCGTTGCCGTCATGCTCCACCCCCCTGGGTCGAGCATACGCCGCCCGCCGGGAGATGGAGGTCTCCCTGCGGACGACGAAACGTCGGCTTCGCAGGTTGCCGGTCAGGGCGCTTCGTGGGTGACGATCCCGGGCTGGATCGTCGCCGTGAACTTCGCCCACCCCGCGGCGACCGCGTCCATGGTGGCGGTGTCGCCGCTCGTCGCGCGGGGCACGAGCCCGAGGGTCTCGACGATCCGGTGGCTCGCGAAGCGGGTGATGTCCACCTCGAAGTCCCCGGTGAGGAGCCCGCCGGTCACCGCGCCCGAGATCGGCACGTCGGCCTCGACGATCGCCTGGTAGCAGGCCCGGGTGCCGTCGCGCGCGTCGGGGAACTGCTTGAGGAACACCATGCGCATGCCGTGGCCGAGGGCCGCGACCATGTCCTCGACGAAGCTCACGCTCGGCACCGGCAGCGAGCCCGGTGTGCCGGTGACGATGGCCTCGATCTTGTCGCCCAGCGTGCGCAGCAGGTTCGTGCCCGTGCCCCAGGTGTCCTCGAGCGTGTCGAGGAGCCCGCCGCCGCCCTTCTTGATCGTGAGCAGCCGCCGGTTCACCGCCTGCGTGGTGGGCGAGAAGGCCGGGAGCACGAGGGTGTCGAGCGTGGTCTCCGCCGAGGCGCCCGTCGCGAGATCGGGCACCACGAGCGAGCCCATCTGCTTGGCGAACCCGAACACCGTGCGCCCGCCGATCAGCGCGATGCCCTGGTCGACCCAGACGTAGGGCGAGTAGGTCACCACGCGCTCGGGGACGAACAGCGGCCCGAGCTGCCGACCCGCCACCACCGGGATCCAAACCCCGATCTCGCGCTCGCGCACGAACCCGATCGGATCGGCCAACGGGTAGTTGTCGATCGTGGCCGCGTAGACGATGGCGAACGGCGCGAGGGCCTTGTAGGTGACGTCGCCGAGGTTGAGCTGCGCGTCGCAGATCGACTGCAGCTTGGCGAGGCTCGCGTCGAGCAGGAACATCGAGGTCGAGACCTCGAGCTTCACCGGCGCGATGGCCACGGGGTTGCCGTCGGTCGCGATGTACCGGGGCAGGGCACCGGCCGGGATCCCGATGGGAGGCCGCGGCGCGGGCGGCGGCGGCATGGTGGGTGGGCGCGGGGCGGTATCGGGGAGCCAGTCACCGAGCGCCTTGGACACGCGCGGATCGATCGCGCGCGCCGTCTGGATGCCGCCCATCGTGGCGCCCTCGAGGCAGCCCATGCTGATGGCGGTCTTGGTCCAGTCGCCCGTCAGGTACACGTTGTCGAACCCCGACTCGTCGGCGCGCAGGCGGTAGCGGGCCTGACCCGGCACCGCGAGCACGTAGCGCTCGCTCGGGTTCACGGTGGCGCGCCAGTACTGGCCCTCGAAGCGCGCGACGCCCATGCGGTCGTCCCGATCGACGAGCCACGCCCAGTTGAGCCCGTCGGGGTTGCTGGGCAGCGTCGCGAAGGTCCACAGCTTGCCCGCCTCGGTGGAGAGCCAGTCGATGGCCTGCGCCTTCACGCGGTCGCGCTGGCGGGCGGTGTAGCCCGCGGCGCCCGGGTCGCCGCGCAGGGGCTCGGGCTCGTCGTTGGGGAGCGCGGAGCAAAGGTAGGCGAGGTTGCCGACGGGTACCGGCCAGTCCTCGTGCGGCAACAGGTGGGTCATGTCCGACCAGGTGTCGAACGGCTTGGCGAACGGGATCACGATCGGCGGTACGCCCTGCCAGCCGAGCTGCTCGCGCGTGGGCCCGAACCACAGCTGCACCGCGCGGGTCTGCGTGGTCTTGACCTGCTCGATCATGTCGGCGAACCGGCCGTTGGCCGCGGCGAGCTCGCCCGCGATGTGGCGGAACGCCCCGATCGAGATGCCGAGGACGACGAGGTCGAAGTCGGTGCCCTTCTCGAGCACGCGGTGACCGGCGGTGTAGCCGGGGTTCCACCAGTCCTCGAGGTCGACCCCCGCGGCCTGCACGAGGGCGCCGTCGTCGAGGCGGTCGTAGATCGGCTCGCTCGGCCACGACGGCAGGCCGTTCACCACGACGAACGGGTCGTACCCGCCGGCCTTCGGCGTCGCCTGCTTGCGGATGTGGATCTTCTCGACCGACTGCTGGTCGGCCGAGAGCTCGAGCCGCTCCACCTGGTGGAACAGCTCGAACTTCACGCCACGCCGGCGCAGCACCTCGTAGAACGGCACGAACACGACGTCGCCCATGCCGGCCTGCATGCGGTAGTAGATGTGCCCCTTGTAGGCGAGCACGAGGCGCAAGAGCGCGTGCACGCTCGCGCCCGCCGAGGCCGGCGCGTAGCCGCTGAACGCCGCGTCGTAGAGCCCCTGCACGATCGGCGCGCGGAGGGTGTCCTCGTGGGCGCCGTGGCGGCGCAGCCAGTCGCGCAGCTCCTCGTCGTCGACCGAGAACCAGTCACCGGTCACGAGGATGCGGTCGACCACGAGCCCCCGCGCGAACGCGAGGGCGAGGTCGATCATCAGGCGCGCGCGCCGCGCCTCGGTGTCGTGCAGGGGTAGCGACCAGAGCAGCTCGTCGAACTGCGTGATGAGCCAGTCGAGCCGCGCGAGGTCGACCGGATCGGCGAGCCGCGCGAGGCCGAGCGCCACGTCGAGCGCCGACTCGATCTTGAACCCGGTGACGTGCCCGAACAGCTGCCCCACGCGGCCGAGCGCCTCGGACACCGTGCTGATGAGCTCCGAGACCACACCGGTGACGGCGGTGCCCATCGCCCTCTGCACGTGGTCGCGGAAATCGTGCGGCGCGTCAGCGATCTCGCGGCGCCGCATCACCACGTCGGCGGGGTCGAGCCCGAACAGCTCGAGCGCGCGCTCCGCCGCATAGGAGAGGAGCATCTCGAGGTACTTCCACGGCTCGTGGAAGTCGTGGTCGACGCCGGGCACCGCGCTGTTCGGCGGGGCGTCGAGCTCCCAGTCGGTCCACCCCTCGCCGGTCTTCTCCGGCATCGTGATCTGATCGGCGCCGACGAAGGCCTTCTCGAACGTGGCGAGCGCCTCGTCGGGGTTGCGGCCGAGCTCCTGGTAGACCTGCCGCATCACGCGGAAGGCGTTGTCG
This sequence comes from Myxococcales bacterium, assembly GCA_016794445.1. GTDB lineage: Bacteria > Myxococcota_A > Polyangia > Polyangiales > JADJMO01 > JADJMO01. The sequence goes on from JAEUKC010000278.1 coordinate 14,577, forward strand.
TAGAACCCGAACAGGATGTGCAGGCCGTGCTCCTCGATGCGCTGGCCGTGGGCCGCGTTGCGCCCGCTCGCACCCTTGCCGCCGAGGCGATAACCGTCCGAGTAGACCGTGATGTCCCAGCGGTCCTGCCAGCCCCGCTGGTTGGTCAGCTCGAACACCGTGGTGAGCGAGCTCATGCCGCCCCCGAGCACTGCGATGCGCTTCCTCATGGGGCGCGGATGGTAGCGCAGGTGTCCACGCTCGCGCCGAGGTCTAGGTGGTCGATCGTGCCCGTCGGCACTTTTTCCCCGCCAGGCCACCGCCCGCCGCGTATCCTGTCCTCGCTTCCGTGCTCCACGTCCTCCTCGTCGGCGGCACCTCCACATCGCGAGAGCGACTCGTGTCGCAGCTGCGCGCCGAGCTGGACCACGTCGAGGCCGTCGCCGTCGACGACCGACCACACCTGTTGCGCGCGCTCACCGCGCCGGTGGTCGATCTCACCATCATCGACGCCGAGGCGGACTGGATCGACGCCACCATGCTCGACGTCGAGGTGCGCTCGCGCTGGCCGGCCTCCGAGGTGCTGTTCGCGATCGGCGGAGGTCGCACGGTGGTCGAGCTCGGCGCGCTCTCGGCGAGCGACGAGTCGTACCTGCGCCACGACTCGCGCCGCCTGCGTCGCGCCGCCCTGTTCGCGCAGGCCCGCCGCGAGCAACGCGAGGCCCAGGACCGCATCCAGGCGGTCGAGGCGCACCTGCAGGCGGTCGTCGACGCGGCGCCCTCGGGCATCATCGCCTACGACGACAAGGGGCGCGTCGAGCTGTTCAACGCCGAGGCCGAGCGCATCTTCGGCATCAAGGCCGCGAGCGCGGTCGGGAAGTCGATCCACGAGCTGCTCCCCCGGGTCGAGGGCCCCGACACCATCCGCGGCGTCCACGTCGACGGCAGCACGTTCCCCGTCGATCTCGCCCTGCGCGAGGCGCGCGTGCTCGGCAAGCGCACGTTCATCGCGGTCCTGCGCGACGTCACCGAGCAACGCAAGTCCCAGGAGGCGCTGCGCCGCTCCGAGGCCAACTTCCGCCAGCTCATCGAGCGCTCGCCCGACGGCATCATCGTGCACCGCGAGGGCACGATCGAGTACCTGAACCCGGCGATGCTGGTCCTCCTCGGCGTCGAGAATCCGCAGGCGCTCGTCGGCAAGAACCTGCTCGCCATCGTCCACGAGTCCGACCACGGTCGGGCGCGGGCCCGGATGGAGGAGCCGCCTTCGAGCCGCAGCGCGCGCGTCGAGATGCGCCTCGTCACGGCCAAGGGCGGCGCGGTGTGGACCGAGGTCGCGTCGATGAGCCTGCAGTTCGACGGCCGCGCGGCCCGCGTCGAGATCTTCCGCGACGTCTCCGAGCGCAAGCGCATGCAGACCGAGCTCGTGCGGGCGGACCGCCTGGTGAGCCTCGGCACCCTGGCCGCCGGCGTGGCCCACGAGATCAACAACCCGCTCGCTTACGTCACCACCAACCTCCAGCTCGTGGAGCAGCTGCTCGGTCAGCTGGCTCAGGGCGTGCCGGTCGACGAGGTCTTGCCCGAGCTGGTCGAGTCGTCGAAGCACGCGCGCGAGGGCACCGAACGCGCGGTCGAGATCGTGCGCGAGCTGCGCCTGCTCTCGCGTCCCCAGGAGCGCGAGCTCGAGCCCGTGTGCGTGCGCTCGCTGCTCGAGTCCACCATCAACGTGGTCTCGCACGAGATCCGCCACCGCGCGCGGCTGGTCCGCGAGTACGACGACGTGCCCAAGGTGGCGGCCGAGGCCTCGCGCCTCTCGCAGGTGTTCATCAACCTGCTCATCAACGCCGCCCAGGCCATCGAGGCCGGCGACCGCCCGCACAACGAGATCCGCGTCGCCACCAAGTTCGTCGAGGGCATGGTGGAGATCACGGTCACCGACACCGGCGTCGGCATCCCGCCCGAGCTGGTCGACCGCATCTTCGACCCCTTCTTCACCACCAAGCCCCTCGGCGAGGGCACGGGCCTCGGTCTCTCGATCAGCCACTCCATCGTCGGTGGGCTCGGTGGCTCGCTCACCGTCGAGAGCAGCCGCGGCGCCGGCACCACGTTCCGCGTACGCCTCCGCCCCGCCGACCAGCTGCCGCAGAAGGCGAGCGCGGCCCCGGCGAGCGGGCCGAAGCGCTCGCTGCACATCCTCATCGTCGACGACGAGCCGCGGATCGTCTCGTCGCTGCAGCGCCTGCTCGCCCGCCTGCACCGGGTCGACGTCGCCAACTCGGGCGCCGAGGCCCTCGCGCTCATCCGCGGCGGCGAGCGCTACGACGCGATCCTGTGCGACCTCATGATGCCCGAGGTCACCGGCATGGACGTGTTCGCCGAGCTCGCCGAGAGCGCCCCGGATCAGGCCCGGCGCACGGTGTTCCTGACGGGCGGCGCGTTCACCGCCCGCGCCGAGCGCTTCCTCGCCGAGTGTGGTCAGCCGAACCTCATGAAGCCCTGCAGTCGGGCCCAGATCGACGGCGCGCTCCAGGCGGTGTCCGCCCGCGCCGAGGCCTTCAGCCGCCACCCGAGTCGCTGAAGCCGGCCCCGGTCTGCGCCCCGAGAGCAGATCGCTGTGGTAGGTAGCGATCGTGCGCGCCCTGGTCGGCCTCCTCTCCCTGCTCCTCGCGTGCAACCGGGGCGAGCCGCCCGGGCCCAGCGAGCCGCCGCCGCCACCCGCCGCGCGCCCCGCCGCGCCGAGCGTGTCCGCCGTCGCCAGCGTCGCCAAGCCCGACCCGCTCGGCGCAGAGCTCGTCGCCACGCTCGCGTCCCTCGCGGGGCTCGACGGCGCCGACGCGAAGGTCGTCGCGGCGCTCGGCCAGCTCGGCATCGACCCGAAGTCCCTGCCGGGCAAGGGCCGCACGGTCAAGGCGCAGGGGCTCCTGTCTCGCCAGCTCGACACCGACCCGGCGCTCGAGGCCATCGCGCACGTCCGGCTCGAGGGCGAGGACGGCCCCACCAAGCGCGTGGTCGCCCTCTACGTCGCGTGGATCGACCAGGGCAAGGTGGTGGCCGGTCGTCGCTTCCTGCTCGAGACCTGCAGCTACACCGCGACCATCGAGGTGCGCGCGGAGCGCGTGCACGACAAGGCCTACGACGACACGGTCGTCGACAGCGAGGCCATCACCGCGTGCGACGGCCACGCCGGCACCGTGACCACCACCGTGCTCACGCTGGCGCGCGGCAAGCCGGAGCAGATCCTCGAGGTGAAGGACGACTTCGCCTACACCCAGACGTCGGGCAAGCTCATCGACCCGAAGGCGCTCGTGCGCTTCGACGACGGCGGGGTGGTGATCGAGGAGGAGGGCAAGGGGAGCAAGGAGCTCTCGTTCGACCCGGTGGCCTTCAAGTATCAGTGACCCTTGGCGGTGGTGCGCGGCGGCGCCCGCATGAGCGCGCGGATCGCCTCTCGTTCGCTCTCCTCGGGGAGCCCCCAGCCCGGCTCGTACCCGAACACCGAGCGCGCCGAGCGCGTGGCGAGCCCGTCGAGCACGTCGATGCGGTCGAGCGGCACGAGCCCCGGGTGCAGCTCGCCGCACGCGTGCGCGAGCGAGAGCAGCTCCTTGCGGAGCGTGAGCAGGTAGTTCGCGAGCCGCGCCGACTTGGCGGTGGGGTCGAGGCCCCCGACGAGCCACGGGGTCTGCGTGGCGACGCCCGTGGGGCAGTGCCCCGTGTGGCACTGCTGCGCCTGGATGCAGCCGATCGCGAGCATCGCCTCGCGCGCCACGTTGAGCATGTCGCAGCCGAGGGCGAGGGCGAGGAGGCCGCTCTCGGGGAACCCGAGCTTGCCCGACCCGATGAACACCACCTTCTCGTGCACGCCGCGCTCGGCGAACGCGCGGTAGACGCTGGCGAAGCCCAGCTTGAACGGGAGCGCGACATGGTCGCTGAACACGAGCGGCGCCGCGCCGGTGCCGCCCTCGCCGCCGTCGATGGTGATGAAGTCGGGGGCGCGCCCCGTCTTCTCGATCGCCTTCGCGAGCTCGTGCCAGAAGCCCATCTCTCCGACCGCCGACTTGATGCCGACGGGCAGCCCCGTCGCGTCGGCGATCCTCTCGATGAAATCGAGCATGCTGCTGACGTCGGAGAACGCGGTGTGCGCCGCGGGGCTCGCGCAGTCCTTGCCGAGGGGGATGAGCCGGATGCGCGCGATCTCCGCGGTGACCTTCGCGGCGGGCAAGAGACCCCCGAGCCCAGGCTTCGCGCCCTGCGAGAGCTTGATCTCGATGGCCCGCACCTTCGCGCTCGCGACGGTCTCGAGGAATCGCTCCATCGAGAAGCGGCCCTGCTCGTCGCGGCAGCCGAAGTAGCCGGTGCCGAGCTGCCAGATCAGGTCGCCACCCTTGCGGTGGAAGTCGGAGATGCCGCCTTCGCCCGTGTTCTGCATGGCGCCCGCGATCGCGACCCCGCGGTTGATGGCCTCGACGGCGGCGCTCGAGAGCGACCCATAGCTCATCGCCGACGTGTTCACGATCGACGAGGGGCGGAACGCCTTCTTGCGGTCGCGGTGCCCGCCGAGGATCTTCGCCGGTGGGCAGCGGTACGCGGGGTCGTATTCGGGCGTGCCCGGCGTGGCGCCGTTGAGGGGGAACGCCGCGTGGCGGATGACCACGTAGCCGGGCGTCTGCTCGAGATCGTTGTCGGTGCCGAAGCCGAAGTAGTTGTTCTCCTTCTTCGCCGAGGCGTAGACCCAGCGCCGCTGGTCGCGCGAGAACGGACGCTCCTCGTCGTTGCCGGTCACGATGTACTGGCGCAGCGGCCCGCCGAGCGCCTCGAACCAGTAGCGGAAGCGCCCGACGATCGGGAAGTTGCGGATGATCGCGTGGCGCTTCTGCAGGCGGTCGTGCGCCGCCAGGATCAGCAACCCACCCACGACCGCGCACAGGATCCAGAGGCCGAGCGGCATGGAGCCAGGTTATCGGATACAGTGACCAAATGTCCTTCTTCACGCCTTGTTCGGGTTGTCGTCGGCACGTGCAGGCCGACGCTGCGTCCTGTCCCTTCTGCGGCGCGGCCGCGCCCGGCGCCTCTGCGCAGGCGCCGCGGGTCGTGGCCCAGCGTCTCCCTCGCCGCGCGCTCGTCGCGATCGGCGCCTCCGCGATCGTGCTCGGCTGCAGCAGCGGCGATGGCACTTCGTCGGGCACCGACACCGGCACCGGGGCCGACTCCGCCGCCGATACGGGCCTCGACACCGGTAGCCCTGCGCCGGCCTACGGCCTGCCCGCCGACACGGGCACGGCGGACACGTCGACCGACACCGGCAGCGCGGTCGACAGCGGCAAGACCGACGGCGCCGCGGACGCCGACGGCGCGACCGACTCGGGCGGACCCGCGCCGGCCTACGGCCTGCCGCCCGCCGACGCCGGCTGATGTACGCCCTCAGGGCACGCCGAGCACCTTGCGCACGAGGCCGAGCAGCTTCTTCACGTCGATCGGCTTGGCGAGGAAGTTGCGGGCCCCGACCGAGATCGCCGCGGCCACGTGCTGCGCGTCGCCCGCGGCGGACACGAAGATCACCGGTATGCGCGCGAGGCTCGGGTCGCGGTGCAGCTCGCGCACCATCTCGATGCCGTCGAGCTCCGGCATCCACACGTCGGCCAGGATCAGGTCGGGTCGGTGCGCGATCGCCCGCTCGATCCCCTGGAGGCCGTTGCCGGCGAGGTCCACGTCGTAGCCGCGCAAGAAGTGACCGAGCATGCGCGCGGTCGGCTCGTCGTCGTCGACGACCAGGATGCGTTTCCTGGGCTCGGCGCCGAACAGGGGGGAGGGGAGGGCGGCCATGCCCTCAGCCCTCGCTCAACACGCGCGCGCGCCCGAGGCGCTTCGCGAGGTAGAGGCGACGGTCGGCCGTCGCGAACAGGTCCATCGGCTGCGGCCCGTCGCCGGGGAAGCTCGCGACCCCCGCCGAGAACGTCACGTGGAAGACCTCCCCGTCGTCCTCGATCGCGAGCTTCGCCATGTCCTCCAGCATGCGTCGCACGGCGGGCGCTGCGGTCTCGCGCGTGGACTCGGGGAACGCGATCACGATCTCCTCGCCACCCCAGCGTCCGCGGAGGTCCTCCCCGCGGAGGTGATCGGCGAGCAGCTTGCCGACCGCGACGAGCACGCGGTCCCCCGCGAGGTGCCCGAAGCGGTCGTTCACCTGCTTGAAGTGATCGAGGTCGAGGATGGCGAGGGCGAGCGGCCGGTTGCGGCGGCGGGCCTGGTTGAGCAGCGAGGAGAACCCGTTGAGGAACGCGCTCCTTCGCAGGAGCCCCGTGAGGAAGTCGCGGTCGCCGCGGTCGCGGAGGAGCCGCGTGCGCTCGATCCGCCCGAGGAGGCGCGCGGTCAGCTCGCGCAGATCGTTCGCGCGCGGCACGAAGTCGTCCGCGCCCACCCGGAACGCGGCGGCGCGGCTCTCGGGGTTGTCGCCGTCGCCGAGGAACACGATCGGCAGGTCCTGCCACTCCGGCGCCGTGCGCAGCACCGCGCAGAGCTCCCAGCCGTCGAGCGGCTCCATCTGGGCCTCGACGAGCACGAGGTCGGGGCGGATCTCGTCGAGCACCTCGAGCACGCGGGTCGGGTCGGAGAGGGTCTGGACGGTCATGCCCTCGCCGTCGAGCTTGCGCGAGAGGTCGACGAGCCGGTGCGGGCTGTCGTCGACCAGCAGGACCTTCGGACGCGGCGTGCGCGCGCGGTCGAGCAGGCGTCGCACCGTGACCGACAGCTCCTCGGTGTCGATCGGTCGCTGCACGTAGAGCGATGCCCCCTTCTTCGCCGCGGCCGCGCGGTGGCTCGTCACCCCGTCGCGCCCGAGGATCGCGAAGGGGGGCTTGCCGAGCGCGGCGTGCAGCCGCTCGATGCCCTCGAGATCGGCGTTGACGATCATCGCGTCGGGGTGGCGTCGCAGGCCCTCGTGCAGCGCCTCCTCGATGGACCCCGTGGAGATCGCCTCGACCAGGTTCGCGCGGATGGCGTCGGACGTGGTGGTGCGGGTCGTCGCGTCGGGATCGACGACCAGGATCCGCCCGGCCAGCAGGGTCGCGGGGAGGCCGTAGCTGCTCGGCCGGAGCTTGGTGCGCTCGGCCTCGTACGAGGCGGCCGCGAGCACCTCGTCGACGGTGACCCCCCAGCGGGCCGGCGGCACGGCGAGGAGCGCGAACAGGCGGCTCGCGTGCGCCGCGAGCATCTCGAGCCCCGCGGCGCGCGCGTGGTCGCGGACCTCGCCCGCGAGGTCCCGCGCCTCCTTGATCCGCAGGACCTCTCCGCCCCGCGCCTCGGCGATCGCCTTCCCGAGCGCGCTCGCGAGCTCGCGGAGGACATGGGCGTCGTGCGGAGAGGCGTTCATCGCTACACCATGACCGTAAGCCAGCAAGCTCGGTGCCACGGAGCAAACCGGTCGGGAGGCCTCGGTTCCGCCTCGAACGGGACGCACCGTGCGCGCGATCATGCTTCGCGTGCAGGTGACGGCGGCAGGTTGCCTTGCGCCCCGGACGGGACGTCCCGCCGAGGGAGGTCCGAAAGAATCTGCGCGACAACCCGACCCCACCCTCGTCTTCCCTCATGCAGGTTCCGTCCAGCCTCGTTCCTCCCACAAAGGGGTTGAGAGCTGTGACCGCCCGTGTTCACCTCGTGGCCCCCGTTTCTCGGGTGGTGCGTTCATCCTCCCCGTTTCTGGAGACAGCTCATGCAGTACCTCGGTTTCTTCCTGCTCGCGGTGGCGGTCGTTCTCGTCATCGTGGGCTTCATGCAGCGTGCGAAGATGAAGCGGATCCTCGCGGCGCCCTTCAAGAAGACGGGCGAGATCGCCAGCAACCCGCAGGCGGGTGACGCCGAGGGCCTGGTCAGCACCGAGGGTCGCATCGTGGCTCCGCAGCCGATCCTCGCGCCGTGCTCCGGCAAGCCCTGCCTCTACTACGAGATCAAGGCCGAGCGTAAGTGGGAGAAGACCGTCGCCACGGAGGACGGCCACAAGACCCAGAGCGGCAGCAGCACCATCTCCACCACGGAGAACGGCAGCGTGTTCCAGGTCGACGACGGCTCGGGCCCCATCGGCGTCGATGCCCGCGAGAAGGTCGACTGCGACCTCACCAAGTCGTTCGAGCAGACCCAGGGCGCCTGGGGCGACGTCTACTTCGGTCAGTACCACGTCCACGTCCCGCACTCGTCGGGCGAGGAGTACACCAAGGGCGTCACCGTCACCGAGAAGATCATCCCCGCCGAGGGCGCGCTGTTCGTGCTCGGCAAGCTCGCCGGCGGCACCATCACCAAGCGCGACGGCATGCTCGGCAAGATCATGATGTCGACCAAGGGCCGCGACTCGCTCATCGGCAGCACCAAGCGCAACTCGATCCTCGGCTTCGTGTTCGGCGGCGTCTCGCTGCTCAGCGGCGGCGGCCTCGCGATCTTCGCCGATCCGCCCGAGGCCTCCAAGCCGTGCGAGTTCAAGGACGCCTCGACCTGCAACGGCCAGCGCGTCTACGAGCCCAAGGGCCAGGACCACACCTGGACCATCACCAAGGCCGGCTCGTACAAGATCACCGTCAACGCGACCGGCAAGAGCCTCGCGATGCGCCTCTGGCCGAAGATCACCCTCAAGGACAGCAAGGGCTCGGTCCTCGGCAGCGAGAAGGGCGACTCCACCGGCATCGAGGTGCTCGCCTGCGTCGCCAAGGGAACGTACAAGTTCAACATCACCGACATGGACCCGGGCCACTTGAACAAGATCAAGGGCGGCGCGGGCTACAACGTCACCATCGAGCCCAACAAGGACCCGGACTGCAAGCCCAAGGGCGGTGACGACGACGACAAGAAGAAGGGCGACGACGACGGCGACAAGAAGAAGGCCGACGACGACGACAAGAAGGACGACGACGACAAGAAGGACGACGACAAGAAGGCCGACCCGAAGAAGAAGAAGTAACTCTTCCGGATCCGCGTAGAGGCCGGCGTCTCCCGAGAGGGCGGCGCCGCTTCGCTTTTGTCCTCGTCCATGCGGGCCTCGCTTCGCATCCATGGTGGTGGCATGACCGCTCGATGGGTCCCCTCGCGCTGCTCCGCGAGAACCGCTCGTTCCGCGCGCTGACGGCGGCGCAGGCGGTCAGCGAGGTCGGCGACTGGTTCCAGCTGGTCGCGCTGCTCACGCTGTTGCCCACGGCGGGCGGACAGGCGCACGTCGCCGGCGGCTACCTCGCGCTGCGGCTGCTGCCGAACGTGCTGTTCTCGCCGGTCGCGGGCGTGGTCGCCGATCGGTTCCCGCGCGGGCGCGTGCTCGTCGTCTGCGACGTGCTGCGCGCGGGCATCATGCTGGCCTACCTGGGCGCCATCCGCGCGGACGGCACGGCGAACGTGGCGCTGATCTACGCGCTCACGTTCCTCCAGGAGACGGTGACTGCGTTCTTCGAGCCAGCGCGCAGCGCGGTCGTGCCGCAGATCGTGGAGCCCCGCGGGTTGCTGTCGGCCAACGCGATCGGCGGCGCCACGTGGAGCGCGATGCTGGCGATCGGCGCCGCGCTCGGCGGCCTCGTGACGCGGAGCTTCGGGCGCGAGACGGCCCTCCTCCTCAACGGCGCGTCTTTCCTCGCGTCGGCGGGGCTCGTGCTGCTCGCGCGCCTGCCGCCCCTGCCTCCGCGCGAGGCGCGCGCCGTGAAGCTCGAGGGGGAGCCGGCCGAGGGATCGTTCGGTGAAGCGATCGACTGGCTGCGCGCGCACCCCGGCCAGCTCGCCGCGATGTTCCTCAAGTCGGGGTGGGGGCTGGTCGGCGGCGTCGTCGTGCTGTTCACCGCGTTCGCCGACCGCGTGTTCACCCAGGCCGACGCGCGCGCCGCGGCGGCCGCGATGGGCGTGCTCTACGCGGCGCGCGGCGTCGGCGCGCTGGTCGGTCCGTTCGTCGCGCAGCGGATCATGGGGCAGAGCATCGCGGGGCTCTGTGGGGCGGTGCTCGGCGCGTTCCCGGTGGCGGCGCTCGGATATCTCGGGTTCGCGCTGTCTCCCGGGGTGTGGCTCGCCGCGCTCGGGGTGGTGGTCGCGCACATGGGCGGCTCCACGGTGTGGGTGCAGTCGAGCCAGATCCTGCAGCTCACGGTCCCGAACCGGCTCCTCGGGCGCGTGTCGTCGCTCGAGCTCGCGGGGCTCGTCACCACCATGATGGCCTCGATGCTCGGGGTGGCCGCGCTGCTCGACGCGGGGGTCGCGCCACGGAAGGTCGCCCTCGCGCTCTCCGGGATCCCCCTGCTCACGGCGCTGGCGTGGGCGTTCGCGCGCCGGCGCGTGGTGTCGCAGCTCTTGGTACCATCGAGACCATGATCGGTCGCGGGTCGCTCGTGCTCCTCGCTGTCCTCGGTGCCGGCGCGTTCGCGCCGGGGTGTCACAGCGAGCGTGCGCCGTCGTGTCAGCGTCTGCGCCAGTGCTGCGCGGTGGCCGCCCAGTCCGGGGAGATCGAGGAGGTGCGCGTGGCGTGCACGCGCCTCGACGACGACCAGGGCACGCTGTGCGAGCGCCGCCTCGCCCAGGTCGTCGCGGCGATGCCGAAGCTCGCCGAAGAAGCGCAGTGCCGCTGGCCCTGATTTGCTTTGTTCGCCCTACGTGCCGCCGCTACGGCGCTTCGCCCCTTCGCGCGTCACTTCCGGGCTCACGGGATTTGCTTTGTTCGCCCTACGTGCCGCCGCTACGGCGCTTCGCCCCTTCGCGCGTCACTTCCGGGCTCACGGGATCTGCTTTGTTCGCCCTACGTGCCGCCGCTACGGCGCTCGTCACTCGAAGTCGGTGGTGGCCGACTTCTTGGGGCCGGGCTTGCCGGCCTTGCTCGGCGGCGGCTTGAACGGGGTCGTGGGGATGCCCGCGGTGGTGTCGACCTTCGGCATCGGCTTCGACGGCGGCGGGTCCTTCATCTGCTTCTTGGTGGGCTCTTCGGTGCTCGACGGGACCGGCGGCGGCGGGGCCTTGGCGCTCGCGGCGGCGGCGCGCGCCTCCTGCACCAGCTGGGTCTTGTCGCCCGCGGGGTCGAGCTTGGCGGCCTGATCGAGGCGCACGAGGCAGTCGTCCCACGCACCCTTCGCGCACAGCGAGAGGCCCTCGGTGCGCAGCGCGACGGCCTTCTTCACCGGGTCTTCGCCGACGGGCGCGGTGATGCTCGGCGCGGGCGCCGGCTGCGCCTGGTCGCCGACGTCGCGGAGCTGGAGCCACAGCACGAACGTGAGCGCGCCGCCCACGACGGCCGCGGCGGCCAGCACGGCCCAGCGGGTGCGGTAGTGGCGCCGCATGCGCGCGACGCGCTGCCGGACCTGCGGCGCGGGGAGCGACTCGGCCCGCGCGATGTCCTCGAGCTTCTCGCCGTCGCCCTCGCGCAGCATCCACTCGAGCGTTCGAGCGTGCTGGGCGCCGTCGGGGGCCTCACGCTCGGCCCAGCGCAGCAGGTCGATGGCCTCGTTCTGCGCCTGGTCTTCGGCGGCGAGATCGGCCGCGTCGATCGGCGCGCCCTCGCGGCCGCGGCGGCGGTGGAAGTCGACGACCTTGTTGCGCGCGACGCCGAACAGCCAGCGCCGCAGCTCGGCCTCGTCGTCGGGGCGGCTCTGCGAGGCGAGCGCCTCCACGAGCGCGGACTGGACGATCTCCTCGACCTCCTGCGCGGGGACGCGCCTGGCGACGGCGGCGAACAGGCTCTTGCGCAGCTCGGGGTCGGCGAGGGGGGAGGTCATGTCCACGGCCTGGAGGGGATAGGCAGCCATCGTCCTCTTCATCGTCCGCCGAGGCCAGAGTGTGACGGGAGGACGATCCAAATCGTGATCGGGCGCAATTCGTGCGGAGATGGACCTTGGGTTTCCTGTGGCCAGAGGTCGGCAGAGGCCTATCCTCCTCGTCCATGGTCCAGGTCCGTGCCTTTGCTGCCATGCTCGCCGTCGCGGTGTTCGCGCCCTCGCTGGCGAGCGCCGAGGCCTGGACGCCGATCTCGTCCCGCGGCGTGCTGCGCTCGGCCGGCGCCAGCGCGCGCCTCGCGAGCGGCAAGATCCTGATCACCGGCGGTCAGTACGAACCCTGTCTGTCGATCGCCGACCTCTTCGAGCCCAAGACGCTCGGGTGGAGCGCCGCCGCGTCGATGAAGGAGGGGCGCGGGTACTTCTGCGCCGTGGCGCTCGACGGAGGCAAGAAGGTGCTCGTGGTCGGGGGGACCACCACGCAGGTGTCGGGTGGCGTCGCGACCGGCGCGCGGTCGACCGCGGAGATCTACGACGACGCGACGAACACCTGGACGCTCGTGAAGCCGATGAGCGTGGGCCGGAACAACCACGGTTGCGCGCTCCTCGCGGACGGTCGCGTGCTGGTCGTCGCGGGGACGGGAGACCCCACGCCCGCCCTGTCCTCGGTCGAGATCTACGACCCGAAGACCGACGCCTGGAGCGCCGCGCCTCCGCTGCCGACGGCCCTCGAAGCCGCGCGCGTGGCACCCCTGCCGGGCGGCGACGTGCTGGTCGCCGGGGGGGGCTTCGCGTTCCGCTGGTCGAGCGCCACGTCCACGTGGATCGCGCCGGCCGCCGACCGCGCCATCCCCAAGCGCCCGCGCCTCGGGCGCCTCGAGGACGGACGCGTGCTCGTGATCGGCGAGGGCACACCGCTGATCTACGATCCGAGCGCCAGGACCTGGACCGAGGTCGGGCCGATCAAGGACAACCAGATCGGGGCCACGATGGCGGCGCTGCCGGGCGATCGGCTGCTCGTCACCGGCGGCTTCACCAAGGTGGTCACGGGCGCTGTCCCGCTCACCACGGTCTCCATCTTCGAGGGCAAGACGAACAAGTTCGTCGAGGCGCCTCCGATGCTGCTCGGCCGCGTGACCCACGTGGCGGAGCCGGTCGATCCCGGCCGCGTGCTCGTGGTCGGTGGGCGCTACGGGAGCGAGGAGATCTGGAACGCGCTTCCTGGCGTGGCCTGCACCACGAACGCCCAGTGCGGCAGCGGCGCGTGCGTCGACGGCTTCTGCTGCGACAAGGCCTGCGGCGGCGCCTGCGAGGCCTGCAACGTCGCCGGCAAGGAGGGCACGTGCTCGGCGATCGACGGCGCGCCCCGCGCGGGGCACCCGAGCTGCGCGCCATACCTGAGCTGCAAGGCGGGGGCCTGCAGCGGGTCGTGCGCGAGCGACGCCGAGTGTGCCGCCGGCAACGTGTGCTTCGTGACCAAGGGCCGCTGCGGCCCGGCGCGCGGCCTCTGCGACGGCGAGGGCTCGGTCGTCGCTCCCGACGGCAGCAAGAAGGCGTGCGCGCCCTATGCGTGCGGGCCGACCGGGGACTGCCTCGCGAGCTGCGCCACCACGCTCGACTGCGCTGCGGGCTACGCCTGCGACGAGAAGACGTGCGTGCCAGTGGTCGCGAAGGCCACCGACACGGCGGGCTGCCACGCTGGCTTCGGCGGCGCGAGCTCGTCAGCGTTCTTCGCGCTCGCCCTGCTGCTCGGCCTGCGCAGGAGGCGGAGGCTCGCGGTCGCTGCGGCCTTCGCCGCGCCGCTCCTGGTCACCTCCGTGGCCCAGGCCGACGGGTTCCGACCCACCCGCCCGATGCGGGTGCCGAGTCGACTCTACTCCACCTCCACGCGCCTCGCCGACGGCCGTGTGCTCACTGCCGGCGGCACCACCATCGCAGCGGAGGCCTCGTTCGAGCTGTACGACCCGACCACCGATCTCTGGACCTCGGACCCGAAGCAGGTGCTGAAGGTCGCGCGGAGCGCGCACACGGCCAGCCTCCTCGGCGACGGCCGCGTCCTCGTGGTCGGCGGTCAGACGGCCAAGGACAAGCCGACGGACTCGGTGGAGCTGTTCGACCCGACGACCAGCACGTTCAGCCTCGGCGCGAAGCTCCCGATCGCGCGCGAGCTGCACGTCGCGGTCGTGCTCGCCGATGGTCGCGTCCTGGTCGCCGGCGGGGTCGGCGCGGGCCCCACGAACCTCCTCGAGGCCTACCGGTTCGACCCCGCGACGGGCACCTGGTCGGACGCCGGCAAGATGCTGCGCCCGCACGGCTTCGGCGGCGCCGCACGCCTGCCCGACGGGCGAGTGCTGGTGGTCGGCGGGCCCGCGGGCACCAAGACCGATCTCTACGATCCCGTCACGAACACCTGGTCGGCGGGGCCCGACTGCACGTCGTCCCACGCGCACGCCACGGCCCTCGCGCTGACGGATGGCAGGATCGCGGTGGTCGGCGCGAGCACGACGGCCGAGGTCTACGACCCCACCAAGAACGCCTTCGCGCCGCTCGCGACGGGGCTCGTGCTCCGCTTCGACAGCACGGCCACCCAGCTGCCGTCGGGCGAGATCCTGATCGTCGGCGGCTCGGACGAGGGGTCTTCTACCCTGTACGAGACGACCGAGCTGCTCGATCCGGTGAAGGGGCTTCGCCTGGGGCCTCCGCTCGTCGCACAGCGCACTGGTCACGGCGCAGCGTCGCTCGCCGACGGTCGCGTGCTGATCGTGGCGGGCCTGAGCACCAACGACGACACGCTCCCGTTCTTGCCCTCGCCGGTCGTGTTCCAGCTCTTGACCGGCTCGCCGTGCCTCGCCGACGCGCACTGCGGCTCGGGCTTCTGCACGGACGGCGTCTGCTGCGAGCGGCGCTGCAAGGAGGCGTGCAACACCTGCGGCGCGGGCGGCACCTGCGCGCCCATCAGCGGCAAGCCGAAGGCCGACCACGAGACCTGCGCGCCGTACGGCCTCTGCCTCGCGGGCGCGTGCGCCGCCATCTGCGGCAACGACGGCTACTGTGACGACGCACACGTCTGCGACACGACGACGGCCACGTGCGTGGAGCCGAAGGCGAAGTGCGAGGGTGACGAGGCGGTCGACCTCGGGACGGGCGCGCGGAAGTCGTGCGCGCCGTACCGCTGCGCGCGTGGCACGTGCGGTGCGCGCTGCGCGAATTCGGACGACTGCGCGGCCGGGAACGCCTGCGACCAGGGGAGCTGCGTGCCGCCGGGTGGGGCCGGCGACGACGGCTGCGCGGTGGCGGCACCCCACGGTTCGAGCGGCGCGGTCTGCCTCGCCGCGTTGTTCGGCCTCGGCCTGGTGCGCCGCGCGCGGCTCAGGTCTCGACGGAGACGGTGCGGCAGGGTGCCGACGATGTAGACGGAGATCGCGCCGACCAGGCCGCTGCGGCTCGGACGACCGAGGCGGATGAGGGCGGAGAGCGGTCTGGGACGGTTGCCAGGAACGTGGCGGGGTGAGTTTCACCCGGTGCCGACGCGGGCCCTCAGCTCGGCGAGCTCGCGCAGCGCGGCGTCCTTCGCAGCGACTGCGGCCTCCATCGCGGTGACCGCGTCGTCGGCCGTGGCCTCCTCGAGCGTGCGCCACGGCCGTGCGCCGCCTCGATCTTCGCAGAGCTGCACCATGCCTCGACCGGGGACGATCCATGCGTCGAGCAGCGTGGAGTGAAACGGCTCGTTGCTGGCGTGCACGCGCGTGAAGGCGCCCGCGTCGTCGCGCTGCCAGACTTGCACCACGAAGGGACCACCGTGCAAACGAGGCCCCGCGAGGAGGGGATCGAGCACCCAGAGCTCCTTGACCCCGCTCGCCGCGTGTCGCGCCGGCGCTTCCACGTAGTCCTTGCTGGGGTGCGTGGTGCTGACGATCTCGATCGAGAGCAGCGGCGAGCCATGCACGTATGTCTGGAGGCTGGTCAGGGCTCGCCGCTCTTCGGGCGCTGGCTCGACCACGCACACGTCGGGGTCGATCCCGACGCGGGGCCGCTGGGGGTCGAAGCGAACGGCGAGGTTGCGATACACCTCGGCGTCGCGACCGGTTCTCGAGACCCAGCCTTGGAGCACGTGTTTCCAGCGGTCGCAGAGATCGTCATGGGGCGCAGACTCCGGCACGGGACCCTCCGGCAGCTCCCAGCCGTCGGGGTCCAGGCGCACGCCGTAGCGAAGCGAGACGGACGGTTCCATCGACGGAAAGGGTAGCATCGCCGTGGCTGCAGCGAGCCGCGTGCCAGGGGGACGGCCCCGGATTCCTCGGAGAATCGTGCTCATCCGCCGGCGGATGGACGCCTCCGCCGGCGGCGTCCGGCGGCTCCAGATTTGTTTCCGAAGGAGCTCTTCGCGACCGCTCCGTTCACTCGAGGAGGTTGTCCGGCACCGGCATCCCCTTCTTGTGCTCCTTTGCGTCGAACGCCGGCGCCGGTCCCGCGTCCTTGGCCACCACCATCGCGCTGCTCGAGGGCTTCGTGGTGGTCATCGCGGCATCGCCCGCGTCGCTCGCTTCCGGCGACGCGGCGGTCTCGGGCTCCCCGACGTCGCCGCGCGCGTCGTCGAGCGCCTTCATGATCTCGTCCGCCTTCTGCTTGCACGCGACGAAGGTCCCCGCCGCGACGGCGAGGCCGATCGAGGCGGCAGCCTTGAGACGGCGCGCGAGGCGACGCCGGGCGACCTGGGATTTCTTGGCGAACATCAGCGCACCTCCATCGCCGGGTGCACCCCGGCGTCCAGCACCGCGCCTTCGCGCTCTCGGCGCACCAGCATGCGCACTTCGGTCAACGCTCGCTCGGCCGTCGCCAGCGTGTTCGCGTCGACGGTGGGCAACCACTCCGGCCTCGGCGGCGAGTGCCAGTTCGGGTCGAGGCCGCGGTAGACGCCGAACACCGAGAGCAGGCTCTCCTTCAGCTGCGCGAGATCGGGCCGCCGCGGCATCACGTCCGTCATGTGGCAGACGAGGTACCAGGAGCGGAAGACGGCGTAGAAGAAGTCGTTGGGGGGCAGCTCGATCAGCTTCTTCACCAGCGGGAACAGCTGCGGGAGCGCCGCGGTGACGGCGAACCACTTGTGGAGGTTCTCGGTCATCCGCTTCGTCTTGGCGTCGGGGAACGTGAGGACCGACTCGGTGTAGTAGCTGTCGTCGATGAGATCGAAGTCGCCGTGGAAGTGACCGTGCTCGATGGCGTACTTGGCGATCCCCGTCCCGGGGTAGGGAGTGCAGAGCGTGGCGGCGGCGTAGTCGACGTCGAGGTCGATGTTGAGCTGCAGCGTCGCGTAGTCGTCCTCGAGGGTGCCCCCGGGGATGCCGAGGATGTTGTCGGCGAAGACGACGATGCCGGCGGCCTTGAGCATGCGGATCCCCGCGACCAGGCGGGCCTGCTTGATCTGGCGGTGCAGGACCTCGTTGGCGAGGCGCTCGTTGGCGGTCTCGATGCCCACGTTGACGGTGTGGCAGCCCGACCAGGCGAGCAGATCCACCATCTCCTGCGTCATCATGTCGGCGCGCAGGTGGCAGTAGTAGGGCAGGCCGATCTCGCGGCGGTAGAGCTCACCGAAGACGCGCAGCCAGCGCGCGTCGTACACGAAGATGCTCTCGCGGAAGCCCACCACCTGGAGCGGACCGAAGCTCCGCGTGCGCGCGATCTCCTCGACGATCTTCTCGGGGCTGCGGATGCGCACCTTCTTCCAGCTCGCGCCGTAGTGCTCGACCAGCGAGGGGTTGAAGCAGTAGCTGCACGGGAACGGGCAGCCGCGGTTGGTGGTGAACGACTTGAGCGGCCGCCGGGCGAGGTGCGGCGCGTAGTCGTAGAGGAGCTCGCGGGGAGGGAAGGGGATCTCGTCGAGGTCGCGCCGCAGCGGTCGCGGACCGTTCTGGTACACGCGCCCCTCGTGCTTGACCCACAGGTCCTTGATGGCCCGGTGATCGGCGCCGCGGTCGAGGGCGTCGAGCAGCTCGACGGAGGCGTCTTCGCCCTCGCCCCGGCAGATGACGTCGAGGCCGGGCGTGTGGATCACCTCGGGGAAGTGCGTGGGGTGGGGGCCGCCCAGGTAGGTGACGAGGTTCGGGCGTTGCTCCTTGAGGTGGGCGGCGAGGCCCAGGTAGTAGCGGTGCAGGCCGGTGGTGGCGCCGAAGGCCACGACGTCGGGCTCGTAGGCGCGGACGCTCGCCAGCACGTCGTTGCCGCGCGTGCCCACGAAGCGACAGTCGTGCCCCGCCTGCTGGAGGCAACCCGCCACGTAGAGGGCCCCCAGGGGCTCCGCGCCCTCGAGCTCCTTGACGACGAAGAGGACCTTTTTCGACATCCAGCGGCTCCTTCGGAGAGGATCCGCCTACCGACGTATCAGGCCGGCAAAGGATCCACACGCCGGCCGCCCGGACGCGTCGAGTCATCGGTCGGGCATCGGAATCGGCTAGAACCGCGCATGGCCTTCGAGGATCGTCCGACCCACCGTGCCTATGCTCGAACCGAGCGTGAGCGCCGCTTCCTGGTCGCCGAGCTCCCGGTCGGGGTCAGCGACTACGAGCGGCTGCACGACCTCTACCTCACCGGGACCCATCTACGGTTGCGTGAAGTGCGCAGGGCCGACGGAACCTGGGTCACGAGCAAGCTCGGGCAGAAGGTCCCGAGCCCCGAAGACCCGACCGATCCTCGCCTCCGGCAGATGACGACGATCTACCTGCCCGAGGACGAGGCCGCCGTGTTCGCGAGCCTGCCCGGGCTCTCCACGGTCAAGCGCAGGTACAAGCTCGCCGAACAGGGGCTCACGTTCTGCATCGACGTCTACGAGAACCCGCTCGCGGTGGCGGGCACGATGGTCGCGG
Organism: Myxococcales bacterium; assembly: GCA_016794445.1. GTDB lineage: Bacteria > Myxococcota_A > Polyangia > Polyangiales > JADJMO01 > JADJMO01. The sequence continues at coordinate 33,127 of JAEUKC010000278.1, forward strand.
AGGTCGAGGCCGACACGACGGAGGTGCTCGCGGCGCTGACTTGCCCGGCGTGGGCCGTCCGTGAGGTCACCAGCGACGAAGCCTGGTCGGCCGTCGCGCTGGCGAGGCGCGGCGTCGCGAGACCCTGAGCGTCCCCCGTGCCCTCGGAGCGTGCTGACGAGCCCCGCGGTCAGCGTCAGCGCGGCCGCGATCATCAGTCCGAGCCGCGGGGCGCGCTCGATCGAGGTGAGCGCGAACAGGAGGGTCATCCCGAGGGCGCCGAGCGTCTGCCCGGTGAGCCGGGCCGTGGCCTGCATGCCGCCCGCGGCGCCGCTGCGTTCGCGCGGCGCCGACACGAGCATGTTGCGGTTGTTCGAGACCTGGAACAGCCCGAAGCCCGCGCCGCTCACGACGAGGAGGGGGACCAGCAAGAGGGGGCTCCCGTGCAGCGGGACCAGCGCCGCCGATGCCAGCCCGACCGCGAGCAGCGCGCCGCCGATCGCGCACAGCGCAGCGCCCGACACGCGCTCCGAGAGCTTGCCCGCGAGGGGGGCGACGACCACGACGGTCAGTGGCCACGGCGTCATCAAGAGGCCCGTGGCGAGCGCGCTCTGGTGCAGGCCGTGGTGCAGGTGGAACGGCAGTGCCAGCATCGTCGCGCTCTGGCCCACGAAACACGTGACCGAGGCGATGACCGAGAGGCGGAACGAGCGGTCGCGCAGGAGATCGAGCGGGATCAGCGGCGCCTTGCGCGGCGCCTCGCGGCGCACCAGGGCGACCAGGCCGAGCGCCGCCGCCGCGAGCAAGAAGGCGCCGAGCCTGCGGATCCTCCACCAGCAGCTCCGCGCCGACGACCAGCGCGGCGAACGCGCCCGCGTGGAGGGCCACGCTCCGCAGGTCGATCGCGCGGGCGCTGCCGGTGAGGTCGGGCAGGGCGCGCGTGGCGAGCAACACCAGCGCGCCGAGCGGGAGGTTGACGGCGAAGAGCCAGCGCCAGCCTGCGCCCGACAGCACGAGCGCGCCCACGGTCGGGCCGGCGGCCGCCCCGAGCGCGACGGCGAGCGCGTTCCAGCCGACCGCGACGCCGAGCTCGCGTGGTTCGACGATCGAGCGCAGCAGCGCCAGGCCGAGGGCCATGATCGCCGCGCCGCCGAGCCCCTGCGCGAACCGCGCCACGAGGAGCCAGTCGAGCGACGGCGCGAACGCGCACGCCGCGGACGCGGCCACGAACAGCGCGACCCCACCCGTGTAGACCCGGCGATGGCCTACGCTCTCGCCGAGCGCGGCCATGGGCAATAGCGTCATCACCAGCGCCAGCTGGTACGCCGTGACCACACGCACGGAGAGCGCTGGCGTGACGCCGAGCGAGCCCGCGATCGCCGGCAACGCGACGTTGGCGATCGCGGCGTCGAGCACGACGAGGACGAGGGCCGCGAGCACGCACGCGACGGCGATCGTGCGCCGCGTGCCGGTGAGGCCGACCTCCTCGGGCGAGACGGTGTTCACGCCGGTCCCACGGTCCAGACGCCGTCGCGCTCGACGTACCGGGTGAGCCGGTGCTCGACGAGATCCTCTCGCTTCAGATCGCGCTCGGTGAAGCGGAAGAGCAGCGAGGGCCCGCGCAGGCAGCGCGTGTCGTGGATGTCGCCCGGGAGGTAGACGCGTGCCTCGCCAGCGCGCAGCAGGGACGTCTCGCGCTGTACGAGGCGGACGCCCCTCACTGGGTCCTCCAAGCGCGCGTACGTGGAGATCTCCATCTCGCCTTGTTGCAGGGCGTAGACGACCCAGCTCCTCCCGTGATCGTGCGGAGGCCGGTAGAGGCCGGTCGTCTCGCTGTGCGCGAGGAGCAGGAACCCGTGGGTCGGGTCACGGTGCAGCTCCTTGGAGGGAGGCAGATCGTGCAACAGCTCGCGGAGCCAGGGCTCGTCGCTCGGCGTGAGCATCAGCCGCGCGAGCTCCGCGCGCACGTCGGCGGCGAGGCGGCTCTCGAGGGGCCCCCAGGTGGTGCGGGTGTGGTCGAGGAAGGTGGTGAGCGCGTCGTTCATGAGGGGAACATGCGGCCACCAGACGAACTGCGGAACGCGCAGCAATTGCAGTGGACCCGTGCGTTTGACGCCATGTCACGGTACCTTTCCCCCGTGTCGACCCCCGACCTGAACCTGCTGGTGACGCTCGACGTGCTGCTGGCGGAGGGAAGCGTCGCGGGCGCTGCCCGCAAGCTGCGGCTGAGCGCGTCGGCGATGAGTCGCGCGCTGTCGCGGCTGCGCGAGACGGTCGGCGATCCGCTGCTGGTGCGGCACGGACGCGGGCTCGTCCCCACGCCTCGTGCGCTCGAGCTGCGCGAGCACGTGGGCTCGGTGGTGTCCGACGCGCGAGCCGTCCTGCGTCCGTCGGCGCCCCTCGATCCGCGGCGACTCGCGCGCACGTTCACGCTGCGCACGACCGAGGGGTTCGCCGAGACCTTCGGCCTCGCCCTCCTCGACCGCACCCGCCGCGAGGCGCCGAAGGTGCGGCTCCGCTTCGTGCCGAAGGCCGACAAGGACGACCGACTGCTGCGCGACGGGGTCGTGGACCTCGAGACCGGGGTCCTGGACCGCGAGACGGGGCCGGAACTGCGCACGCGCGCCCTCTTTCGCGATCGCTACGTGGGCGTCGTGCGGGCGGGCCACCCGCTCTCGAAGGGCCGGCCCACGGCGGCGCGCTACGCGGCGGGCGAACACGTGGTGTTCTCGCGCGCCTCGAGCGGTCATCCTCCGAAGGCGGGGCCTGTCCCGGAGATCGACGAGGCGCTGGCGTCGCTCGCGCTCGAGCGTGAGGTCGTCGTCGTCGTGGGCGGCTTCACGACGGCGGTTGCGCTCGCCCGCGCGTCGGATCTGATCGCCACCGTCCCGGCGCGTCACACCGCCGGCCTGCGCGACGGCATGGTCACCTTCGCGCTGCCGTTCGAGGCGCCGGAGTTCACGGTCTCGATGTTGTGGCACCTGCGGCTCGACGCCGACCCGGCGCACCGCTGGCTCCGCGGGTGTCTGCGCGAGGTGACGGAGCAACCCGCGAAAGGCCGCAAGGCGCGATAGGTGCAGGCCTGCGGGTCACGCCGACCATGACCTCCGAGGTCATGGAGTTCGACGGCCCGACGCCGCACGGTGCGGGACATGATGAACGCATTCCGCGTGTTCCTGGCGATCGTCTTCGCCACCATCGCCGGCTACACCGGCGTGGTCGTGGCTCACCACGGCTGGGGCCTCTTCTCGGTCTTCTTCGGCGACATGGCGAAGCTCGGGTGGGCGGGCCAGTTCAACCTGGACTTCACGTGCATGCTGCTCCTGTCCGGGCTGTGGGTCTCGTTTCGGCACCGCTTCAGCGCGGCGGGGGTCTTGCTCGGCCTCTGCGCGGTGGTCGGCGGCGCGACGTTCCTGTGCGTCTACCTCCTCGTGCAGTCGCTGCGGGTGAAGGGCGATGTCGCGTCGCTGCTCCTCGGGGAGAACCGCGCGAGTCGATGAGCCTCGGCGACTGACTCGGACAAGATGAAGCAGCCGGCTGCCTGGCGTCAGCCTTCGAAGCAATAGAGGCGGGCCTTGGTGTTGCAGTTCACCATCGCCTTTCGGGTCCACTCCGCGCTCACCGCGGTGCTCCCCACGACACCGCCCGTCGTGGCGTCGGTTCCGCGGTAGCCCCACCCGTAGCAGTCGGTCGTCCCAGACTTAGGGTCGGTGAAGCGACGCCCCCCGAGCGCGGTGCCCGTCCAGACCACGCTCCCGGAAGGCACCGACAGGCCCTTCTCGTCGCGGTCGATCGGCGCCAGAGCGGCTGCGGCGAGGCCCGCGCGATCGGCGAACACCACCTTGCCAGCCAGGTTCTTCCAGGGCCCCACGCCCTTGACGTGATCGATGGCGTCGCCCTGCGCGCTCGAGAGCCACACCGACCACGTTCCCCCGAGCCCCGCCGCATCCGCGAGCTTCTGGCAGAGCCCGTCTCCCACGGTGAACGCCTGGGCCCTGCCCGTGGAGTCGCGGACCCCATCGGCGAAGGCGCCGTCGAACTCGTCGCTGGTCACGAACACGCGCGGCCCGCTCGGGGTCACCGCGTCGGTGCTCACCTCCGACCCTGCATCCGCCTCCCCCTCGGGCCCGAGGTCCGAGCCAGCATCCAGGGGCGGAAGGCCGGTGTCGGCGGTCACGCCGGAGTCGACGGCCTGGGTGTCGCTCGGCTCGCCGCTGCTCGAGCAGGCCACGAGGAACAGGGTCGCCACGCCACACCACCAAGAAGTCAGGTCTCGCATGTTCAAGGTCCGGCGCCATGAGCACCGGCCATGCCAGCGTACGAGGCGTGTCCTTGCGGCCTGTTCCGGGCGCCTGCCGGCTGCACCGTGAACGTGCGCTCTCACCGCCCATGTCCGCCGAGCCACGCCGGCCGCGTGCGAGGCCTGGTGAGACGGATGCAGACCCCCGATCGCAAATCGGCCGCAATTTGCGGCGAATGGTGAAAATACTGGCGCCAGTACTGGTCCGCGGGTGATGCGCTCGAGGATCTCGATCTGCTGCTCGGTGCCGAGCTCGACGTGGACGCACAGCACTGCCGCTCTCCGACAGCTCTCGTTGGAGCGGGAAGAAGCCGTCGCCCCACGAGGTCATGAAGCCGCACCCCCTCGTACCCGCGAGCTCGACCACGCCGCACTCGCTCGAACTCGCGCGGACCGTGCCGAGTTCGAGCACCCTCGTGCTTCTCCTC
>JAEUKC010000286.1:0-6808 GCA_016794445.1 Myxococcales bacterium
CGGCGCCGTCGGTGGCCCCCGTCGAGCCGAGCGCACGCGGGTGCGGGTGCTCGATCCCGGGGGGCGCCGGGTCCGCGGTCGGGTTCGGCGCGACGGGCGTCGCCCTCGCGATCGGCCTCGCCCGCCGCCGCCGTCGCTGAGGTCCGGAGCTGGATCGGCGCGTTTTTCGCGGGCGGGCCGGTTGTCATCTAGAGATTTGGATTAGAGTACAAGAGCGATGTCGCTCTTCACTCCGCACCCGCTCGCCCTCGAGACGGCCTACTCCGAGCTGAAGCGCCAGGCCTCGGAGCAGACGCTGCTCCTCGCGGGCATCGTGTAGCCGGTCCCTCACGCGCTCCGCTCACTTCGCTGCAAAATCGCAGATGCGACCGAGCAGCGAGGCGTCGACGTCGAAGAGGTCGTTGTGTCCGCCGCCGGGCACGGTGATGAGCGTTCCAGCGAGCGCCTTGGCCACCGTGACCCCCATGTCGTACGGCACCACCTCGTCGGCGGTGCCGTGGACCACCAGCGTGGGCAGGTGGATCGCGGGCGCCTTGGAGAGCGTGTCGAACTTGTCGCGCACGATGAGCGAGATGGGCAGGAACGGCGCGAACCGCGCGCCGACGGCGGGCAACGAGGTGAACGGGGTCACGAGCACGAGCGCGCGGCCCTTGCCCCGCTTGGCCATCTCGCTGGCCACGCCGGTGCCGATCGAGGTGCCGTACAGCACCATCGCGGATGGCCCGACCCCGCGCGCCGCGAGGGCATCCAGCACGGCCGCGGCGTCGGTGTAGAGCCCCTCCTCGCTCGGCGACGGGCCCCCCGAGATTCCATAACCTCGATATTCGATCAGCACGACGCCGAGGCCGCGGGACCGCAGGGCGCTCGCGCGTTCGTCTCCTTCGTGGATCACCGCCGCGTTCCCGTGGAAGTGCGCGACGGTGTGCTTGCCGGGGGCGGCCGGCCAGTAGTAGGCGTGGGCGACGAAGCCGTCCGGCGTCTTCACCTCGAGGAACTCTCCCGATGCGGGCTTGCCCGTCTGGAACGTCTTCGGCGCCGGGAACACCGCGAGCCGCGCGAGGCTGCAGGCCGCCACGTAGAGCGTGAGCAGGGTGACCGCCGTGATGGCGGCGGCGCGGAGCCACCGGAGTCGGCGCGGCATCGTCATGGTCTAGCGGGTCAGGGCTGCGGCACCAGGATCTTGTCCGGGTCCGCGAGGAACTCGAAGTGCATGGTGTCCTGCAGGGTGTCGTGACCGAGCCAGTAGAAGCCGTACTTCTCGAACACCTCGACCCAGCACTGCGGCATCACCATGCGCTCGTAGATGCTCTTGACCTTCTTCTTGCAGAGCGGGTGCTTCTTCCACTTGGTGACGCAGCCACAGCAGGAATTGAGCGTGGGGTCGATGTCGATGGCGATGCCGTAGAGGTGATTGGTCACCTCGCCGCCCTGGTAGGTGTTGTGGTCGCGGATGCCCGCGAGCGCGCCCGGCTTGTACTTGTCCTTGGCGCAGGCGACCTTCAGCTCTGCCTCGACGCAGGCGAGCGCTGGGACCACGCGCTCGTGCATGCGAACCGAGAGGCCCATGAAGGTCGTGTCGACCGCCTGCGCGTGGGGCGTCTTGGTGTTCCAGTCCGGGTCGCCGTGCGGCTTGACGTAGCCGTACTGCTTGCTCCGCCACTCGAGGGTCTTCTGGTGGGCGGCCTTGTGGCTCCCGATCGGGATGTAGCTCCCGCGGATCAGCCAGGGGAACGCTGTCTGCGCGTTGCACACGAGCTTCGGAGGCGCGCTGGACACGCTCGGGGCGACCGAGGCGGAGACGGAGACCGCGCTCACCGAGGCGCTGACCGAGGCGCTCGGAGAAGCGCTCGCCGGGGGCGCGGCGCTGCTCGTGGCCGGCGGCGCGGTGACCTTCGGCGGGGCAGGGGCCGTGGCCGCGCAAGCGATTCCGCAGACGACGGCCAGCGCCGGCCCGACGAAGCCACGCACGGCCTCAGCCCTCGGCGTTCTTCACGCGCTCGCAGTCGGCGCCGACCGCACGCAGCCGGGTCTCCATGCTCTCGTAGCCGCGGTCGAGGTGGTAGACGCGGCGGACCTCGGTCTCGCCCTCCGCCATCAGGCCCGCGATCACCAGCGAGGCCGAGGCGCGCAGGTCGGTCGCCATGACGCTCGCGCCCTCGAGGGGCGTGGGGCCGTGGACGACCGCCGCGCGGCCGCGCACCTCGATCTGCGCGCCCATGCGGGACAGCTCCGGCACGTGCATGAAGCGGTTCTCGAAGATGGTCTCGCTCATGACCGACTCGCCAATGGCCTGGGTCATCAGCACGAGGAACTGGGCCTGCATGTCGGTGGGGAAGCCGGGGTGGGGCGCGGTCGTCACGTGGACGGGCTTGAGCGGGCCCTCGCGGCGCACGCGGATGCCCTCACCCTCGCGCTCGACCTGCACGCCGGCCTGGCGCAGCTTGAGCACCAGCGCCTCCATGTCCTCGAGCACCGCGCCGAGGATGCGCACGTCGCTGCCCGGCACCACGGCGCCGGCGATGAGGTAGGTGCCGGCCTCGATGCGGTCGGGGATGACCGCGTGGTCGAACGGCGCGAGCTCGGGCACGCCGTCGATGTGCATGACGTCGGTGCCGGCGCCGTCGACCCGCGCGCCCATCTTGTTGAGCACCCGGCCGAGCTCCTCGACCTCGGGCTCGCGCGCACAGTTCCACAGCGTGGTGCGGCCCTTGGCGAGCGCCGCGGCCATCATGATGTTCTCGGTGCCGGTGACCGTGGGCAGGTCGAACGCGATGTCGGCGCCGTGCAGGCGGCCGCCGTTGCCGGGGCCCTCGGCGATGACGTAGCCGCGCTCGAGCCGGATCTTGGCGCCCATGGCCTCGAGGCCCTTGAGGTGCTGGTCGATCGGCCGCGCGCCGATGGCACACCCTCCGGGCAGCGAGACCTTGGCCTTGCCGTGCCGCGCGAGCAGCGGGCCGAGCACCAGCACCGACGCGCGCATCTGCTTGACGAGCTCGTAGGGAGCCTCGACGCGCGAGAGCTTGGCCGAGGGCACCCGCACCTCGTGGGCCTCCTTGTCGACGACCACCTCGCACCCGAGGAAGCGCAGCAAGGCGGCGGTGGTGTCGATGTCGCGCAGACCGGGCACGTTGCGCAGGAGCGAGGGCCCCTCCGAGAGCAGCACCGCGCACAGGATCGGCAAGGCCGCGTTCTTCGCCCCACTGATCTGGATGTCGCCCGCGAGCTTGCGTCCGCCGCGGACCCGAATGGCGTCCATCCACGAACGCTTAGACGGGGGGCGGGGCCGGGCCAAGAGAATGGGTGACCTGGTCTGCCGGGCGCTTCTTACGGCCTTCCGTCCGTGTCCGCGTACGCAGGCTTCCCCCGCTCGGAGTCTTCGATTAGCCTCGCGTCTCCTCCCCACCTTGTCCGACACCGGTGTTCCGTGGTCGTGCTGCCTCTCCAGAGCTGCCTTCGGGCTCTCCTGAGGTGTCGTCGGAGGAGCCCGTGCGATCGCTTTTCTTCCTATGGGCCCATAGCTCAACAGGTCAGAGCCCCCGGCTCATAACCGGGCCGTTCCTGGTTCGAGTCCAGGTGGGCCTATCAACCTCCCGAGGATCCTCCTTTGAACCAAAGTGTCCGTGCCCAGTTCGACGTCCTGAAAGAGCTCGTCGTCGTCGACGAGGAGATACGGAAGCTCGACGCGGACTTGGTGAAGGAGCGTGAGGCCCTCGAGGGGACCAAGCAAGAGCTAGAGCGGGTCCGCGAGCAGATCGAGGTCGAGCGCCACCGCTACGACGACATCGAGGCCGACCGCGGCGCGCGCATGCAGGAGGCGCGGGTGCTCAACTCCCAGCTCGAGCGCTCCCGCGACAAGCTCAACCGCGCCCGCAACGAGAAGGAGCTGCAGGCCGTGCAGCGCGAGCTCGAGGAGACCCGCAAGCTCCTGCGCGACGTCGAGGACGCGGTCGGCAAGCGCGCGCTCGAGCTCGAGGAGCTCAAGAAGTCGATCATCGACCACGAGGAGCAAGAGGCCACGATGGTCGCGCGCATCGGCGAGACCGAGGGCGCCGTCTCGGCTCGTCTTTCGGAGATCCAGGGGCTGCGCGACGAGCGCGCCGGGGTCCGCGCGGGCATCGCCAAGAAGCTCCCGACCACCACCCTGCGCAAGTACGACCAGATCCGCACCCGCCGCAACCCGGCGGCCGCGCCGCTCGTCCTCGAGGGCGGTCGCTGCAAGTCGTGCAACATGGCGATCCCGCCGCAGATGGCCCAGCGCATCGCCCGCATCGACGTGCTCGAGCAGTGCCCGTCGTGCAATCGCTTCCTCTTCGTGGACGGCCCGGGTTCGTCGCCCCCGGCCTCCCCCAGCGCCCCGCCCAACAGTCCGGGAGCTTCCTAGGACCGAGCGATGAAGGCCTGCCCGACCTGCTACCGGATCTACCCGAACGACGCCGCGTTCTGTCCGGCGGACGGTGTCGGGCTCGCGCCGTACGAGCAGGTCCCCGCGCAGTCCGACCCGGACGACCGCTTCCTCGGCACGACGCTGGCGGGCCGTTACGAGATGCGCCGCATCGTCGCCGACGGCGGCATGGGTCGCGTGTACGAGGCGCGCGACGTGCAGGCCGACCGCCGGGTCGCCATCAAGGTCCTGCACCCTGAAGTCGCGCGCGACCCGATCGCGGTCGAGCGCTTCAAACGCGAGTTCGAGATCAGCCGCGATCTGCCCCACGACCACATCGTCGAGGTGCTCGACTTCCAGCAGATCAACGAGCTGCAGTCGATCCTCGTGATGGAGTTCCTCGAGGGCGAGGAGCTGCGCACGATCCTCAAGACCGACAAGACCATCCCGGCTGCCCGCATGATCCGCATCGTCGCGCAGACGGCGGTGGGGCTCGACGAAGCGCACCGTCGCCAGTTCGTGCACCGCGACCTCAAGCCCGACAACATCTTCCTCAGCGGCAGCAACGACGGCGACGTCGTGAAGATCCTCGACTTCGGGTCGGTCCGCATCAACAAGAACCGGCAGATGTCCAAGCTCACGAGCATGGGCACCACGATCGGCAGCCCCTACTACATGAGCCCCGAGCAGGCGCAGGGCGCCGAGGGGCTCGACCACCGGGCCGACGTCTTCGCCCTCGGCGCCATCGTCTACGAGTCACTCGTCGGACAGGTGCCGTTCTCGGGCGCCAACGGCCCCGCGATCCTCCTCGCCATCCTCACCAAGAACCCACCGCCGATCAGCACGCGCATCGCGGGCATGCCCGCCGCGCTCGACGACGTGATCGACGACGCGCTCGCCAAGAAGCCCGAGATGCGCACGGGCAGCGTGGGCGCGTTCGCCGACAGCTTCGGGCGCGCGTTCGGGCTGCCTGGAGACCACACGGCGTGGGCCAAGATGACCGTCGCGCAGCTCGAGGCGCAGATGGGGGCGGCGATCCCGGCGCCTCCGCCCCCCACCGCGGTCGCCGATCCGTTCGCCGTCCAGACCGCCGACCCCTTCGCCGCGCCTCCTCCTCCGCCGCCGCCCGGCTACGGTCCGCCCCCTGGGTACGGCGCGCCCGTCCAAGGCGGGCCGCAGGTCGCCGCGCCGGGCTACGACGCGCGCCTAGCGATGGACGACGCCTTCGCCGCCGCCCAGAACGAACCCGCGGGCGTGCCCTCCCGCCCGATCGGCCTGATCGTCGGACTCTGTGTCGCGGGCCTCCTGGTGGTCGGCGGCATCCTCTTCTTGGTCCTGCACTAGCTTCGCTCCTCCACTGGGCTTGGTCCTCCACTGGGCTTGGTCCTCCACGGGCTTGGTCCTCCACTGGGCTTGCCGGGCCGCGTCGCGGCTGCGGGCGGGAGCCGCTCCGGGCGGGGGCGGCGCCAGCGCTGAACAGATTGACTCCGTCGGTGCAGGTCCGATAGCGTCGCAACGTGCTCCGCTTCCAGAAGCTCCTTTGCGCGCCCTTGCTCGCTGGTTGGCTGGCCGTCGGCTCCCTCGGCGCCGGATCCGTCGGCTGCGGCGGCGTCTGGTACACCGCGCGCATCAACGCGGTCGAAGGCAAGGTCGAACAGGCCAAAGAGGTCGGCGCCGAGCAGTACGCGCCGTACGAATACTACTCGGCCAAGGAGCGCGTCGCGAAGGCGCGCGAAGAGGCGTCTCGCGCCGACTACGGCGACGCGATCGATCTCCTCGAAGAGGCCGAGTCCTTCGCCGAGAAGGCCATCGCGCAGGCCCGCGCCGTGCGCAAGGGAGCCGGCCGATGATCCGCCGCGTGCTGATGCTGAGCGCGCTGGTGATCGGCGCCGCCAGCTGTACCGGTCCGGCCGCCCAGATGGGCCGGCTCACCGGCCTCGATCAGACCATCGAGCAGGCCAAGGCCAACGGCGCCCTCCGTTGCGCGCCGCGCGAGCTCGCCCTCGCCGAGTCGCACGCCAAGTTCGCCCGCATGGAGCTCGACCAGGGCTCCGTCTCCCGCGCCGACGAGCACCTCGCCATCGCGGTCCCCAACGCCCACGCGGCGCTCGAGAACTCGCCGGCCGAGAAGTGCAGCGACCGCAAGATCGAGGTCGCCAAGCCCAAGCCCAAGCCCGGCGACCGCGACGGCGACGGCATCAACGACAAAGAAGACAAGTGCCCCGACGTCCCCGAGAACTTCAACGCGTTCCAGGACGAGGACGGCTGCCCCGACGATCCCGACACCGACGGTGATGGCATCCCGGACAGCAAGGACGCCTGCCCGAACCTGCCCGAGGACAAGGACGGCTACCTCGACGACGACGGCTGCCCCGACCCGGACAACGACGGCGACGGCATCCTCGACAAGCTCGACAAGTGCCCCGA
>JAEUKC010000332.1:0-44858 GCA_016794445.1 Myxococcales bacterium
CGGTCGGCCCTCCTCGTCTCGCGCGCGAGGGCTGGCGCGAACCGCGCGTCCTCGAACCCCTCGTCGATCTCGGTGTCGCGCTCCTCGGCGAGCAGCGACGGATCCTCGACGACGAACGACTCCTCGATGCCCTCGGCGCCGTCGTCCATGGCGCCGTCGTCGAGATCGGAGAGCGACGTGTCGCCCCCGTGGAGGGTCCGCGTGTCGGTCTCGTCGGCCTCGTCGCTGTCGTCGAGGAGCCCTCGCTCGTCGGACGCGAGCAGCTGGTGGGGGACCTCGACGTCGGACGCCACGTCGTCGAGCGCCCCCGTGGCGGCGAAGTCGTCGCCGATGGCGGTTCGACCGACGAGCTCTCCCCCGAGCGGCGTGTCGTCGAGGCCGTCGTTGGCCTCGGTGTCGCCCGCGAGCGGGCCCGCGTCGACCTCGCCGACGGTCTCCTCCTCGACGTGGGCTGCGTGCGTGGGGCGCAGCGACTCTTCACTCATGGCACCTCAGGATTGCCCCTGGCCCCACGGAGGTCCACCCGGCGTGCCGGGAGGTGGCCCGTACGGCTGCTGCTGGGGTTGCTGCGGCGGCTGCGGTTGCTGTCCGTACGGTTGCGGCTGTCCGTACGGTTGCGGCCCTCCGTACGGCTGCGGCTGTCCGTAGGGTGCCTGCGGGACGAACGGCTGGGTCGGCTGCGCCTGCGGCTGCTGCGGGTAGGGCTGCTGCGGATAGGGCTGCTGCGGGTAGGGTTGCTGCGGGTAGGGCTGCTGTCCGTAGGGCTGCTGCTCGTATCCCGGCGGCGCGTACGGCTGCTGCGGGGGCTGTTGTGCGTACGGCTGCTGCGCTCCGGAGGGCGCGAACGGCGGCGCGGCGTTCGCGGTCGCGAGCGGTCGCGCCTCGGGCCCGTGGATCGCGTCGTCGAGCTTGAGCGCGTGGCGCACGAGGCCGTAGAGGATGCCCATGCACACGACGACGATGACGATGACCTCGAGGAGGCCGACCGCGGGCTCGGGCGGGGCGAAGCCGAAGAAGCCGCCGCTGAACACCGCCCAGTCGTAGGTGCCGTGGATCAGCACCGCGAAGAACAGACCGAGCGCGACCCACCCGAACGCCGAGCCCTTGCTCATCTTCCCGCGTCCGACGAAGTACCCCATGATCCCGGAGCACACCGCGTGGAGCGGCACCGCGGTGAACGCGCGCAGGAGGCCGACGCCCAGGTTGCCCGCCGAGTAGAGGACGTTCTCGAGCATCGCGAACCCGAGGCTCGCGGCCGCGGTGTACAGGATGCCGTCCATCACCTCGTCGAAGTACGGCTTGCGCCAGAGGAACAAGAGCACGACGAGCAGCTTGAACGACTCCTCGGTGGTCGCCGCGACGAGGAAGGCGTTCAGGAAGCCGCCTTGCTCGTTCACCAGCGACTTGCCGAGGACCTCCATCAGCACCATCTCGACGCCCGCCGCGGGCAGGCAGGTGGCGACGCCCCAGAGCACCATGTTGCGCACGGCGCCCGGCGGCTCGGGGCGCTTCTCGTCCCACTTCTTGAACAGCCACAAGAGCAGGAATGCCGGCGCCAGCGCGAGCGCGATGGTCAAGCGGATCATCGCCCAGGTGTATCACCAGAGCGGCGCGAGAGTTCAGCGATCGCGGCCGATCCACACGATCCACACGAAACCGAGCACGAAAAGGACGGCCAGCGCCATCGCGGTCCGCGAGAGGCGGGTACGGGTGGGGGGCGCTCTGCGCGTCAGATAGCGCACCTCGACGAGCTCGCCGCCCACCGAGAGGAGCGCGATGACGCACGCCGTGCCGACGGTGCGCGCGAGGAGCGCCCGCTCGGGGGCGTTGGCCCCGGGAGGGAGGCGCAGCAGCTGGTAGACGATGAGGCCCGAGAGCCCTGCTGCGACCCAGAGCGGGAGCTGCGCGAGGCGCGGGAGCGCGTTGCGGGGCGAGAGGCGCGGGGGGGGTTCGTGGTCGACCATCGCCGCGTCGAGCTCGCGCATCGCCACGCGCGCCGCGTCGTCGCCGGCGCCGATCGTCGGACCGCCGCCGCCCTCGGATCCCTTGGGCACCGCCACGGCCTGCGGCCGGATCAGCACGATGCCGATGGCGGTCCACGCGAGCGCGCCCACCAGCACCTCGACCGGCTCGGCCAGCGTGGTGGGCGAGGTGGGCCCGAGCACCCACGCGGCCGCCGACGGCAGCACGAACCCACCGAGGACCACCGGCACGAGGTGCCGCGTGCCGCGCGAGAGCACGAGGGCCGCGGCGAGGATGCCGCACCCCGCGAGGCCGGCGGCCACCCGCGGGGGCCATGGGCTCCCGAGGAAGAAGCCCGCCGGGCGCACCGTGGTCCACCACGCGACGAACGCCGCCACCACCATCGGGCCGATGTCGCGCAGGAGCGCGTCGCCCTTCGCGGCCTGGGTGCGCGTGTCGACCGGAGTCACCGGGCGAATCTAGCCGAACCGGGCCCATCGCGTCAGGTGGCTTCCCCGGGCCTTGCCCATCGGCGCCCTGGATCGCATGATCGGGCTCTCGTTGGCTTCGTCACCGCTTTGCTTCGGAGGTCTCATGCGTCGTCTCCTCTCTTTGGTCGTCGCCACCCTCGCCGTCGCGTGCAGCTCGAGCAGCGTCGAGACCACCGAGTCCGACGTCGGCAGCGACGCCAGCGGCGACGCGGTCACCGACACGCTCGCGACCGACACGCTCGCGACCGACACGCTCGCGACCGACACGGCGGTCGGCGACTCCAGCCCGAGCGACTCTGCACCGACCGACTCGGGCGTCGCCGACGCGCCGGCCGACTCCTCCGGCAAGTCGTGTGGAGGCATCCTCCCCGACACGTGTCCGAGCAAGGGTGAGTTCTGCAAGAAGGCGATCGGCTCGTGCGGGGGCCTGTCGGTGCCCGGCACCTGCACGGCGATGCCGAGCGGGTGTCCGAAGGTCCTCGACCCGGTGTGCGGCTGCAACGGCACCACCTACGACAACCCCTGCTTCGCCGACGCCGCGGGCGTCAACGTGGCGAGCAAGGGCGCTTGCTCGACAACGGGAAAGGCCTGCGGCGGCAAGCTCGGTGGCAAGTGCTCGGCGACCGAGTGGTGCGATTACCCGGACGGCGCGCTGTGCGGCGCCTTCGACTCCACGGGCGTCTGCAAGGCGCGCCCGGACCTCTGCCCCGGCGTCGTCTCGCCGGTCTGTGGCTGCGACGGAAAGGTCTACAACAACGCCTGCGAGGCCAGCAAGGCGGGCTTCGACGAGCGCAACGCCGGCAAGTGCCCCTGACCGCTGGCTAGAGGAGCCCGGAGCGCTTCGCGAACATCTCGGTCGCCGTCCTGGCGGCGCCGAGCGACGATCCGATCCCCGTCGCGACCGCGTTGGCCGTGCCGTCCTTGAACACGTGCCAGTTCCAGCGCCCGTCGCCCTTGGGCTCGACCTTCAGCAAGAACGGCCCCGCCTTGCAGCTCCACAGATCCTTCGGGGCCTTGCTCCAGTCCATGGCGCGAGCCTAGCGGAGGCGTCAGGACCGGACGAGGCTCGTGGGCTCGATCGTGGCGCTCGGCGCCTCTTCCGCCGGCGCGTCGCCGACCACGGGGAGCCCGAGCTTGCGCCACAGGCCGGCGTCGAGCAGGTGGCTGCCGCGCACGTTGCGGAGGGCCGCGAGCATGCTCTGCTTGGTGCCCGCGTTCTTGCGCTCGAGCTCGTCGAGCAGCGCCTGCATCTGCTTGCGCTGGAGGTTCTCTTGCGAGCCGCACAGGTCACACGGCAGGATCGGGAACCGCTCGAGCTCGGCATACCGCGCGATGTTCGACTCGGCGGCGAACACCAGCGGGCGGATGACGATGTTGCGCCCGTCGTCGCTGCGCAGCTTGGGCGGCATCGCCTTGAGCTGCCCCGCGAACACGAGGTTGAGCATCAGGGTCGCGAGCACGTCGTCGCGGTGGTGGCCGAGGGCGATCTTGGTGCACCCGAGCTCCTGCGCGAGCGAGTAGAGGATGCCGCGACGCAAGCGCGAGCACAGGGAGCAATAGGTCTTGCCCTCGGGGACCTTCTCCTTGACGACGCTGTAGGTGTCCTCGTGCACGATGCGGAAGTCGTAGCCCTGCGCCTCGAGCCAGCCACGCAGGCGCTCCACCGGGTAGCCCGGGTGGCCCTGGTCGAGGTTGACCGCCACGAGGTCGAACGAGATGGGCGCCGTCTTCTGCATGCGGCGGAGCAGGTGCAGCATGGTGTAGCTGTCCTTGCCGCCGCTGATGGCGACCATCACCTTGTCGCCCTCCTCGATCATCGAGAAGTCGCGCACCGCCTGGGCCATGTCGCGGGTGAGCCGGCGCTCGAGGTGCGCGTGCTCCTCGGCCTCGGAGCTGGGCTGGAACGGCGTGCGGGCGGTCACGCGCGGGGTGTAGCACGCGGCCGCGGGCGAGCGAGCCAGCGCGCCCTCCCGGCTCAGGGGCCGCGGGCGGGCGCCTCGTCCGGGGAGAGCAGACCATGGCGCCGCCAGCCGACGCGCGCGAGCCAGGTGTGCGCGGCCTGGACCGGCGCTCCTTCGAGGGGCGACGCCATCCGGTCGCGAAAGCCGTCGCAGTAGAGCGCGGAAGAACACGGGTCGAGCCGCGTGGGCACGCGAACCTGGTGCTTCTTGAAGTTGAAGAGCACGTAGGCGAGCGCGAACCGGACCTCGCGCGGCGTGCGCAGCGCGCGGGTGTGGTACCGGTCGTCGAGCACGCGGCCCTTGCGCCCGCAGGCGCGGTTGATCGCGCGAGCGAGCCGCACGGCGAGCGAGCGCGCTCCCTTGCGCAGCGCCGCCGAATCGCTCGCCTCCACGAGGAGGTGCACGTGGTTGTCCTGCACCGAGAAGTGCACCACGCGGAACGCCGCGTCCTGCGCCGCGCGCAGCGCACCCACGACCGCGGGGAACACCTCGAACGACCGCAGCGACGGCAACCCCGCCATGCACCGCAGGGTGAGGTGCACCGGCGCCCACCCCACGTGCAGAGGCCGTGGCCGGTGGGGGACGAGCGGCCGCGACGCGAGGCGCTTGCGACCGGCCCCCACGCGCCGACCACCCCACCCGCGGGTGCGGGGGAGCTCGAGCTGCTCCAGGGGCCTGGATCGTCTCTTCACTTGATTGAGCGTAACTGTGCCTCGCTCGATGTCAAGGGGCCCACCCGCGGGGGGGTGCAGACCGTATCCAGCGACTGGTAATGACAGGTCTACGAACCAACGCAGAAATGGCAGGCGCCTGCCGTTTGGTTGGCAGGCGCCTGCCACGAGTGGAAGAAGAGCCCGACGGCAGGCAGAGAGTGTGAACCTTGTCGGCCGCCCGTGGAGGCTTCGCCTCGCTGCGCGCGGCTCAGCGGCCTTCGAACCTGGGCGTGCGCTTGCCGACGTAGGCCGCGAGGCCCTCGCCCGCGTCGTGGCTCGCGAACAGCTCGGCCTGCAGCTCGCGCTCGAGGGCGAGGCCCTGCTCGAGGGGCATGTCGGCGCCCGACTGCACCGCGCGCTTGATGCGGCCGACGGCCAGCGGGGCCTTGCCGGGCGGCCCGAGGCGCTTCGCGTACTCGACCACCTGCGACACGAAGTCGTCGCGCGAGCTCGCGTCGTAGACGTGGTGCACGAGGCCGAGCTCCTGCGCCCGCTCGATCGGGAAGGTCTCGCCCTCGACCATCAGCTGCATCGCGCGCGCCTTGCCGACCAGCCGCGTGAGGCGCTGGGTGCCGCCGGTGCCGGGCAGCACGCCGAGGTTGATCTCGGGGAGCCCCATCTTGCCGGCCCCACGGCGCGCGATGCGGATGTCGCACGCGAGGGCGATCTCGAGGCCGCCGCCGACGCAGTGCCCGTTGATGGCGGCGATGACCACCATCGGGGTCTGCTCGAGCCGCATCAGCGTCTCGTTCGCGTGCAGGCAGAAGTAGTATTTGAAGGTCTGGTCGACCTCCGAGAGCATCCGGATGTTGGCCCCGGCGCAGAAGAACTTCTCGCCGTGGCCCGTGAGCACGATGGCGTGCACCTCGTTGTCGAAGCGCGCCTCGAGGATCGCGCCGTCGAGGTCCTTCATCATCTCGTGCGTGTACGCATTCATGGGGGGATCGTTCAGCGCGATCGTCGCGACCCCATCGCTCACCGAGTAGTCGACCAGCCCAGGCATGGCCGGCACCGTAGAACAATCAAACGGGCTCGGGCCAGTGGGAGAGGCCGACCAGGGTGCCGTCCGGATCGCGGACGTACAGCGTATACGGTGATTTCCGCTCGATCGGCACTCCGGCCGCGGCCAGCCGGGCCTCCCAGGCGGCCCGCTCCTCGCGCCCGATGGCCAGGGCCACGCAGTGGAGGCCGGGCGCGGCGTCGTCGCGGGGGTGGCCCGACGTGCCCGCCCGCTCGAGCGCCAGGAAGCCGCGGTCGAGCGAGAGCCAGACGCTCCGGGGCCGCCCGTGGTCGTCGTCCCAGCGGCGCTCCACGGGCAGCCCCATGACCTCGACCCAGAACTGCTCGGCCCGCGAGAGATCGGCGACGACGATGGCAAGATGATGCACGGCCCGCATGACGGGCGAGTCGATCACGTTCGCCGCAGCCGACAAAGCGCGATTCGCCCGAAGGCGCTCCCCCGCGGCAGCGGGTTCAGCTGAAATGGCACCAGCGGGAGCCAGGCGCTCGAGTAGGCCCACGCCTCGACGGCGAAGCCGGCGTCCTTGGCGTGGTGCTCGAGCAGCCACCGCGGCATGGGCGTGATGTGACCGTGGACCAGGTCGGTGTGCGGGTCGCGCAGGCGCCACGGATGATCGAAGAACAGATCCCATTGTCCCACCCCCAGGAAGAGGAGCCGCGAGAGCGCGCCGGTCAGGTTCGGCGTCGAGACGATGGCGACCCCGCGGGGCCGCACGATGCGCCCGAGCTCACGCAGGAACGCCCGCGGGTTCTCGAGGTGCTCGATGATCTCCACCGCCATGGCCGCGTCGACGCTGCCGTCGGCGAAGGGCAGGGGGCGCTCGAGATCGGCGTCGATCAAGGGCACGTCGGCGCGGAACTGCTGGGTATACCGCTCGACCGCGGTGACGTCGTGGCCGAGCGCGGCGAGACGCGTGGAGAGGTTGCCTCGCCCGGCGCCGAGGTCGACGACCCGGCAGGGCGGCGCGCCCGCGAGCAACGACAGCGCGACGTCGTGCGTGTCGCCGTAGGCCCGCGGTCCCTCGACGGAGAACTTGCTGCGTAGCCACTCGATCGGAGGTGCGAAGGAATCGGACAGCGAAGTGAGGAGCGTCATACGCACCCCCTTCGCAAGCGGCATGCCCGGTTTGCTCCGGGGGGCTCTCTCTGTTTCTCCGGGGGGCTCTCGCCCCCCGGTGGGCTCGCCGTCGCGCCGCGCCTCCGGAGCGTGTCTCTTCGTGATCGCTCGCCCTACGGCGCGTCGCCGGCTCGCCCGGCCCCCCAGCGCGCCTTCGGCGCGGGAAGGCGCGTGGCCCTGTCGTTCTGTTTGCTCGTTGCGCGTCCTCAGCGCGATGCGCTGCTGCCGTGCGGCGGGGCAACAAGGAGTGTTGTCGGGGGCCACGCGGGCGTCGTGGGCACACGTGGCAGAGCGATCGCGCGTGGGCGCTCGGCGCACAGCTGCAGCGCGGCGTGGGCTTTCTGGCTGCTCGGACGTCGAGGCTGAGACGGAGGCCTGCCGCGCGGTGAGCTGGAGCCCGCTCCTAGCGGGCTTGCCCCCGGCAGTCGGTGCCCCGTGCTTCAGCACGGGGGACTTCGGACTTCTGCGAGTGCGACCGGGGCCTCAGCGGGCGACGCGGCGGAGGCGGAGGGAGTTGGTGACGACCGACACCGACGAGAGCGCCATGGCCGCGCTCGCGAGGATCGGGCTGAGCTGCACGTGCAGGAGGGGATACAGCGCGCCGGCCGCGATGGGGATGCCGATGACGTTGTAGCCGAAGGCCCAGAACAGGTTCTGGCGGATGATCCGCATGGTGGCCCGGGAGACGTCGATGGCCTCGACGAGGCCGCGGAGGTCGCCGCGCACCAGGGTCACGTCCGCCGCGTGCATGGCGACGTCGGTGCCGCTGCCCATGGCCACCCCCACGTCGGCGCGGGCGAGGGCGGCGGCGTCGTTGAGCCCGTCGCCGACCATGGCGACCGCGTGCTCGCCGTGCGCGGCGGCGATCGCCTCCGCCACCGCGACGACCTTGTCCTCCGGCCGCACCTCGGCGCGCACCTCGGGGATGCCGAGCTCGGCCGCGATGCGCTCGGCCGTCGCGCGACGGTCTCCGGTCACCATCACCACGCGGATGCCCCGCGCCGCGAGCGCGACCATCGCCTCCTTCGCGTGCGGGCGCACCGCGTCGCCGAGGCCGAGGACGAGCGCGGGCACGCCATCGATCGCGACCACCACCGGCGTGAGCGACCGCGCGAGGATCTCCTCGTCGGCCGCCCGGACCGCGGCGTCGTCCGGCGCGGCGAACGCGCGCGTCCCGACGCGGAGCGCCCGTCCGTCGACCGTGCCCTCGATGCCCTGTCCGCGCACGGCGCGCGCGTCCGTGACCGCGAGCCCGGTCTTCGCGGCGGCGGCGATCGCGTGGCCGAGGGGGTGTTCGCTCCGCGTCTCGAGCGCCGCGGCCAGCGCGAGGGCGCGCTCCGGGTCGGCCTCGCCGATCGCCTTCGTGACCACGATCTCGGGGTGGCCCACGGTCAGCGTGCCGGTCTTGTCGAGCAGGATGGTGCCGATCCGGTGCGCCTGCTCGAGGGCCGCCCCCGAGGCGAACAGGAGCCCGCGGCTCGCGGCGGCGCCGGTGCCCACGAGGATCGCGGTCGGCGTGGCGAGGCCCATGGCGCACGGGCAGGCGATGATCAGTACCGAGACGAACGCGAGCAAGGCGTGCGGCAGCGCGCCACGGCCGGGCATCAGCACGAGCCACCCGATCGCCGCGAGCACGGCGAGGAGGATCACGATCGGCACGAACACCGCGCTCACTGCGTCGGCCACGCGCTGGATCGGCGCCTTGTCGCCCTGCGCCTCCTCCACCAGCCGGACCATGCGGGCGAGGGTGGTGTCGGCGCCGACGCGCGTGGCCTCGATCTCGAGCGCGCTGCCACCGTTCACCGTGCCCGCCGCGACGCTCGAGCCGACCAGCTTCTTCGCGGGCTCGCTCTCGCCCGTGAGCATCGACTCGTCGACGGTTCCCTCGCCCACCACGACGCGACCGTCCACGGGGAACCGCTCCCCCGGTCGGACGAGCACGGTGTCGGCGGCCACCACGTCGTCGGCGTCGATCTCGAGGTACACGCCGCCCTCGCCCCGCACACGCGCCGTCGGCGGCCGCAGGGCCGCGAGCGCGCGGATGGCGTCGGCCGTGCGCGTGCGCGCGCGCGCCTCGAGGAAGCTGCCGAGCAGGAGCAACGCGAGGATGCCGGAGACGGCCTCGTAGTAGACGTCAGCCGCGAGCCCGGCCCGGTGCAGCGCGTGCGGGGCGACGGTCGCCGCCACCGACCACAGGAGCGCGGAGCCCGTGCCGATCGCGACCAGCGTCGACATGTCAGCGCTCTTGCGGCGCACCGAGGCCCAGGCCCGCACGTAGTAGCGAGCCCCGGCCCACCCGACGACGGGCAGCGTGAGCAGGAGCAGGAGCCACCGGACCCAGCCGAGCTCCATCGAGTGCCCCGCGTCGTGCCCGTGCATGAGCGGCATGGACACCGCCATCGAGACTCCGAAGAGCACCATCGCCACGATCATCTTGCGCGCGAGATCGCGCCGCTCGCGCGTGTGCTCGTCGTCGGCGCGCGCGCCGAACGCGCTCTCGTCCTTCGCCACCGGCGCGCCCGGGTCGTAGCCCGCGTCCTCGACCGCGGCGCCGAGCGCCTTCGACGTGGCCAGGCTCGGATCGATGCGCACGGTCGCGCGCTCGGTCGCCAGGTTCACCGCGACCCCGAGGACCCCGGGCTGCTTGCGGAGCGCCTTCTCGACGTGCGCCACGCACGAGGCGCAGGTCATCCCTCCCACGGGCAGGATCACGGTCTCGGCGCGCGGCGGCTCGGC
Source organism: Myxococcales bacterium (assembly GCA_016794445.1). GTDB lineage: Bacteria > Myxococcota_A > Polyangia > Polyangiales > JADJMO01 > JADJMO01. The sequence goes on from JAEUKC010000332.1 coordinate 10,001, forward strand.
TTTCGCCGTCGCCAGTTCCACCTCAAGCCTCGGGGATCGCGGGGTAGCCAGCCTCGGCGAGCGCCGCAGCGATCACCTCGCGGGTGACCTTCTCCGGGGTGTACTCGAGGCTGACGTGGCCGACGCTGACCTCGGCCGCGCCGACGCCCTCGATCTTGCCGAGCGCGCGCTGCACGTGGCGCACGCAACCCTGACAGCTCATCCCGGAGACCTGGAACTTGGCTTGGGCAGACATTGGGACCTCCACTCCTCCTAGACCCGCGCAGCCAGGGCGTGACACGGATCTTCTTGGTTCGCCCTACGTGCCGCCGCTACGGCGCTTCGCCCCTTCGCGACGTCACTTCCGGGCTTCACGGGTCTTCTTCTCTTGGATGGGCCGAGGGCGGGTCGAGGTTCGCTGTCACGAATCTCGAGGCCCTGCCTAGAAGGACAGGAGGTCCTGATGTCCGTGTTCAAGAAGCTTCTCGTCGCCGCCGCCCTGGTCGCCGTCCCTGCCACCGCCTGGGCCGCCGTCCACGCCCACGACAGCTGTGGATGCACCCTGGGCGGAAAGTGCTCGTGCGGCGCCCACTGCCACTGCAAGTGAACGGCGGCCGCCGCCGTACTACAGAGTGCACGGCTCCCGATGACGGATCTCGCCCACCTCGACCACGAGCTCGCGCGCCTCGCCGACGGCGATCGCAGCGTGTTCACCTCGGTCTTCGGGGCGCTCTCCCCCATCGTCCAGCGCTTCTGTCGGCGGCGGCTCGGCGACGGCCCCGATGCGGCCGACGCCGCGCAGATCGCGCTCGAGAAGATCTTCGCCCGGGCGAGCGACTACGACCCTGCGCGTCCGGCCTTGCCCTGGGCGCTCGCCATCACCGCGTGGGAGTGCACGACCGTCCGCACGCAGCGTCGCCGCGCGCGCACGGAGCCCTTGCCCGACACCGAGCTCGACGCGGAGATCGAGGGCGCCGACCACGCGCTCGGAAGGCAAGCGGACCGCGCTGCCCTGCACGAGGCGCTCGCCCAGCTCTCGCCGAGCGACCGGGCCACCCTCGAGGAGGCGTTCTTCGATTCGCTCGGCGACGACGCGCCGCCGGGCCCCAAGGACGCGTCGTTCCGCAAGCGCAAGGAGCGGGCCCTCGGCCGACTACGAGCACTGTGGAGAGGAGCGTTCGGCAATGGCTGATCCGATGGAAGAACGAGCGCTACGCGCCTACGAGAACGGACGCCGCGTGCGCGCCGCCGAGCTGTCGGCGCCGTTCCTCGCGATCGGCGTGCTCGCCATGGTGACGGGGACGCGCGTCTCCACCGCGATCTTCGTGAGCCTCGCGCTGACGCTGCTCGCGTTCGCCTTCCTCGTGCGCGGCCAGAGCCTCGGCCGCGCCGTGCTGCCGGGCCTGCTCCTCGGTCTCGTGCCGTTCGGGTGTGCCCACGCCGCGCAGCACGTCCCCGCGAGCCTCGGGCACCTGTGCACCGGCAGCCAGTGCGTCTCGTGGTGCATCCCCATGTGCGCCGCGGGCGGCCTGATCGCCGGTGCGTGGATCGGTCGCCTGGCGCGGCGCGCAGCCTCGCCGCTGGTGTTCGCGCTCGGGGCGGGTTCGCTCGCCGTGCTCACCGGGTCGCTCGGGTGCGCGTGCGTCGGCCTGTCGGGTGTCGCCGGTGCGGCGCTCGGCGTCGGCTCCGGGCTGCTGCCCACCCTCGTCTTCCGTCGCCGTGCCGTCGCCTGATCACGAACACAGAGAGGTCCTGATGTCTCGCTCGTCCCTCGTCTTCCTCACGCTCTCGCTGTCCGTCGTCGCGCCCGCGGTCGGGTGCAGCTCGAACAAGAAGGCGCCCGACTCGGCGGCCTCCGCCCCCTCGAGCAGCGCGAAGGGCGTGGTCCCCCCCGGCGAGGCCAAGGTGGGCGATCGGTCGTTCTGCCTCGTCAGCAAGGAGGAGTTCGTGGTGAACGCCGACTCGCCGAAGGCGGAGTACGAGGGCAAGACCTACTACTTCTGCTGCAGCGGGTGCGACAAGGCGTTCACCAAGGACCCGAAGAAGTACCTCACCAAGTGAACGTCAAAGGAGGCTCCATGCGTGTGATCCCGTGCATCGTCCTCTCGATCGCCCTCCTGGCCGGGTGCAAGAAGGCCCAGCCTCCGGCCCCCTACGTGGCGACGGGCGGCGACGTGAACATCGTCGCCGACGACAATGGCTTCACCCCGAGCAAGGTCGAGATCCCGAAGGGCAAGGCCACGCGCCTCGTGTTCAAGCGGACGAGCGACGGCACGTGCGCGACCGACGTCGTCTTCCCCGAGCTGTCGGTGAAGAAACCGCTCCCGTTGAACCAGCCCGTGGTGATCGAGGTCCCCGTGGGCGAGGCGCGGACCTACGCCTTCCACTGCGGAATGGGCATGTTCAAGAGCTCGGTGGTCGTTCAGTAAGTGAACGTGCCACACAGTGAGACTGTAATTTTCCTGCCTGGTTCCCTGTCCAGTCGGTACTGTGGAGGTCTGGGCCTTCCACATGCGACGAGTGCTGGGGAACTGGGGTGCTGGGGTCGGATTCGGGGCGGCAACCTGTCTCTCGCTGGTCTTGTTCGGATGCGGAAGCGGCGACTCGCCTGGCATCCTCGACGACGCAGGTGACGACGACGCCTCGACGGTCGAGACCGGCGGGACGATCGAGCTCGACGGAGGCCTCGGTGACGGATCGTCGTGCATCAAGCGCACGTGTGCCGAGGCGGGGGCGGACTGCGGTCCCGTCGCCGACGGCTGCGGTGGTCTGATCGAGTGTGGCACCTGCACGGCACCCGCGAGCTGCGGCGGCGGTGGCATCGCGAGCAAGTGTGGCGGCACGTCGGGCTGCATCCCCAAGACGTGCACCGACCTCGGCGCGAAGTGCGGTCCGCAGGGCGACGGGTGTGGCAAGGCGATCGACTGCGGCACGTGCCCGAGTGGCGAGACGTGCGGCGGCGGAGGTGTGCTCAACACGTGCGGCAAGCCCGGTGGGGGCGATGGCGGCACCTGCACGGCCAAGACCTGCACCGACCTCGGGTACAACTGCGGTCCGGCGGCCGATGGCTGCGGCAAGCTCCTCGACTGCGGCACCTGCACCAAGGCCGGTGAGATCTGCGGCGGTGGCGGCCTCGCCAACGTCTGCGGCACCGGCTCCTCGAGCTGCACCAAGAAGACCTGCGCCGACTACGGCGCGAACTGCGGCCCGGTGGCCGACGGCTGCGGCGGCACCATCGCGAGCTGTGGCACGTGCACCGCGCCCGCGATCTGCGGCGGCGGCGGCAAGGCCAGCGTCTGCGGTGGTGGAACGCTGCCCGACGGCGGCCCGCTCTGCACCGGCCTCGAGTGCGCGAAGCCCACGTGCGCTGCGGGCGTCACCACGTCGATCAGCGGCACCATCTACGACCCGGCGGGCGCTGTCCCGCTCTACAACATCTACGTCTACGTCCCCAACGCCGCCGTCGGCAAGTTCACCGACGGGGCGAGCTGCGACAAGTGCACGACCGCGCTCTCCGGCTCGCCGATCGCGCAGACGGTCACCGACGTGTCCGGCAAGTTCGTCCTCAAGGACGTGCCGGCCGGCGCGAGCATCCCGCTCGTCATCCAGAGCGGCAAGTGGCGCCGCCAGATCACCGTCCCCGTCACCAAGTGCGTCGACAACCCCATCACCGACAAGAACAAGACGCGCCTGCCGCGCAACAAGGCCGAGGGCGACATCCCCAAGATGGCGCTCACCACCGGCGGCGCCGACGCACTCGAGTGCCTGCTCCGCAAGATCGGCATCGACGACGCCGAGTTCACGAACCCGGGCGGCACCGGTCGCATCAACCTCTTCAAGGGCTCGGGCGGCACCGGCACCTACACCGGCGCGCTCGGCGGAGGCACGTTCCCGAACGCCACGGCGCTGTGGGGCACCACCGGCGCGGGCACCCTCGAAAGCTACGACGCCGTGCTGTTCGCCTGCGAGGGCGGGCAGAACATCGGGACCAAGTCGGTCACCGCGCGCCAGAACGTGCTCAAGTACACGAGCGCGGGCGGCCGCGTGTTCGCCTCGCACTGGCACAACGTCTGGCTGCAGCAGGGCCCGGCCCCGTGGCCCACGATCGCCACCTGGAACTTCGGCACCGACCCGGCGTCGCCGCTGATCTCCACCGTCGACACCACGTTCACCAAGGGCGGCATCCTCGCGGACTGGCTGCTCATCGTCGGCGCCTCGACCACCAAGGGCCAGCTCTCGATCCTCGGCCCGAAGCACACCGTCGACACGGTGAACGCGACCCTCGGCCAGCGCTGGATCTACGCCAACGGCGTCAAGGACACCGGCGGCAAGACCATCCCGCTCTCGACGCAGTACTTCACGTTCAACACCCCGATGGGCGCGGCGACCGATCTGCAGTGCGGCCGCGTGGTGTTCAGCGACCTCCACGTGTCGGCGGGTGACACCGTCAACAAGGCGTTCCCCTCGGGCTGCGTGAGCAAGGGCCTCACCCCGCAGGAGAAGGCGCTCGAGTTCATGCTCTTCGACCTGACCTCGCGCGTCTGCGACGACAAGGTCCCGCCTCCTCCGCCCACCTGCACCGCGAAGACCTGCGCGGACTGGGGCATCGAGTGCGGCCCGACGGCGGACGGCTGCGGCAAGCTCCTCGACTGCGGTGCGTGCACCAAGGCCGGAGAGACCTGCGGTGGCGGCGGCGTGCTCGGCAAGTGCGGCAAGCCCTCTTGCACGCCCAAGTCGTGCAGCGCGATGGGCGTGAGCTGCGGTCCCTCGGGCGACGGCTGCGGCGGCGTGATCGACTGCGGCACCTGTCCTCCTCCGGACGGCGGCACCTGCGTGCCGATCGGCTGCGGCGGTCGCTGCGGTCCGCAGGGTGACGGCTGCGGCGGTCTCCTCACCTGCCCGGCCTGCGAAGGCGGCGTCTGCACGCCGACGACCTGCACCCTCGCGGGCGCGGACTGCGGCAAGATCGGCGACGGCTGCGGGGGCGCGCTCGACTGCGGCACCTGCACCAAGCCCGGCGAGAGCTGCGGTGGTGGCGGCACGCCGAACAAGTGCGGCGGCATCAAGTAGCGGCGGCATCGACGGACGGAAGCCCCCACACTGCGGTCACTCTCCGGAGTGGCCGCAGTGCTTTTGGGAGACTTGAATGACCCCGCCCACCATCACGTCTGATCGTTGCGCGGGCGCAGTTTGAATATGCACGGTGGGTGGGGCAGGTTGTGCCTTCCTGTCGATGGGACCGTGAACGACCGGCTCCGGTCTCGCCCGACGCTTCGTCGCCAAGGCAGTGAATTCAGACACTTAGCGAAAGACCGTCGCTGGCATGAGGACTGCTGACAGCAGTTTCCATGAACCCCATCCAGACCGCGCTCGTGATCGACGCCGACGAGACCCTCGTGAACCACGTGCTCACTGGCCTGCGCAAGCGTGGGCTCGAGGCACGCTGGGCCAAGGGCCCGACGGACGCCCAGCGCGTCCTCCGCGAGTCACCCGCCGACCTGATCCTGATCGATCTCTTCAACCCCTCGTCGTGGGGCCTCGTCGTCCTCGAGCAGGTCCGCAAGGCCGCTCCGGGCGCGGTCCTCGCGGTCGTCACCGCGCAGGCCGAGATCCCGCTCGTCGTCCAGTCGATGCGGCTCGGCGCCGATCTCTTCATGTCCAAGCCGGCCGATCTGGACCGGTTGCTCGCCGACGCCCTCGCGGTGCACGAGCAGCCGCGCCCCGACATCCAGGCGGCCTCGGTCGACCTGCCGACCCTCAACCTCGACCAGCTGGAGCGGCTCTCGATCGCCCGAGCCCTCGAGAAGAGCGGGGGCATCGTGCGTCGCGCCGCGCGCATGCTGGGCATCGACCGTCGCACCCTGCAGCGCAAGCTCCGCCAGCTCGATCGCTGAACTCGAAGAGTGGTAGGGTGCCGCGCAATCCCGTGCGGCGCCCCTCGGATTCACGGCTCCTCGTCCCCTGCGTCGGTCTTCTGACGCTGGGTCTCTCGCGATCGGCCTCGGCCAACCCTCTCTCCACCTTCGGCTGGGACGCCGACTCGGCCGCCGTCGCGGGGAGCAACCTCGCCGTCGGCCGCTCGCCCGGCGTGGTGCACGCGAACCCCGCGCTGCTCGACGAGATCCCCTCCACGTTCACGTTCGGCCTCGTCTCCTACACGCCCCGGCTCGACATCCAGCTGATGAAGCGGCCCGCAGGGGCCGACGTCCCGCTCTCGATCTACGGCTCGAGCCTCGGGAACCAGAGCGTGCAGGATCGAGCGCTCCCGACCGCGGAGCTCCCCCACCGTCGCTCGGACACGCACCTCACGAACGGCGATTCTCGCCTGGTGCTCGGCCTGGTCACGAGCCCGTACAAGGCCGTCAAGGTCGGCGTGCTCCTCACGCTGCCGATGTCCGGCGGAGACGCGGCCAACGTGGCCACGCGGTACGACGACGAGCGCCAGGGCACCTTCGACAACAAGCTCGGGTTCACCCGGTTCGGCGGCTGGAATCGCATCGCGGGCGTGGCGTTCGGCGCCTCCTTCGCGCCCTGGGACTGGCTGTCGATCGGCATCGGCGCGCAGCTCTCCGCGCAGGCGCAGGCCAAGCTCCAGGTCTACGTGCCGGACGCGGCGGTGCAGGACTACGCGCAGTCCAACCTCGAGACCAACGTCGGCACCACGTGGCGCAGCGTGCTCGGCGTGCGCATGCGCCCGAAGAAGTGGCTCTCGGTGGGCCTCGTGTTCCGCGGCGAGTCGTACTTCCGCATCGACGCGGTGAGCGAGGTCGTGCTCTGGAACTACCACGAGGCCGACCCCGATCGCACGGTCCCGAAGCGCACGCAGCAGTCGTTCCCCGTGGTCACCGAATACCAGCCGCAGGAGCTCGGGCTCGGCGTCGCGGGCCTGTTCGACAAGGTCACGGTGCAGGCCTCGGCCACGCTGCAGCGCTGGTCGCGCTACCTCGACCACCACGCGCAGGCCCCCGAGGCCGCAGCCCTCGTGCCGGGCCGCAGCATCGACGCGTCGGCCTACCAGTTCCACGACATCGTCTCGTTCGCCGGCGCGATCACGCTCCGTCCGGTGGCGGCGCTCGCCACCACGCTCGGCGCCGCGTTCCTGCCGAGCCCGGTGCCGGCGCAGGTCGGCCGCACGACCTACGTGGACAGCAACCTCTTCGCGTTCACCTTCGGCCAGCGCGCCGACATCGTGGTGAGCAGCCGCAAGGTGTGGCTCTCGCTCGCGCTGCAGCTCTGGCAGATGCAGCAGCGCACCACCTACAAGGACCCTTCGCAGATGGTCGACGAGATGCCCGACGATCTCCGCACCCTGCGCACCGGCGAGAAGATGCCCGAGGCGCGTGGCCTCCAGACCAACAGCCCCGGCTACCCCGGCTTCGTCTCGCAAGGGACCGCGCTCACCACGACCTTCTCGATTGGAGTCGAGCTGTGAGGCGCGCCTTCCTCCTCGCGGTGGTCTTCGCGGCGTGCAGCCCGGTCGACGACGGGCAGCCACCGGCGGCCGGCACCTCGGGTACCGCGTGCACGATCGACCTCGAGTGCGGCGAGGGCCGCCACTGCGCCGCCGGCCTGTGCGCGATCGACTGCACGAGCTCCAAGGACTGCACGTTCCTCGAGCCCGACCCCAAGGCCGCGCCCACGCTCGCGTGCTCGGCGTGCGGGCGCTGCCTGAAGAAGGGCCTGCGTGACGATGGTTGCCTCGCGCCCGGGGATCGGCCCTGCAGCGTCGAGGCCGATTGCGCGTCGCTCGGCGCCAAGTGGGCGTGCTCGGCGAGCAACACGTGCGCGCCGCGCTGCACGGCGGCGAGCGGGTGCGGCGAGCTCGGGCGCGGGTTCTCCTGCGGCGACACCGGGGTGTGCGAGCGAAGGTGCACGCGCGACTCGGAGTGCTGGTTCCACGGGTTCAAGTGGTCGTGCGCGCTGCCCGCCGGGGTCGACGGCGAGGCGAACGCGCGCTCCGCGACCCCGATCGTCGGGACGTGCAAGGCCGGGACCCTGTCGTATCCACCCACGACGAAGACCGATCCGCTCGCGGCCCGGCTCCCGGGCGTGTGGGGCATGATGCTCTCGGCGGCGGTCACCACCAACGACATCCCCGTGCTGACCAGCGTCGACACGGTCTCGGTCAGCCACCTGCTGGTGCGCGTCGACCGCGAGGGCGACGGCGTGCGCATGGCGGTCAAGCTGTGCACCGCCAAGCTCACGAACTTCGAGCTCGACGACACCGAGAAGATCCAGCTCTTCAAGGTGGCGCTGCCCGACAGGAACCTCGACGCCATCGATCCGATGCGGCTGCTCGCGGCGAAGGTCGACGCGGCGGGTTTCACGACGGCGCCGTTCGTCGATCTGCGCGGCGCCACGCTGGCCGATCCAGCGAACGATGCTTTGCCCACCTACAAGGACCTCGGCAAGCAGCGCGACCAGGACCACGATGGGTTTCCCGGGCTCACGAGCAACGTGAGCGGGGTCCTCTCGGGCAACCTCTACCAGGCGCAGCGGCTCAAGGGGACGATCTCGTTCTCGGTGGTGGACGACGATCACCTGCAGGGACCGCTCGACTGCGTGCAGGACCAGGCGGTGCTCGGCTCCACCAACCCGCAGCTCGTGAACGACAGCTACTCGGTCACCCACGCACAGAAGGACCGCACCTACGTGCGCATGGTGCGCCTGCGCACTGAGGCCACCTGCACCGAGGTCATGCGCCTCGGCGAGCAGGAGACCGGCTGGCTGGTGCACGTTCCGCACTACGATCCGAGCAAGAAGCCTTAGCGGCCCTCACTTCTTGATCGGCAGCGGGATCGGCAGGCCGCTGGGGGACGGAAACGGCGGCGGCGAGGGCAGCTCGGGGACGGTGATCACGATCGGACCGCCGCTCGGGGAAGGCTGCGGCCACGCGATGGGGATGGGCCACGCGATGGTGGGCGCCGTCGTCGGTGCGGTGGTCGGTGCGGTGGTCGGTGCGGTGGTCGGCGCCGTCGTCGGGGCCGTGGTGGGCGCGGTCGTGGGGATCGTCGGCACCGTGGGCGGCGTGGGCGCCGTGGTCGAGGCCTCCACCATGCGGGCCGGGCCGTACTCGAGGAAGAACTTGCCGTAGAACCGCGGGCGCACGCGCAGCACCCACGAACCGGCGCTCGGCGGCGCGAAGGCGAACGCACCGGTCGGGGCGTCGCGCTCGGCGACCGGCACGAGCTCGCTGCCCGAGAGGCTCACGTCGTCGATGTAGAAGCCGACCTTGCTCGTGCTCGGGTAGTACGAGCCGCCGTCGTGGTCGTAGACGAACCGCAGGCGCAGCCCCGTGCCGTCGAACGCGCCGAGCGGCACCGTGTACGTGGAGAAGCCCGAGTCCTTCACGCCGTCGGGCGTGCCGACCGCGGGGTGGGTCCACACCGTCTGCCAGGCTCCGCTGCCCTCGCGCTTGGCCTCGAGCCGCGCGTTCTGGCCCTTCGCCGCCCACATCAGGCGCGCCTTGAACGTGAGGCTGGTGCTCTTGTCGGCCAGCACCGTGCGGTCGATCTCGAGCGTCTGCAGCTTCGGCTCGGGGTGGGCGAGGTGGTAGCTGGCCGCGCCCGTCGCGGCCACGTCCTTGGCGATGGGATCGTACCCGGGAGACGTGCTGGCGACGACGTTCGCGAGGCCGGCCTCGGCGCCGAGCGCGAGCGCGAGCTTCTGCGTGCGCGCCTCCTGCACGCGGTAGCCATCGGCGCGCGGCACCGCGGTGACGACGTAGGGGTTCTGCGCGCCGACCTTGGGCGTGGCCGAGCCGTTGACCACGGGGGCGACGGCGTCGGGGCCGGCGACCGCCGGATCGAACACGGTGACGGGATACGTGAACGACCGCGCCTTGCCGTCGACGAGCACGCCCTCGAGCGTGACCTGGTAGGCGAGGTCGCTCGCGGGGCGAGGGTGGACGCCCCAGCCGTCGCCCGGCATCCCGTCGGGCCGGAAGACGATCGAGCTGTCGCCAGCGCCGCCGGTGCTGGACTCGATGGTGACCGCGAGCGGCACGCCCGCCTTCGTCATCGTCACGGTCGCCTTGCTGAAATCGGCCTTCGGAAAGGACGCGGACCAGCGCGCGAAGACGACGTTGTACGGCACGAAGCCCCTGGGGGGCCAGGCAACCAGGGGATCGCGCACCTCGGGGCGCGGCCCGGGGGCGGAGTCTAGGACCCAGAGGGCGTTGGAGGGGGAATGGGTCCCCTGCTTCGCCACGTCGCCGGTGCCCATCTTCTCGGTCGTCGGGTAGAGCAGCCAGCGACGGTGTCCGACCGCGGCGTTGTTGCCGCCCGGATCGAGCATGTAGGAGGAGATCGCGTCGGGGCCGTTGTCCGCGAGGCCGAGGTTGGAGCGCGACGCGGCCTCGGCGCCCTCCTCGGAGTAGTGGGTCCAGCTCTTGTCGGGGTAGTGCGAGAGCTTGCCGTTGGCGCTCATCATGAGCGCGGCCTTCTGCGCCTTCTGGCTGTAGACCGGATCGAGCGTGATGTCGGCGGGGACGCCGGCCATCGCGCGGAACCAGTTGATGCGCAGCGCGGTCGCGTCCTTGAACGAAGCCGAGGTGGTGCCCGCGACGCCGAGGTCGGTGTTGCCGGTCCACTCGAGGGGCTGGCCCTCGCTCGCGGTGTAGACGGTGCGGTAGAACACGCGCGCGGCCTCGCGCGAGGTGGGCTCGACCGAGAGGCCCGACTTCCAGGAGCGCGGAGCCCCGCTGCCCGCGAGCCCCAGCTTCTTGGGGGCGGCCTTGGGGGTGGTCTTGGGGGCGGTCGGCGGGTCGCCGATCTGCGGGGTCCACCCGGCGAGGAACGGCAGGGCAAGGAGCCCGAGCACGGTGAGCGGAAACCTGCGCGTCATCGATCCTCTCCCTGGCAGACGAGCCGTCGGCGTCGAGGATTCACTCCTCGGCGGGCGGCGCTGGCATCCCGCCAAGATACTCCCGGATCCACTGGGGCCCCATGGCGCTCATGCGGGCCGTGAACACCCGCCGGAACGGGCCCACCTGCACGTCGATCCCCTCGATCTCCTCGCCGCCGACCAGGAACTTCACCGGCTTGTCGCCCACGGCCTTGGTGACGGAGACCTTGGGTCGGCGGTGGTGGTCGAGCCCCGTCACGGTGACCTTGCCGAGCGCCTTGGTGCTCCGGAGGACGAACTCCGGACCTTCCTGCTCGATGGTCAGCGGCGGGGTCGGAGCGGAGGGGACGAGGTAGCTCGCGGCCCACGGCTCGGACTTGGTGACCGTCTCGGCCTGCGCGTCCGAGAAGCGCTTGGCGACCGGGCCCACGGCCTCGAACGCGCGCGCCACCGGCCCCACGACGAGCCGGGGCGGGCCCCCCACGTCGATGACGAACACGCCGAGCCGCAGCACGGTGGCACCGGCGTAGACGACGGTGGAGTCCATGACCGAGGTGGCGTAGTCGGCGACGAACGCGGAGGACGTGAGCCCGTCGACCTTGCGGGCGCGGAACAGATCGAAATACCACCCGGTATAGGTCGCGGGGCCGCCGCTCCCGGGCGGTCGGTACTCCGCGATCATCGACAGGAACTGCTTCTGCGCGGGGGTGAGCGCGCGGCCCGCGAGCTCGTCCTCGGCGATGCGCTTCAGCACCTCGAGCGTCCGCGCGAAGCGCACGAAATAGGCGTGCGCGCCGAGGTCGTCCTTGGGATCGAGCTCGGTCATCACGCGGTCGCCGCGCTTGCCGTACTCGAGGAGCGCGTCGTACACCGCGGGCACCGGATCGACCCAGCCGTCGGGGATCTCGCACCCGGCCGCGCCCACCTCCTGACCGGCCATCAGCACGTAGTTGTGGCGCAGCTGACCATAGGCCGCGACCACGCTGTTGACCCGCAGATCGCCGAACGCCTCGGTGCCCATGAACGAGGGCAGCGTGCCGGCGGGGTGCGCGGAGAGGCCGCGGATGGCGCCGAGCCACGCCGAGTAGAGGTCGTTCTCGGGGAGCGGCGCGCTCAGCATCTTGCGCGCGCGATCGAGGTTCTGCGCGAGCACCGGCGCGAAGTCGGTGAGGTCCTTCTGGATGAAGGCCTTGCCCCGATCGTGTCCGAGCACGTAAGCGATGTCGCCGGCGTGGGGCAGAGGCCGCTTCGGGACCTCGTCGTTGAGGAGCAGGTGGAGCGCCGCGGTGTCCGGCACGATGCGCGGGCCGAGCATCGTGAAGATCACGGGGAGCTCCTTGACGCCCTCGGGCATGGGGTGGAGCCGCGCGGTGCGGGCGAAGCCCTTGCCGATCGCCGCCCGCAGCGCCGGCGCGGAGGCGACGCTCGGCTCGCTCACGCCGGCCTTCTTGCGCAGCTCGCGCAGGTCGGCGAACGACACGTCCTCTCGCTTGCCGGCGAGCAGCGCCCACGCGCGGTCGAGCTGGTCGATGGCCTTGTCGGCGCCGCTCTTGTCGGCGAGCTCGACGAGCCCGAGCGCGAGCGCCGCCTCGAGCGGGGTCTCGCTCGGGTCGAGGGCCGCGCCGGGCTGCGAGCTGCGGCACGAACGCGAGACCAGGTTGAGCTCGAGCCGCGACAGCCACATCGCGGCGCGGAAATAGGGGGCGAGCTCCTTGTCGTAGTGCCCGCGCGGGAGGTAGGCGCCGAAGTCGACGGCCCGCTGCCGCCCGAACAGGGCGATCTCCTCGATGCCTTCGTGCTTCTTGATCCTGGTGAGGAGCGCGCGCGCCTCGGCGTCCGTTCCGAGCGTGCTCGGCACCTCGGCGTCGGCGAGCAGCGATCGCGCCACGGTGAGGTAGACGTCCGCGGCGCGCGCGACCTCGGAGGGCCACTTGGTGGCGCTGTCGGCGAGCGCGCAGTGCATGGCCGTGAGCGCCTGCCCGAGGAGCGGCGCGAGCCGCTTTTCTTCGAAGGCCTCGATGAGCTTGTCGTTCGACGCATAGACCGCATGCAGGATCGCATCCGCCGAGACGTACACGGGGAGCTGGGACTGGTAGATCTCGTGGAAGGCCCACGAGTAGGTGCTCGTGAAGGCCGGCTCGGTGACGACGAAGCCGTTCTTGGCCAGCGCCGCCTTCTCCGTCTTGGAGAGGTGGAAGCGTCGATCGACGAGGTCTTCGTACTGCAGCTTCTGCTTGCCGTCCCAGGGCTTGGCCTTCGCGAGAGGGCGTGGGGTCTTGTCGGCGAGGATCGCCTTCTCGGCCGCGGCGAGGTTGAGATCCGCCATCTCGCACGTGAGCTTCGGATCGCTCGGCTCGGTGACGGTGTCCTCCGCGCGCGCCTCCTCGGGCGCGGGGAACACGCCGATGGGGCCGCCACAGCCGGCGGGCGCCACCACCACGAGCGGCGCGGTCGACGCGCTCGCCAGCGGCTTCGGGCCCGCGACCTCGGGGTTCGGGGGCGGACCACACGCGACGAACGCGCCCACCCCGACGAGCCCGAGCGCGAAGAGCGACCGTGAGCGCGAACCTCTGGTCATGACGTGGCCTCCTGGCCCGGTGAGGAGCGTACACCCGGAAACGAAACCCACCGGGCAACGATTCCTAGACCGGTGCGGTCACCGGGAGCGGCGTCGCGCGGCCGCGGGGCAGGCGCGCGCGCAGGGTCGCGACCAGATCGTCGCGCGTGCTCTTGTGCCGCGGGTCGTCCCACAGGTTGCGGCGCTGCAGCGGGTCCTCGACCACGTCGTAGAGCTCGCCCTCCTCGCCGGTGTAGTGCGGGATCGCGCCGGGGCGGGCGATTGTCGCCTCGAGGATCGGGAAGCGGCCGCCCTCGTCCCGCGTGCTCGCGAGGTACGAGGTCACGAGCCAGCGGTCCTCGAACATCGTGCGCAGGTGCATGCCGACGTTGCGGAACTGGCTGTCCCACTCCGTGAGCACGAAGCGGCGCGCGGCGTCGCTCGTGGTCGGCAGCGGCGTGCCCTCCATCCACGGAGGCACGGGCAGGCCGGCGATCGCGCAGAACGTCGGCGCGAGATCGACGAGGCCCACCGGCTCGCGCACCACCGCGGGCGCGACGCCGGCGCTCGGGGCCGGGCGCCACACGAGCGGCACCTTGAGGAGGGCGTCCACGTGGTAGGGGCCCTTGAACAGGAGACCGAAATCACCCTGCAGCTCGCCGTGATCGCTCGTGAAGAACACGTCGGTGTCCTCGTCCAGGCCGCGCTCGCGGAGGAACGCGAGCAGGCGACCGACGGCCTCGTCGATCAGCTCGTTCTCCACGTGCACGAGCGCGTTGATCTCGCGCAGCTGATCGTCCTGCAGGCGCGCGGGCACGAAGCGGGAGGAGCCGCCCTCGGGGTTGTGGAAGCGGCCCTCGTACCAGTCGAGCCAGTGCCGGGGCTTGTCGGCGAGCACGCGGTAGAGCGCCTTGCCGGGGTGTCCCTCGGGCAGGGGGACGTCGCGCCACGGCACGCGCCGGCGCTCGCTCGCGGGCGGGTCCCACGGGTGGTGTGGGTCGGGGAAGCTCACCCACAGGAAGAACGGCGCGCTCGGGTCGTGCGCACGCAGGAACCCCTCGGCGCGGTCGCGCACCCAGTCGGTGTGGTAGAGGCCGCGCGGGATCGGGTTCACCTTCACCTCCGGGGCGCCGGTGTCGCCGCCGCCGAGGCCGCTGAGGAGCCAGCCGAACCCGAGCAGCGCGCGCGGGTGTTCGTGGGCGAGGAAGCGCCCGTAGTGGGTCGTGGGGATCGGGGCGTGCACCGCGAGCTCGACGTGATCGAACCCGAGCCACGGGCCGGTCGAGTCGGCGGGCGCGAGCTGGTTCTGGGGGAACTCGCGGCGCAGATCGAACAGCGGCTCGAAGTGCGCCTTGCCGACGAGGCCGGTGTGGTAGCCGGCGTCGGAGAGCACCCGCATGATCGTGGGGCTGTCCTCGGGCAGCGCGACGCCGTTGCACACGACCCCGTGCGTGCGCGGGTACTGGCCCGTCGCCATCGTGGCGCGCGAGGGCATGCACACCACGTTCTGCACGTGCGGCCGCGTGTAGTTGATCCCCGCCCGCGCGAGGCCGTCGACCGCCGGGGTCTGCGCGACCTTGCCGCCGTTGCAGCCGAGCGCGTCCCAGCGCTGCTGATCGGTGGTGACGAAGAGGATGTTGCGTCGTCGGGCCATGACCCCGATGCTAGGCCCGATGACCGGAAACGCGCGCGGGATCCTGGCGAAGACCTTGCGCGTGCTCGGCGCGCTGCTCGCCCTGTTGCTAATAGTCGTCGGCGTGGGTGTCGCGCTCACGTGGGCGCCCGACCGGCCGCTCGACGCGCTGGTCGCGCGGTGGGCGCCGCCGCCCTCGCAGTTCGTCGACGTCAAGGGCATGAAGGTGCACCTGCGCGACGAGGGGCCCCGCGACGACCCGGCGCCGATCGTGCTCCTGCACGGCACGAGCGCGAGCTTGCACACCTGGGAGGGCTGGGCCACGGCGCTCCGGCCCACGCGGCGCGTGATCCGCTTCGACCTGCCCGGGTTCGGCCTCACCGGTCCGTCGCCCGACGGCGTGTACACGATCGAGTCGTACGTGGCGTTCGTGGTCGCGGTGCTCGATCACCTCCACGTGCAGCGGTGCGTGATCGGCGGCAACTCGTTCGGTGGTCACGTGAGCCTGGCGGTCGCGCTCGCGCATCCGGCGCGCGTCGCGCGGCTGATCCTCGTGGACGCGGGGGGCTACCCCTCCGAGGTGAAGTCGATGCCGCTCGGGTTCCGGCTCGCCCGCACGCCGGTGCTCAACCGGCTCGCGTCGGTCTCGCTGCCGCGGCGCCTCATCGAGTCGAGTCTGCGCAACGTGTACGGCGATCCCGCCAAGGTCACGCCCGAGCTCGTCGATCTCTACTTCGCGCTCGCGGTCCGCGCCGGCAACCGCAAGGCGCTGGTCGCGCGGTTCGAGCAGGCGCCGAGCGGGCCCCTCGCGGCGCGGTTCGGGGAGATCCGCGTGCCGACCCTCGTCCTCTGGGGCGGTCGCGATCGGCTCATCCCGCCGAGCCACGGTGCGCGCTTCGAGAAGGAGATCGCGGGGAGCAAGCTCGTGATCTTCGACGACCTCGGACACGTGCCCCAAGAAGAAGGCCCGGACCGCACGGTGTCGGCGGTCCAGGCCTTTCTCTCGTCGAACTGAGGGCGGCTCAGTCGTCGTCGTCGTCGTCGCCGGGCTTGCCCGAGGGAGCCGCCGACGGCGCGCCCGAAGCCGAACCCGAGGCCGCGGGCTGCGGGTGGTGACCGTTCATGCCCTTGTGGTGCTTGCCGCCCGGACCCATCGCCATGTTGGCGGCGAGCTTCTCGCGCTGCTCCGGCTTGAGGATCGGGAGCAGCTTGTCGAGGAAGGCCGCGTCCATGCCGCCGTGCGCCGCGCCCGGGCCCTTGCCCGTGAACAGCTCCTGCTTCTTGGCGTCGAAGCCGTCCTTCTCGAAGGCGGCGTTGACCGCCTCCATCTTCTTCTTCCAGGCCTCGGGGTCGTGCGCCTTGGCGTCTTCCTTGGGCAGGATCGCCTCGACCTTCTTGGCCTGGGCGTCGTCGAGCCCGAGCTCCTTGGTCATGTGGGCGACCTTCTCCTTCGGGTCGTGGCCCATCTTCCCGCCGGGGCCGCCCTTCGGTCCCATCATCGGACCCTTGCCCTCCTTGGCCTTGAGTGCGGCGACGAGCGCGGTGCGCTGCGGGGCCTTGAGGAGCGCGTGCAGACCGTTGAGCGCGTCGAGCTCCTTGTCGCGGTGGGTGATCATCGCCTTCTCGGCGGCCGCCTTGAGCGGGTCGAGCTTGGCGGTCTCGATCTTGCCGGCCTTCACCTGGGCGACGAGCTCGTCGTGGTAGGCCTTCATCTCGGCGGGGGGCGCCGGATCTTCGAAGCCCTTCTCGATCTCGGCGAGCTTGGACTTCTGGGCCTCGTCGAGATCGCTGAGCTTCTTGGCGGCGTGGAAGTACATGCCGGCGAGGCCGAAGCGGGCGCGCTTGCGCTTGGGCGCCGCGTTCGCGGACGGAGCGGCGCTCGCGACGGTGCTCGCGCTGGCGCTGACGCTCGCGGTCGCGGAGGCGACCGTCGGCTTGGCGGAGGACGAAGCGCCCGCGGCGCCGCCCTCGGGCTTCTGATCACACCCGAGCGCGAGACCTGCGCCCAGCAGCGAGACGAAAACGAGCTTCATAGCGTTCACTTCGAACCTCCAGATGCCGGCGCTTCACACGCCGACGTTGGTCGCGGATTGGGGCCGGACGCTCGCACGGTCGGTAGGGCTTGCCAAGAGGGCCGTTGAGTGAAGCAGGCGTGAACACTCGGTCAGCGAACCTGCACGACCTCGTCCTCGACCGCGAGAATTTCGTCCAGCTCCGCGAGCTCACGACGGAAGGCCAGCTCCAGCGTCTGACCCAGCGCATGGCGCGCAGCCGTTTCGTCGTGCACGAACGCGCGCACGGCTTGCTCCATCGCACGCGCGGTCGGGAAGCGATCCTCGGCCGAGGGGGAGAGCGCGCGCGCGACCACTTGCTCGAGGCCCGCGGGCTGTGGCGTGTCGAGGAGCGGGGCCGAACTGGCCATGGAGCGCTCCAGCTCGCGGAGCGAGCCGCTCTCGCGGAGACGTCGACCCGAGAGCAGCTCCCAGAGGATGACCCCCATCGCGTAGACGTCGACGCGACGGTCGGCGCGATCGCCCTCGTACTGCTCCGGCGCCATGTACGCGAGCGTGCCCTTGACCATGCCGGTCTGCGTCTGGTGCACGCTGACCTTGGCCTTGGCGACGCCGAAATCGAGCACCTTCACGCGCGGTGGGAGCAAGTCGCTCGCGACGACGAACAGGTTCCGCGGCGTGACGTCGCGGTGCACCACCTCGAGCGGTGTGCCCTGCTCGTCGCGGAGCTCGTGCGCGTAGTGGAGGCCGGCGAGCGCGTCGGCGACGGCCACGAGCCACGCCTCGCGCGGCACGCGCAGGTCGAGCTCGCGGGTGCGCTCCGCGAGCGCCGAGAGCGTCTGCCCGCGCAGGTGCTCCATCACGAGGAACGTGGCGCCCTTGTGCTGGGCGACGTCGTGGGTGCGCACCACGTTCGGGTGGTTCATGCGGCACGCGATCCGCCCCTCGTCGTGCAGCATCGCGACCAGCGTCGCCTCGAACGCGCGCTCGCCGCGCAGCCGCTTGACGACCGCGTGGTCGCGCGAGAGCCGGTCGCGCGCGAGGAACACCTCGGCCATGCCGCCGCGCCCGAGGAGCATCAGCAGATCGAAGTGACCGAGGGCGCCCTCGCCGGAGAGATCGGCGAGCGGGGGCTCGGGCTCGAGCTCGCGACGGAACGCGGAGGCGGCGAGCGCCTGCGCCACGAGATCGGCGAGCGACGCCGCGAACATCTGCTCGTCGATGGTGAACGATCGACGCTCGCCCACGTGCTCGTGACACAGCACACCCACGAGCTCGCCCTGCGCGCGGATCGGCGCGTCCAGCATGGAGGTGATGCCCAGCGGCTCGAGGTAGGCCTCGCGGAACTCGGCGGTGCGCGGGTCGTTGCGCGCGTCGTCGGCGGCGAGGACGCGGCTCTTGGTGAGCGCGTGGAAGTAGCGGGGGTGCTCGGTCGCGGCGAGCACGACGCCGGCCTGGTGCGCGCCGTCGAAAAGGTTGGCGCACCGCAGACCGTCGGGCTCCACCCACCACACGCTGGCGCGCGCGATGCCGAGCTCACGGGCGGCGGCCTCGGTGATCGTCCGGAGCGCCGCGGGGAGGTCGCCGGTGCGCAGCGCCGGATCGGTGGCGAGCGCCACGAGCACCGCTTGCCAGCGCTCGTGTCGCTCCGCCGCCGCCCCCGACTGCATGGGGCCAAGGGTACGCGATCGATGGAGGAGTCGCACCCGTCCTACTTCGAACGTCGGCGACGCAGCCCCAGCAGTCCGAGCGCGGCCGCGAAGGCCAGTAGCCGACCGCCGGTGTCCCGGGTGCCTGGGGTCGTGCAACCGCAGCCACCGTCTTCAGCGAGCGGAGCGGCGGCCACACAGGCCTTGACCGCCGTGTCGCAGGCCACCCCGGGGGCGCAGTCGTCGGAGGTCGCGCAGGACTTCAGGCAGTTGCCGTCCGTGCCGCAGCGGTAGGGAAGGCACGAACTCGATACGCCGGTCTTGTCGATCGACGCGAGGCCATCTTCGCTACACTTCGACCCCTGGATGCACGTGCCGGCCGCGCAGGTGAATCCATCGGCGCAGTCGCCCTCGACCGTGCAGCTCGACTTGCAGCCGCTCGATGCAGTGGCGTCGCACGCGAACGGCGTGCAGGGCTTCGGATCGGGCAGCGCGCAGCCGCCCTTCCCGTCGCAGTTGCCGTGCTTCTGGAAGCGCTTGTCCGCGGTGCAGGCGTCGGCACCACACGAGGTGGTGGCGCCGTTCTGGAACCCCGTGCACTTGTCGCGGGTCGCGCCGTCGCAGCTGCGCTTGGCGCAGTCGTCAGTGCTCAGGCTGTCGCAGGCAGCCCGCGAGCCTCGCGGGGCTCCCGTGGCGGGCGTGCACTTGCCTTCGCTCCCGATGAGAGCGCAGGCCTCGCACTGTCCATCGCAGGGAGTGTCACAGCACACGCCGTCGACGCAACGACCGCTCGCGCACTCCTCGAGCTTGGTGCAAGTCACCCCGTTGCGCTTGAGGCACGTGCCCGCGACGCTGCTGGGTGCCGCCGCACAAGCGCTGCCCTCGCCGCAACCCGCGACCGAGCAGCACACCCCGTCGGCGCAGAACCCGGACGCGCACTCGGAGAGGTCGGCGCACTTCTCGCCGAGCGGTTGCTTGCCGATGCAAGACCCCGCTTTGCAGAAGCTGCCCGTCGCGCAGTCGTCGCTCGTGGTGCAGCTCGTGAGGCACGCGGTCGGTCCGCAGTCGTAGGAGCCACAGGTCTTGGAAGCGGGCTTGCACGCGCCACCTCCGTCGCAGGTACTGACGCCCTTCTCCACCCCGCCACTACAGGACGGCGTTCCGCACGCGGTCGTGGTGCTGGCGTTGACGCAGGACTTGGTCTCCACGCCGTTGCAGCGGAGGCCACACTTGGGATCGGTCAGGGTTGCGCTGCAGGCGGCGTGGCCCGGCAACGGTTGCCCGACGATCGGGATGCACTTGCCGACGGAGCCCACCTGGTTGCAGGCCTCGCAGGAGCCGTCGCACTTGCTGTCGCAGCAGACCCCGTCGACGCAGGCCCCGCTGGCGCAGTCGGTGGAGACCGCGCAGGCGGTGCCATTCAAGCTCTGGCAGATGCCCTTGGTCGTGCCGGCGGAGCAGGACTTGCCGGCTCCGCAGGAGGCAACCGCGCAGCACACGCCGTCCGTGCAGAAGCCGCTGGTGCACGTGGAAGAGGTGGTGCAGGTGGTGCCCAGCCCCTCGATCGGGACACACGCTCCCGTCTTGCAGTACGACCCCGTGGCGCAGTCGGTGCTGGTGGTGCAGCTCGACTTGCAGCTGCTCGCCGCGCACGCGAAGTAGCCGCACGACTTCGGCGTGTCGCTGCAGGAGCCCGAGCCGTTGCAGACCGAGATGTGCGTCTCGACGCCGCTGACGCAGGTCGCTGCGCCGCACGACTTGGAGCCGGTGGGGTAGCGGCAGGCCACGGCATCGGTGCCGTTGCAGGTCGCCCCGCAGTCGCTGCCCGCGCCCGTGCCACCGCACGCCGGGCGCGTGCCGTGGGGGGACCCGGTCACGACGGTGCAGGTTCCGATCTTGCCGGTCGCGTCACACGCCTGACACTGTCCGCCGCACGCAGCGTCGCAGCAGACACCGTCGACGCAGAAGCCCGAGCCGCATTCGCCGCTCGAGGCGCACGACGCGGCATTGGGCTTCGCGCACGTACCGAGCGAGCCAATCACGTTGCACCGGGCGCCTCCCGAGCAGCTCGCGCTGCCGCAGCAGACACCATCCACGCAGTTGCCGCTCGCGCACTGGTCGGCGGTCGCGCAGGTGAGCCCCGCGCCGAGCTTGGGGGAACAGACGCCAGTGTTGCAGTAGTACCCACCGCCACACTCCGTGCTCGTGGCGCAGGTCACCTTGCAGCTGGTCGCGCCACAGGTGAACGCTCCGCACGACTTGGTGGGCTGGTTGCACGTGCCGGCGCCGTTGCAGGTTCCGGCCGTCGTCTCGACGCCCGCCGTACAGCTGGGGCTTCCGCAGGCGCTCGTGCCTGCAGGGGCGTAGGTGCAGGACGTGGCCGTCGCGCCGTCGCAGCGCGCGGCGCACGGACCGGTGCCGGCGCAGGCCGCCCGTGTGCCGCGGGGGGAGCCGGTCACCGTCGTGCAGGTGCCCGGGACGACGTCGCAGGCCTGGCACTGGCCCGTGCACCCCGAGAGGCAGCACACCCCGTCCACGCAGAAACCGGTGCCGCAATCGGTGCCGCTGGTGCAGGTCTGTCCCTCTTTCTTCTTGCAGGTGCCGAGCGACCCAAAGTAGTTGCAGGCTCCACCCGCGCACGATGCGCTCGAGCAACAGACGTTGTTGACGCACTGGCCGTTGGCACAATCCGTGGGTCCCGTGCAGGTGCTGCCGACCTTGCCCTTGCAGAGTCCAGCGTTGCCTGCGAACGGTAGGATCGCTGCACACTGGTCGGATCCGCAGCTCGAGTACTTGCAGCAGACCGAGTCCGTGCAGTAGCCGGAGCTGCAGGTGCTCCCGCTGGTGCAGCCCGCTGTCCCGAGGGGGGACTTGCAGGCCGCCGAGCCGTTGCACACGGTGCCGCTCGGGCATCCGCCGCGCGGATCGGGGAGATCGACCGCGACGTTCTTGCAGACGCCAGGCGAGGTGGGGTCCGCGCAAGTCTGGCAGGTGGGACAGTTGGTCTCACAGCACGTGCCATCGACGCAGAACGGTGTCCCGCCGGCCGGTGTGTCACAGTCCGCGGCGCTCGTGCACGAACCTCCGCGGACGTAGAGTTCGTAGGCAGAGGCGCGAAAACCAGCCGAGTAGCCAGCTGCCTGGACGACGCGCCGTCGGCCCGCGTGGTAGGCGATCTTGGCGTCGTCGTTGGCGAGGCCGACTCCGCAGCTCGAGCCGCCGACCGAAGCGCCGCACAGCAGGGACCACTTGGCCGTCGTCGGGTCGAACTCCCAGGTGTCGTCGGAGCTGCCGATGCCTGCGCCTTCGAAGCGATATCCCCCGAACAAGATGAACTTCTTGCGGTTGGAGTCCCAGGTGAGTCCGGCGCCCGATCGCGGCAACGGACCAGGGCTGCATACCGACGTGCCCGGCACGCTGCAGACGGGCGTCCAGGTCGAGGTGCTGGGATTGAACAGCCAGGTGTCTGCGAGCTGGCCGAGGCTCGAACCGCCGAGGCTCGGGGCGAGGTTCGAACCACCGAACAAGAGGATTTGGGTGTCGTTGCCGGCCATCGACGCGCCGACACGGGCGACCGGCCTGTTTCCCAACGCGGTCACCTTGGTGAAGGTGTTGGCGGGCGCCGTGGCCGGGAGCACCCAGAGGTCGGCGGCCGGTCGGCCGGAACTCTCGAAGCCGTCCGTGAAGTGGCCGCTGGCGTTCCGCCCTCCGAGGATCACCAGGTGTGTCGAGGTCGACGCCATCGAATGGTCTGCACGCGCCGTGACGCCGCAGGACGGGGAGCCGGGAATCCCGCAGAAAGGGGCCCAGCCGTTGCCATCACTCCAGGCCGAAGCAGAGAGGTAGGTGGCACAGCCGCTGTTGCAGCCTCCGAAGTACACGATCCCGGCGTACGGCAGTCCACCGCTCGCCCACTGCGTCGCGGCGTGTCTCATGGTGGGGCTCACCACCGGGTCCGCCATGTCGAACCAGGTGGTGCCGTTCCAGCGATACGCCTCGGTGGTGGCCGTACCGACGGACGGTCCCTTGTTGCCGCCGAAGATCACGACGCCGGGGACCCCCCCACCGGCGACGTAGGCGAGAGAGGCTCCATCGCGGCCTCCTCCCGGCACGCTCGCGATTCCCTGCCACAGCGGCACAGAGATCACCGGATCGACGAGGACCGGGTAGGTGAGTCCCTGTGCATCGAGAGTCAGCGACAGCCGCTTGCCGATGACTGTCATGGGCACCTGCACACGGACGCCCTTGGAGTCGATGGCGAACGCGGGATCCACGCGCAGCGCCGCATCGCCGCGCTTGTCCAGCCACTCGAGGGCCCCCCCCGGGAGTGGCTCCTTGCGCAGCGTCAGCTCGCTCCCGAGCTCGAGGGCGAGATCGAAGCGGAGCGGGGCTTTCGAATCGCGCAGGACGAAGAAGAGCTCGCTGTGGCGCTCCCCGGACATGGCCACGACGTCGGTCGACGGCCACACGTCGGGGTAGACGACGCGACCCTGATCGACGACGCCCACGCTGCCCTGGGCGCCGGCCAGCGAGGCGCGAAGCGTCCAGCGTTCGACCCGCGCCGGGCTGAAGCGGAACGTGCCGCTCGCCTCGTTCGGAAGGTGCGCTCCGAGCTTGCTCCAGTCATGGGCGTCGGGCTTGCGGAACGCCTCACTGCCGAACCCCGTCAGGTTCGGCTCCGTCACAACAGCGAGCCCGTTCTCGCGTGGCAGCAGCGCCTTCTCGGTCTCCCTGGCCTTGCTCGCCAGCTGGATGGCGAGCTCGAGGGCCGCGCGTGCGCGCGCGGGGTTCGCCGTGAGCGGCGCGCTCTGCGTTGCGATCCCGCCGTCGACGGTCTGCTCCGGACCGGAAGGCCCACTGCACGCCGCGAGGAGGACACATCCGGATGCCCAGCGAGAGAGACGGGGGGCTTTGCTCGACATGTCGCCGAGACTCCGCTTTCACCGGGCCCCTTTCCAGTCCACGGCCTGCTCAGACGCTGCTCGAAAGCTGTCCGATCTGCTCAGTTCGTGCTCACGGCTGGGCTTCGTGGCGAGCCCAGAGGAGCTGGACGAGTCGGTCCGTGGCGTCGGCCAGGCGACGGCGGAACGTACTGTACGCCATGCCGAGAGCTTCTGCCGCTCTCTCCTGCGACTTGGCGGGCTCGAGATACGTGAGCCGGAGGACGCCGTGGAACTCGTCTCCAGGGGATGCGCCCTCGAGTGCGGCGATCTCGTCGCGAAGGATCGCGCCAAGCGCGCGAACCCGCTCCGTCCGGGTGGCGCGTGCCCCGCAGCGGAGACCGACCATCGGAAGGTCGACCAAGGGGGAGTCGCCAAGCCGGGTCGGATCGTGGAAGACGCGCAATGCAGCACGAACGGCCGGTGCGAAGGCCTCGTAGTCCACGGGGCGTTGTGGTGCGGGAGGCTGGCTGCCCGCTGCCCGCGCGAGAATGTTCGACACCCACTCGATCGCTCCGCGACCCCGACGGTCCTGGAACGCCGCCCTGTACGCACGCCCGCCGAGCTCGAAGGAACACGTCGGGAGTGATCGGCCGCCCGTGAACTCGACGGTGCGTTCGAAGAACTCCGTCGGCCCTCCGTACATGAAGTAGAGCGCGAGGTTGCGGATGCGGAGGAGCGGCTCCGCGTTGGTCAGGAGAGCTGCGGCAAGATCGGGGCAGGGCTCGTGGTACTGGAGGGCGGTCATGTACCAGCGCCCGTAGAGAATCGGCGCCGAAGGCGCCTCCCCCATCAGTCGGACGACCTCCGGCCAGACCACCTCGGTGGCGGGATCGACGGCCCTCTCGGCTGCACTGGTCCGTTCCAACCGGAGGTTGGCGGTGAAGGCAAGGGCTGTCCCATTGTGGCCCCGCATGACACGGAACGCGTCTGGCTGCAGCCGCCACCAGTGATCGAACACCCGCGCGGCCTCGTCTCCTTCGTGGCGCGCCACCATCGCCCGCAACGTCTCGCCGTCTTCCACCTGGGCGGGAGTGATGACGACGTCGAGGTCAGGGGGCGGTGCGAGCACGGGACCGAGGTTCGGGATCTTGGTGGCCAGGAAGGCGAACTCCGCCATGGCCTCTGGAAACGCCTCCTCGGGGATGTCCGGCAACCGCGCCGCCCAGTACTGCAAGGCCCGCTGGAGGAGCTCGCGATCGAAGGCGGGCCTCCTCCAGGCGAGGTCGGTCGCGATGATCTCGCGGGGGAGGTCGTGAGGGAACAGGCCGCGGGGCGTGGTCTCGACGAAGCTGAGCGAGCGGAGCCAGCGAAACGCGGTGCGCGCGTCGATGTCGGGCAGCATGGCCGACAGGAGGTCCTCGGTGGTGGTGCGCAGGAGCGCGCTGACCTCGACGGCCTGTCGCAGTGCCGGGTCCGTCACGCCGGCGAGGAACTGCTCGCAGAGCTCGCCCACCACGTCGGGTGACTCCGTGGGCACGAACGGCGCGGTGGGGTTCTCCAGCTGACGCTCGGCGCCGAGCGCGAGCGAGAGCGGGTGTCCCTTGGCGAAGCGGGAGAGGCGCGCGATGGCGTCGGCCTCGAGCCCCCGGCGCCGCAGGTACTCCTCGGCCTCGTCTGCACCGAGCGCGTCGAGAGCGATCTCGCGGATCGCCGTCCCCCAGGAGGGCAAGGTGCGCCACGGCACGCCCGGGAGGCCGCGCCCCGCGACGACGAGGCGCACGCGGTCGCCGACGAGCGCGAGCAAGGCATCACGGTGGTTGCCCTCGACGAGCTCGAGGAGCTCTCCGGTGTCGACGAGGAGGAGGACGAGCGGGGCCTCCTTGCGCTCCTCGAGCGCGACGCCGAGGAGGTGGAGGAGCGCGAGCGTCTTGCCCTGCGAGCGTCGGGCGTCGAGGTAGACGGTCTCCTCCGCCTCCCGCTGGAAGGCGTGGAGCAGGCTGGTCTTGCCGATCCCACCGGGCCCGTGGATCACCACGACGCGCAGGTCGTCGGCGGGCTCTCGCAACCGACGCAGCAGCGCGAGCTCGGAGTCGCGACCGACGAACCGCGCCTGCAGACGCTCTTGCTCTTGCTCCAGGAACGAAGGGCTCACGAGCGCGGGCTTATCTCGCTTGCTCGCCGCTTGGCAAGGGCCCCCTCTAGAAGAGCCTCACGCCCTTCAGCAAGGGTTCCAGATCCTTGCGCTTGCCCGCGGTCTCCGTGACCACGACCTTGCCGTCGTTCCCGATCGCGTAGGTGGCCGTCATCACCTTCTTGTACGGCGGCTCCGTCTTCGCGAGCTCGTCGACGGCGTCCTTGTCCTCGCCCGTGAGGCCGTCCATGTAGCTGAGCTCGTCGACCTCCTCGACCGGCACGGTGACCGGGCAGACCGTCTCGCGCTTGTCGTCGCCGAGCACGCAGAGGGTCACGTTCCTGGTGAGGTACGTGTAGAGCTGCAGGCCGGCCATGTTGGAGTCGGCGTCGGCCTGCTCCCAGGAGACCTTCACGACCTTGTGGTTGCCGAACGTCTCGTCGGCGAACCCCGTGAAGCGCGCCTCGTTGTGCACGCCGAACGCGCCGGGCTCGTAGTCGGAGCCGAGGTCGGCGACCTTGCGGAAGCCCTTGGGCACCTTGGAGACGAGGAACTGCGGGTGCCCGCCGAGGCCGTCGAGCTCCGCGCCGGCGCCCCACTTGAAGACGTGCAGCACCAGGCTCGGGTGCTCGACCTTGCGCATGAACCCGAGCGGCGCGCCGGTCTCGGGGACCATGCCGAGGTCGTCTTTGGCCTTCTCGAACAGGCACGCGCGCATCGCCTCCATGGTGGGGAACACGCCGTCGCACGGGCCGACCGTGCCACCGACCGCCTCGAGGCGCTTCTTGACGATGTCGTTCGCGCGGAGCTTGTACGAGGCCTGGTAGTGCGCGCGCGCGGCCGCCTTGTCGCCGAGCTTCTCGTCGACCAGCCCCTCGTTGAACAGGATCATCGCGCGCAGGTTGGCGTCGGACGCGGCGGCGAGCGCGAGCTTGTTGGTGGCGCGCGCCTTGTCGTCCTCGCCGGCGTGGTGCTGCGCGTAGCCGAGCTCGGCGAGCGCGCGCGGGTCGTTCGGGCGCGCGGCGACGGCCTCCTGGAACTTGGCGGCGGCGTCGGCCCACTTCTTCTCGCCGGCGAGCTTGCGGCCCTCGGCGAGCGCGGCGGCGTAGGTGGTGAGCTTGGCCTTGCCGACCTTGGGATCGGCGGAGCCCTTTGCGGTGGGCTTGGTGTTCGCGACCGTCGAAGGCGCCGTGGACGCGGAGGCGGACGCGCTGACCACGGTGCTCGCCTTGGTGCTCGCCGTGGCCGAGGGCGTGGTCGCGGTGGGGGGTGGGGTGGGCTTCTCGCAGGCGGAGAGCACCATCACCCCGAAGATCCACGCCGATCGCCGCTTCATGGCGCGAAGCTACCACGGCCGTGCGAGCCCAGCCTTTCCAGGGCAAAACCCGCCCGGACGGAAAATGCGAGGGTCGCCTCACATTTTCCGCAACGGTGATACCGTTCGTCGGATGGACCCGAACGCAGCGAAGCCCAAGGTCATCCTCCGCCACTGCGACACCTACGATCCGGAGCGGATCCGGCGGATCGTCCGCGAGGGGCTGGAGGAGCTCGGCCTGCGTCCTTCGGGGCGCACCCTCCTCAAGCCCAACGTGGTGGCGAGCGGCCCGCTGTTCGAGCACGCGCACACGCGGCCCGAGTTCGTGGAGGGCGTGATCGGCGCGCTCCGCGACCGCGAGGATCCCCACGCGCGCATGACCGAGCTCGCGGTGGGCGAGCGGTGTGGCATCACGGTGCCCACGCGCGCCGCGTTCGAGGGCGCCCTCTACTACCCGATGTTCGAGCGTACCGGCGTGAAGCACTACTGCTTCGAGGAGGTCCCGCAGGTCGAGATCCCCTACACGCACGAGGGCCGCCTGCGCGACTACGTGTTCACACCGGAGCCGGTCGCCAAGGCCGATTTCTTCGTGAACATGCCCAAGTTCAAGTCGCACCCGTGGACGACGGTGACGTTCTCGATGAAGAACTACATCGGCATCCAGGACGACCGGCACCGCCTCATCGACCACGACCACAAGCTGGACGAGAAGGTCGCCGACCTGCAGCACATCATCCAGCCGCAGTTCGTGGCGATCGACTGCATCATCGCGGGCGAGGGGCGCATGCTCACGCCGATCCCACGCAACATGAACCTCATCATCATGGGGAACAACCAGGCGGCGATCGACGCGGTCGGGTGCAACATCATCGGCGTCGACCCCCACACCGTCGCGCACCTGCGGCTCGCGAGCGCGCAGGGCTTCGGCCCGCTCGACCTCGGCGCGATCGAGCTCTCGGGCGACGTCTCCCTCGAGGAGGCCAAGGCGCGCGCCAAGGGCTTCAAGGTCGGCCTGATCCGGGTCGAGAAGTACTTCGAGGGCACCAACATCACCGCGTACGCGGGCGCCCCGCCCGACGCCGAGCACACCGACTACTGCTGGGGCGGCTGCCCCGGCGCGATCGAGGAGTCGATCGAGCTGCTCCGCCTGTTCGACGAGACCACCGACGCCAAGATGCCGCGGCTCCACGTGGTGTTCGGCGCGTACAAGGGCGCGATCGACGCGAAGCCGGGCGAGAAGGTGATCTTCATCGGCGACTGCGCGGAGTGGGAGGGCCACCTGCCCAAGAAATCCGGCGCCGAGCGGCTCGTGCAGATCCGCAACGTCTACAAGGGGCGCGAGTCGAAGGACCCGCACCACGCGAAGCACGACGACATCTACGCCAAGATGGTGAGCGTCACGGCGAAGCTGTTCTCCGCCGGCGACGACGTGATCCGCCTCGAGGGGTGTCCGGTGTCGGTCGCGGAGCAGGTGCTCACGCTCGTGCACATCGCCGGCACCAAGAACCCCTACTTCGACGGGCAGATGGTGCTCGAGTTCAACAAGGCCTACCTCGGCTGGCGCGCGAAGACCGCGGCCCAGCGGCTCCGCGGGCAGCCCTACCAGATCCCCGGGCGCACGGTCCGCGGGGAGGCAGCGCCGGTGATCAAGGAAGAGACCGCGACGTATCCGCGCCACGCCGACGCGGAGGAGTGAGCCACGGCCGAGCACCTCGCGGGGGGACGCGCTATCCTCCGCGCTCCCCCGGAGGAGCCCATGGCCGACGACATCAAGACCTTCGAAGACTTCTGGCCCTATTACGTGAAGGCGCACTCGAGCAAGGGCAACCGCCGGCTCCACTTCGTCGGGACCAGCGCCGCGCTGGCCCTCGCCGCCACGGGCATCCTCACCCGTCGCGCCCGGTTCCTCGCGCTCGCGCCGGTCGTCGGCTACGCGTGCGCGTGGATCGGCCACTTCTTCGTCGAGGGCAACGTGCCCGCCACGTTCGGTCACCCGCTCTGGTCGTTCCAGGCCGACTTCATCATGTGGAAGAAGATCCTCGACGGCACGATGGACGCCGAGGTCGAGAAGTACACGCGCACCGCGCCCACCAACGGCGCGTCCGTCGAGCCGGTCGCGGTCGTCGCGAACGACACGACCGTCAACTGAGACTCAGTCGGGCAACGTCGAGGCCCCCGGGCTGAAGCCCGGGGCACCGACTGCCGTGGAAGCCCACCTACGGCGGGCTCGCGAAAGCGAGGCCTCATCCGGCTGCTTCGAGGCTAAAAAACGAGGTCTTTCGTGCGATGAGCTGGAGCCCGCTCTAAGCGGGCTTGCCCCCGCAGTCGGTGCCCCGGGCTTCAGCACGGGGGTTGACCCTCAGTCAGGCAGCAGCCAGGCCTGCACCTCGACCTCGATCTCGTCCTTCACGGTGAACGCCCCGAGCGGACCCTTGATCTCGGCGAGGCCGAGGGCCTTCATCGAGAGGGTGCCGCGCGCGGTCACCGCGTCGCCGGCGACCCGCGGGGACAAGCGCAGCTTGCTCGTGCGGCCGGCGAGGACGATCTCGAGGTCGTCGGTGGATCGCGCCACGATCTCCACCTCGGTCGCGCCCTTGAGCGTGTCGTCGCGCATGCGGCGCTCGATCTCGCGCACGTCGCTCGCCGAGAGCACCGTGGTGTCGAGCTTGTCCTTGTGGAGGACGCCGACCACGCGCAGGTCGCTCGGGCGCACCTTGGCGCGGCCGCTCCACTTCCCGCCCTCCTCCTTGGCCTCGCCGCTCGCGAAGCGGCCCTCGAGCTCGAGGTCGTGCGCGAGCGCCGAGAGCAGGCCCTTGGCGCGGGTGCGGAGCACGTAGCGGGAGCGATCGAGGTCGAGGCGCATGGTCTCGTTCCTGGCGCTGCGCGCGCCGCGCGGCAACCACGAGGACGGATCGTCAGACGCCGAGGCGACGGTGCCGCAGGCTCGGGAGCTGCGCGCGCACGTCGGCGAGGCGCTTCGGATCGAGCGTGGCGAGCGCGAGGCCCACGCCGTCGCTCGCCTGCGCGATCACGTCGCCCCAAGGGTCGGCGATCA
The DNA here is from genome assembly GCA_016794445.1 of Myxococcales bacterium. Lineage (GTDB taxonomy): Bacteria > Myxococcota_A > Polyangia > Polyangiales > JADJMO01 > JADJMO01. The sequence goes on from JAEUKC010000332.1 coordinate 40,060, forward strand.
GCGACTTGCCGTAGGTCTGACGTCCCTCGGGGTGGCGGCCCCACTGCGCGGCCGCGAGCACGTAGCACTGCGACTCGATCGCCCGCGCGCGGAGCAGCACGTGCCAGTGGTCCTTGCCGGTGGGCACGGTGAACGCGGCCGGCACGAGCAGCGCGTGGGCGCCGCGGTCGACGAGCGCGCGGTAGAGCTCGGGGAAGCGCACATCGTAGCAGATCGTGAGGCCGAGCCGGTACCCGTCGACGTCGACGGTGACGACTTCTTCGGGGGTGCCGCAGTCGCTCGAGTCGCTCTCACGCAAGCGCGTGCCGTCGGCGAGGTCGACGTCGAACAGGTGGATCTTGCGGTAGACGGCGCGCACCACGCCCGCGTCGTCGAAGGCGAGGTGTGCGTTGAAGGGACGCTGCGGGTCGGGGCCCGACAGCGCGACGCCGCCGGCGAAGAGCCACAGCTTGCGCGCGCGCGCGATCGACGAGAGGGCGCCGAGGACGGGGCCGTCGGGCGTGGTGCCGAGCGCGGGCGTGGGCTCGGCGGTCGCGCGCTTCTTGTCGGGGTGGCCGAGGCCCGCGCAGCCCTCGGGCAGGCACACGACGCGCGTGTTCGCCCGGGCCGCCAGCGAATCGATCGTGGCGAGGTTCTCGCGCAGATCGTCCTGCGCGTTCATCTGGGCGACGGCGACGGACAGCGGAGCCGAGGGCAACGACATCGTCGTGCCGTACCACGGTCGCTGCGCGCGATCAGTTCTTGCGGCGGGCGAGCGACAGCGCGCCGAGGATGAAGGCGATGGCGACGAACCCGCTCGAGTGACCGCCGACGGTGCAGCCGTACTTCACGGTGGGATCCTGCGCGGCGTCGCCGCTGGTCTTGTCGGCCGGCTCCACGCACTTGTTCGCCTGGCACACGAAGCCGTCCGTGCAGTCCGTGTTCACCTTGCAGTGCTCCTGGCACACCGCGGCCAGGCAGCGATACGGCGCGCAGGAGTAGACCATGTCGCCGGAGATGAAGCCGGTGCCGTCGGCGGAGCAGCGGCCGGGGACCGCCGAGTCCGTGGCGCCCATGCTCGTGTCGTGGCCCCCCGTGTCGGTGGACGACGAGGTGTCGGGCGTGGACACGGCGGTGTCAGGGGGGATCGTGTCGTAGTACCAGGCCGTGTCCAGCGTGCCGGTCTCGGCGTGGGCGAGGGCAGGCAGCGACAGGGCGAGGGCGAAGCCGAAGGCGAGGAGCTTCATGGGTCCCACTGGAGCACGTCCCGGGCCATCGCGCGCGCTCGGAGATTCCCGCGTCCCCCGCGCCACGGCCGCGGTCACGGCACAGCCTGACCCAGAGGGAGGCGACCGCCGTTCCCTGCGCTAGCGTGCGGCCCCCCATGGCCGAGCGACCCATGATCGAGCTGAGCGGCGTCCGGCGGTCGTTCGCCGACGGGGTCGTGCTGGACGGCCTCGATCTGCGCGTCGACGCCGGCGAGTTCGTCTCGCTCGTGGGCCCGTCGGGCTGCGGCAAGAGCACGCTCCTGCGCCTGGTCGCCGGGCTCGATCAAGCGGACGGCGGCGAGGTCGTCATCGCCCGCGAGGCCGGCCTCGCGTACGTGTTCCAGGACGCGCACCTGCTGCCGTGGCGCACCGTCGAGGGCAACGTCGCGCTGCCGCTCGAACTGGCCGGGGAGCGCGACGTGCAGGCCCGCGTGAGCGCCGCGCTCACCGCGGTCGAGCTCGCGGGCGTCGGGCACAAGTACCCCGCAGAGCTCTCCGGCGGCATGCGCATGCGCGCCTCCATCGCGCGCGCGCTCGTCACGAGGCCCCGCCTGCTCCTGATGGACGAGCCGTTCGCCGCGCTCGACGAACTCACCCGCCAGCGCCTCGACGAGCGGCTGCGCACGCTGTTCCTCGAGCAAGGCCTCACCGTGGTGTTCGTCACCCACTCCATCGCGGAGGCCACGTTTCTCTCGACGCGCGTGGTGGTGCTCTCGAGCCGGCCGGCGCGCATCGTCCACGACGGCCCGGTCGACCTGCCCGCGGAGCGCAACGCCGTGACGCGTGGCACCCCCGCGTTCGCGCGCGTCACCGCCGACCTCGTCGCGGCGCTCGAGGAGGGCGAGGCGTGAAGCAGCTGGGCCCGCCTGTGGTGGCCGCGCTCATCGGCCTCCTGCTCTGGGAGCTGCTCGCCCGTGGGCTGCACGTCGAGCCGTGGCTCCTGCCGCCGCCGAGCACCGTTGTGCGCGCCGCCTTCGCTGCCCGCGCGGAGCTGATCGGCGCGACCCTCACCACGGGCACGACGGCGTTCCTCGGCTTCTCGCTCAGCGCCGTGGTCGGCGTGTCGCTCGGGGTCCTGCTCTCGCGCTCGCGCCTGCTCGAGCGCGGGTTCTACCCCTACGCGCTGCTGCTGCAGACCGTGCCGATCGTGGCCATCGCGCCGCTGCTCGTGCTGTGGTTCGGCATCGGACCGCGCGCGGTCACCGCCTCGGCGTTCATCGTCTCGGTGTTCCCGGTGGTGACCGGGACCCTGAGCGGGCTGCGCTCGGTCGACCCCGCCCTCCACGATCTATTCACTCTCTATGGATCGTCGCGCACGCGGCGCCTCCTGTGGCTCGAGCTGCCCTCGGCGGCGTTCTCGATCGCGACCGGCCTGCGCGTCGCCTCGGGCCTCGCGGTCATCGGCGCCGTCGTAGGCGAGTTCGTGGCGGGCTTCGGGGAGGGGCGCCCGGGGCTCGGGATCGTCGTGATGTCGTCGTACCGGCAGCTGCGCACCGACGTGCTGTTCGGCGCGGTGTTCTGCTCCACGCTGCTCGGCCTCGCGCTGTTCTCGTTCGTGGGCGTGTTCTCCCACCTCTACCTCCGCAAGTGGCACGTGGCCGAGAAGGATCCGCGGTGACCCTGCTCCGCGAGGTGCGCGAGAACCTGCGGCTCGCCGTCCCCATCATCGCCACCCAGCTCGGCATGATGGCGATGGGGCTCGTCGACACGGCGTTCGTCGGCCGCGTGGGCGAGCAGGCGCTGGCCTCGGTCGCGCTCGGCAACAACGTCGTGTTCGGCACGAGCATGTTCCTGCTCGGCCTGCTCATGGCGGTCGAGCCGGTGGCCTCGCAGGCCCTCGGCTCGGGCGACGGTCACCGCGCCCGCGCGGCCCTGCGCGCCTCGCTGCAGCTCGCGGTGGTGCTCTCGATCCCGACCGCGCTGGTGACGGTGTTCGCCCTGCGCCTGCTGCCGCTCCTGCGCATCGACCCACAGATCATCCCCGGCGCGCGCGACTACGTGTTCGCGCGCCTGCCGTCGATCCTCCCGTTCTTCCTGTTCATGGCGGGCAAGACCTACCAGCAGGCCGCGAACCGCCCGCGGGTGGCGCTCGAGGCCGCCATCGTCGGCAACCTCGCCCACGTGGCGCTGTGCTTCCCGCTGGTGTTCGGGGTGCGCGCCCTCCACTTGCCGGCGCTCGGCGGGGTCGGCTCGGCGATCGCCACCACCGGCTCGACCGCGCTCATGGCCGTGTGGGTGCTCGGCCCCCGCGCGCGCATCCCGGGCGACGCCCCCGACTCGCGCCGCGCCGACGAGTTCGACGCCCGCGTGAACCCGCGCATGCTCGGCCAGCTCTGTCGGCTCGGGTTCCCGATCGGCCTCACGCTGACCGCCGAGGTCGGCGTGTTCGCGCTGGTCGCGCTGCTCATGGGCCGGTTCGGCGGGCGCGCGGTGGCCGCGCACCAGATCGCCATCGGCCTCGCCTCGCTCTCGTTCATGGGGGCGCTCGGCATCGCGCAGGCCACGTCGGTCCGCGTCGGCATGGCCATCGGCGAGAAGGTGCCCCGCGGCTCGCGCCAGCGCGGCGGCGTCGGCATCGTGCTCGGGGTCTCGGTGATGGCGTTCTCGGCGGTGGCCTTCTGGTTCGCGCCCCACGCGCTCGCGCGGCTGTTCACGCCCGAGGCGCCGGTCATCGACGCGGCCGTCACGCTCATCCGCATCGCCGCGGTCTTCCAGCTCGCCGACGGCACGCAAGTGGTCTCGGCCGGCGCGCTGCGGGGCGCCGCCGACACCACCTTTCCCCTCGTGGCCAACGTCGCCGTGCACTGGGGCATCGGCCTGCCGCTGGCGCTGTTCCTCGCGTTCCACCGCGATTTCGGCCCGCCCGGGCTCTGGTACGGCCTGACGGCGGGGCTCGTCGGCATCGCCATCGCGCTCCTCGCGCGCTTCCTGTTCCTCACGCGGAAAGACGTGACCGCGCTGTCGTGATCCGCTAGCCCGTCCCGATGGCGTCCTCGCATCCGCACTTCGACGACAAGGGGCTGCACTGGCACCAGAAGCTGGACGAGGCGCTCGCCGCCGCCCAGAAAGAGGGCAAGCACGTGCTGGTCGAATACGGCCGCAAGGCGTGCGGCAACTGCAAGATCCTGGTCGAGGCGCTGCTGCCCGCCGTGAAGGCCGAGGTCGACGCCGCGTTCGTGCTCCTCGCCACCGACTGCGACGCGCCGGAGCCCGCCGTGCGCGCCATCGGCGGCCAGCACATGAGCCACGCGCGCGCCCTCCCGTTCGTCCTCTACCTGCGCAGCGACGGCGCGTTCGTGCACGGCACGCAGGGCGCCCGCTCCAAGGACCAGCTGCTGCACGACTTCATCCACGGGCGCGAAGACCCGGACCACCACCACCACGAAGAGCACGATCACGATCACGGCCACGACCACGGCGGCCACGGCCATCACCACTGAGAGGCGACATGACCCGCGTCCACAACTTCAACGCCGGCCCCTCGGCGATCCCCCTCGTCGCGCTCGAGCAGGCGCAGCGCGAGCTCCTCGAGTTCGAGGGCACGGGCATGTC
>JAEUKC010000026.1:0-19541 GCA_016794445.1 Myxococcales bacterium
GCCGTCACCGACGGCGTGCTCACGCTGCCCTCGGTCACCGCCGAGCGCTTCACCTCGCAGCCCAACGGATCCGACTGCGACAGCGACGGGCAGTGCGCCTCGGGCTTCTGCATCGACAAGACCTGCTGCGACAAGGCCTGCGACGGGCAGTGCGAAGCGTGCGACGTGAGCGGATCGCGCGGCACCTGCAAGCTGGTGACTGGCGCGCCCCACGGCTTGCGACCTGCGTGTCGCGCTGCCCTCGCCGGCGACGACCCGACGTGCGCCGAGTCCTGCAACGGCACCGACAAGAGCTGTCGGTTCGCCGCGGCCACCGTCGCCTGCAGTGCGAACGCCTGCACGGCGGGGATCGAGACCCACGCCAGCACCTGCAACGGCTCTGGCAAGTGCGGTGACGTGACCAAGGCGTGCGGCGATTACGCGTGCGGCGCAACGGCCTGCAAGACCAGCTGCGCCGGGAAGGCCGACTGCACCAACCCGGCACACTTCTGCGAGGCCGGGAAGTGCATCCCCCAGCAGGCGACCGGCTCGCCCTGCGCGCGCGACGAGGCCTGCGCCACGGGGATCTGCGTCGACGGGATCTGCTGCGAGACCAAGTGCGACGGGCAGTGCCAGGCGTGCGACGTCCCGGGCCAGGCCGGCAAGTGCGTGGCCATCAAGGGCAAGCCGCACGGCCTCCGCGCCGACTGCGACAAGGACGCGAGCGACAGCTGCAAGAGCAAGTCGTGCGACGGGACCAACACGGCGGCCTGCGCGGCCACGGTCGGCCCGTGCAGCCCCTACGCCTGCGACGACGGCGAGAAGATCTGCAAGAAGGCCTGCGCGACCGACGTCGACTGCGGCACGGGCTACGAGTGCGACAAGACCGCCAAGTGCGTGCCCCGCACCTCGAAGTGCATCGGCACCGACACGCTGCAGGCCGCGGACGGCAGCAAGACCAAGTGCGAGGCGTTCGTCTGCCGCGACGGCGTGTGCCTCGACAAGTGCAACTCGAGCAACGACTGCCAGAACGGCTTCGCCTGCGATGGCGCGGGCAAGTGCGTGTCGGCCGCCAGCGCGCCCGTCTCGACCGACAGCGGTGGGTGCTCGACCAGCGGCCGGACCGCGAGCGCGCCCGTGTGGCTCGCGGCCCTCGCTCTGCTAGGACTCCGCCGCCGCCGTTGAACGCTCCCGCTCCGAAGCCGCCGCTGTTCCCCGCGCTCTACGTGGTCTGCGCGCGGGCGGCGCTGGTCGCCATCGTCCTCATCAACCTCTACTACGCGTTCGGCGCGAGCGGCTTCGCCTTCCGCGGCGCGAGCTTCTCGTTCGGCCGCCAGCACGACAAGCAGCTCTACGTGGTCGACGACCGGCGTGCGTTCGAGGTGTGGGGCTTCGGAGGCCCGCACCCGAGCATCTCGATCGTGAAGTACGGCGACGCCTTCCCGCTGTTCCGCCTCTGCGGCGCCTGCCAGACCAAGGGCGGGATCTTCTCCAACGCGCGCTTCCAGAAGGGCTCGTGGATCTACACCGACATGCCCTGGATCAAGGGGCCCGCGGCGTACGACCTCGCGACCGGTGAGCTCGTGACGCTCACGGTGCCGGCGCCGAAGGACAGCAAGATCGACCCCGAAGACGTGCCGTTCTACGCCGAGCACGGCTTCACCTTCGCCGCGAAGTACCGCCTCGACGCCGACAAGCTGAGCGAGGACTACAAGCCGGTCACCACGGTGAACGAGATGTGCGTCGTCCTGCAGGCGGCCGGGTTCATCGTGCTCGCCGTCGTCGGCCTGATCGGCCTCGTCCTGTTGCCGTTCGGCCTGCGCCGCCGGCGCGCCGCCTAGGCCTTCTTCGTGTCCGCGGCGCCGAGCAGGCCTGCGACCTGGTCACCCGCGAGAGTGTGCCCGCTGATCGCGCCGAGGTGGTGGAGCAGGAGCGCGCGGTTGTCGCCGACCGAGAGGTTCTGCAGCTCGAGGGCGCCGATGCGGTCCTCGGGCGAGAACGCCGGGCTCGCGACCTTCTCCATCGAGAGCTTGTCGGGGTCGTACGAGGAGTAGACGGGGCGGGTGTCGACGATCGACCAGTCGTCGCCGCGGCGGAGCTCCAGCACCACCTTGCCGCTGATGCTGGGGGCGACCCAGCGGGTGAGCGCGTCCTTGAGGAGCAGGGCCTCCGGGTCGTACCACTTGCCCTCGTAGAGCAGGCGGCCGAGCTTGCGCCCGAGCGTCGCGTAGAGGTCGGTCGTGGCCTCGTTGTGGATCGCCGCGAGCAGGCGCTCGTAGGCGATGTGCAGGAGGGCCATGCCGGGGGCCTCGTAGATCCCGCGGCTCTTGGCGTCGATCACGCGGTTCTCGATCTGGTCGCTCATGCCGAGGCCGTGCCGCCCGCCGACCTTGTTGGCCTCGAGGAACACCTCGAGCAGCGAGCCGCGCACGTCGCCGACGGCCACGGGGACGCCCGCGAGCAGCTCGATCGTCACGCGCTCGGTGGCGATGGCCACCTCGGGCCGCCACGGCGCGACGCCCATGATCGGTTCCACGATGTGCACGCCCGAGTCGAGGCGCTCGAGGTCCTTGGCCTCGTGGGTGGCGCCGAGCACGTTGGCGTCGGTGCTGTAGGCCTTCTCGGTGCTCATCGAGTAGGGGAGGCCGAGCGAGACCAGGTACTCGCTCATCTCGGTGCGGCCACCGAACGCGTCGACGAAGGCCTGGTCGAGCCACGGCTTGTAGATGGTGAGCTCGGGATCGACGAGGATGCCGTACCGGTAGAAGCGCTGGATGTCGTTGCCCTTGTGGGTCGAGCCGTCGCCGAACACGTGCACGCCGTCCTCGCGCATGGCGCGCACGATGGCGGTGGTGGTGGCCGCCCGTCCGAGGGGCGTGGTGTTGAAGTACTTCTTGCCGCCCGACGAGAGGTGGAACGCGCCACACTGGATGGCGACGATGCCCTCGCGCACCAGCGACTCGCGGCAGTCGACGGCCTTGGCCGCCTTGGCCCCGTGCTGGATCGCGACCGCCGGGATCGCCGACACGTCGTCGGCGTCGGGCTGCGCGAGGTCGGCGGTGTAGCAGTGGACCTCGAGGCCCTTGCGGGACATCCACGCGACGGCGCAGCGGGTGTCGAGGCCGCCCGAGAAGGCGATGCCGACCTTGGTGCCGGCCTTGGGGAGCGTGCGGTGGATGCGGGCCATGGGGCGGCGAGAAAGCACGGATCGGCGCGGGCGCGAAGCACCTCGCGGGGCTGTCCGCTAGGATGTCACCTGCGATGTCCGACGACCCCCGCCGCTTCCACGACGAGACCCTCCGCGAGGCCACCTTCGACGACGTCGACCTCGGCGCGGCCACCTTCCACAACGTCACGCTGGAGGGCGCCCGGTTCGACGACGTGAACGCCAAGGCGACGCGCATCGAGAACGTCACCTTCGAGGGCGCCGTGTTCGACGACGTGAGCCTGCGTGGGGCGCGGCTCGTGAACGTGGACCTCAGCGGCGTCGTGATCGAGGACGCCGACGTCGAGGGCCTGGTCATCGACGGGGTGCGGATCGACGAGCTCCTGGCGAAGCACCGCGCGGCCGCGTCGGAGGGTGCGCCGAAGGAGCCCCCGAAGGAGGGGTGACGCGGGTCGGGACGATACGGTGTGTCGATTCGACCCACCGTTCTCACCGGATTTCGTGGGCTTCCCGGCGCGGGGCGCTGGTATCCACTTTGCCTCGTCGGGGCGCGATGTCCGCCCCGACCGAGTCCCGCACCCTCCTGCTGCAGACCCTCGACGCCGTCGTCGGTCGCGAGCTCGCGAACGACGTGCTCCCGCTCGCCCTGCGCCGCGCCCGCGTCACCGAGCTGCCGAAGGGCGCCGCGCTGTCGGCGTTCGCGTACGACCACCTCCTCGCCGCCACGGTCGACGTCGCGGGGCTGCTCGCGGGCATCCACTTGCTCCGCGCCTTCACGCCGCGGCGCACCTCGCTGCGGTTCGTCACCGTGTGAGCCTCAGGCGGCCTCGCTCAGTCGAAGGGCTGGATGCGCTGGTTGAACTGCTCGCGCTCGATCGCCTCGAAGAGCGCGCGGAAGTTGCCGCCGCCGAACCCCGGGTCGCCGGCGCGCTGGATGATCTCGTAGAAGAACGGCCCCGCCGCCGGGTCGTTGTAGGTGGCCCCCGCGTCGCGCAGGAAGATCTGCAGCATGTACTTCTCGTCGGAGCCGTCGAGCAGGATCTGGAGGCGCCGCAGCTCGTCGAGCGGCTCCTGCACGTTGTGGATCGCGAGCTGCTCGAGGCGCGCGGGCAGGGCGTCGTAGTAGGCGCCCGGGGTCGGCAGGAACTGCACGCCGCGGCGCTCGAGCTCCTCGACGGTGGGGATGATCTTCGGCACGTTGAACGCCACGTGCTGCACGCCCGGGCCGTTGTTGTCCTCGACGAACTTGTTGATCTGCGAGTCGCGGAAGAACGGTCGCATGGGCTCGTTGTTCGCGAACTTGATGCCGCACTCCGGGTCCCAGTAGACGAGCGACTTGAGGCCGCTGCCCGCCTGACGCAGGCGATCCTTGGCCGAGTGCACGTCGACGGTGTGGAACTTGATCTCCCAGAACTGCTCCATGCCGAGCACCTCGCGGTACCAGAGCACCAGCGGCGCGAGGGTGAGCGCGTTCGAGGTCACGTGGTCGATGTTGTCGATGCCGAACACGTTCCTGGGCTTGGACGTCGCGTCGAGCGTGTCGAACCCCGGGGCGAAGCGCCCGTAGCCGCCCGTGCGCTCCACGTAACGGAAGGCCACGTCGCCGAGCGGGGTCGCGATCTCGAACGCGCGGTAGCGGCCCTGCTCGTCTTGGTCCTCGATCGGCTCGGCGAGCATGGTGGCCCCGCGCGCCTCGAGGGTGTCCCAGGTGTGCTCGAGGTCCTTCACGCGGAACCCGAGCGACATCACCCCCGCGGGGTGGCGCCGCAGGTAGCGCGCGGCCTTGCAGTCCTGGGCCCCCGCGTGACCGACCTTCGGCGTCGAGACCGCGACGCGCACGTCTCCGGCGGCGAACACGACCGAGCTCTGCCCGCTCTTCTCGGTGAGCTCGTCTCCCGCGCGCGCCACCTCCACGAAGCCGAGCTTGTCTGCGTAGAACTGCCGGCTGCGCTCGAGGTCGCGCACGGCGAAGTGGTAGGAGTCGTAGCCGAGCACACCGAGGTTTTCGCGGGCCATGGGCCGCGCATCCTAGTCGGACGAGAACTTGCTGGCAGCCTCTACCGTGGCCATAGTGAGTTCATGCTGGCCCTCGCCTTCGCCGCCCTCGGGGCGTTCCTCCCCGTAGCTCCGGGCTGGGCCGCGGGACCGAGCTCGTCCATCGCGCAGGCCGCCGCGCCCTCGTGCGTCGCGTTCAAGGGCGAGGCGCGCAGCAACGGGTACGGCTTCAAGCACGTGGTCATCCTCACGAGCGCGTGCCCCAAGATCGCCGATTGCGAGGTCTCGACCGACGTGAACCCCACCGTGGTCAAGGTGGAGGTCCCCCCCAAGGCCACCGTCGAGGTGCTCACCTTCTTCGACTCGCCGGCGTCCGCCTTCACCCCCAAGGTGAAGTGCACCCAGCGCAAGTGACGGGCGAGATTCCTTTGTCGCTCCCGGATCGTCCCCGTCCAGCTTCCTAGAGCTTCCGCTTCGGTGCGCAGGTCGGGCAGAACCACTCGAACACCAGGTTCAAGCCACCTGTGCCTCCGTCACTCGGGCGACGGAGCAGCCGCCACCCCATCTTGCTCGCGAGGGTGATCTCTCCGACCTCGGGCTTCTTGGCCCCGCAGCTCGCGCACCGATCGTCCATCCCCTGCACGACGCAGGCTTGTGCGACAACTGTCGTGCAGCCGCAAGAGGGATCTCATACCCTTCCGGCCATGAAGGCGCGCTCGCTCAGCCTCCTCGGTTTCCTCTGCTTCGCAGGGTGCGGTGGAGACGCCGAGCAGCAGCCCGACGCGGCCCTCGACACCGCCGAGGCCGGCCCCGATCCCGAGGAGTTCTCGGTCGCACCGCGGTCGTGCGGCTACGACTGCCCGCTCGGCGCGGACTGCGTCGACGTGGCGAGCGGCTACCAGTGTCCGAGCCTCGGCCCGTGGGGCGCGATCCCCCACGCCGACACCTGCGCGGCCTACGATCCGACCAAGTTCGTGGCCGCGAAGGGCGCGTGCGCCGCGACCGCGCCCAGCGGGGAGGCCGTGAAGAAGGTCTCCGTCGAGGGCGAAACCCGCATCCTGCCCGACGGCCGGCGCGTGACCCCGGCGGGCAAGGAGTTCGTCTTCGCCACCAAGGATCTCACCGGTGGCCTGCCCTCGTTCGTGCTGCCCATCCCGGGGCAGCGCCGCGCGCTCACCGTCGACACGGGCTATGGGGCGCACGTCGCGCGGGCCATCGACGTCGACAAGCTGCTCGCTGGCGCGGATCCCGTCACGGGGCTCGTGCGCTTCGACAAGCCGAAGACCCTCGGGAGCTCGGCCGCGTTCGTGGCGCCCGACACGGTCTACCTGCCCACCAGCGACGGCGTCGTGCAGGCGCTGAAGCTCGGCCCGACGGGCACGCTCGACAAGGCGGACGCGAGGTCGCTCAAGCTGCCGACCGCCAAGGACAAGGACGGCAAGGTCATCCCCTGGCACCTGTCGGCCGTGGCCGCGTCGCCCAACGGCAAGCGCCTCGTCGCGACACCGATCCTCGAGCGCACGGTGCTCGTCTACGACGTCGATCCGGCCTCGCCCACGTACGGCACCAAGCTCTCCGAGATCGACCTCGGCGAGAAGGAGACCTTCGCCGCCGCGTTCGATCCGCGCGATCCGAGCGGGCGCTACTGCTACGTCACGATGTGGGGCGGCAAGCGGGTGGTCGAGCTCGACCTCGACACCGGCAAGGCCACCCGGAGCTTCCCGACCGACAAGAACCCGCAGGGCATCGCGTTCCTCGACGCCCGCTGGATGGCCGTCGCCAACGCTTTCGGTGACACGCTGACCCTCGTCGATCGCGTGGCGGGCTCGGCCACCCCCGTGCCCGTCGACGTCAAGGACGGCCTCCACGGCCTCGACCCCTCGTCGGTGGCCTTCGACGCCAAGAACAACCGGCTCTACGCGTCGCTCGCGGGCGTGAACGCCATCTCGGCGTGGGAGGTCGATCTCACCGCCTCGCCCCCGAAGCTCACGCCCGCCGGTCGCCTCGCGACGGGGTGGTGGCCGGGTGGGGTCGGGACGCTCGACGACGGGAGCCTCGTCATCGCCAACATGCGCGCCGGCTTCGACGGCCCGAACCCGATCAAGTTCGAGATCCACGACGGTGACGTGATGGGGCGTACCTACGGCTCGGTGCAGGCGATCCCGTTCCCGTCGGCCGCCGATCTCGTCGCCGGGGAGGCCAAGGTCAAGAAGGGCCTCGACGTGGCCGGCCTCGCGGGCGCGCCGACCGTCGAGTGTGGCGGCGCGGCGTACGACTTCCCGATCCCCAGGGACAACAAGGGTGGACCTTCGAAGCAGATCACCCGCGTGGTGTTCATCCTCCGCGAGAACAAGACCTTCGACGCGGTCTTCGGCGACCTGCCCGGCGTCGACGGCGACCCGAAGCTGGTGCTCGGCAAGGACGCGAACGCGCAGGCGAAGATCTGGGCGAACCTCCGCGGCCTCGCGCAGGACTTCGCTCACTCCGACAACTACTACACGAGCGCCGAGCTCTCGCAGCAGGGCCACTTCTGGGCGATCTACGGGCGCTCGAGCGACCACAACGAGCGCACGTGGGCGGTCGATGGCTACGAGCGCGACATCCGCCGGACGCCGTTCCCCTCCGGCGGCGTGCTCGACATCGGCGTCACCGTCGAGGGTGGCCTGTTCGACTGGCTGATGCGCAACAAGGTGGGCGTCGACATCTTCGGCGAGGCGATGGGCGTGCCGCGCGAGAAGCAGCCGGGCGCGCTCCCGCTCGACGCCAAATACCCGGGCGGCTTCATCCAGAGCATGGGCTACCCCGACACCGAGAAGTCGTGCCACGTGGCCGGGCGCTGGCGCGTGCGGTGCGACCTGCGGCCGTTCGTGTTCATGACCCTGTCGAACGACCACACCGTCGGCGTCGGCCCGAAGACCCCTTCGCCCGACGCGATGATCGCGGTGAACGACGAGGCCACGGGCATGATCGTCGACGCGATCACGCACAGCCCCGAGTGGGAGCACACGCTCATCATGATCACCGAGGACGACCCGGCGGTCGGCGGCGAGCACGTGGACGTCCACCGCACGCCCTTCGTGATGATCTCGCCGTGGGTGAAGCGCAAGTACGTGAGCAAGACCCACATCGACGTGTCGTCGATCCACAAGATCATCGCCCACGTGTACGGCGTGCCGTACCCCAACGTGCAGGTCGAGAAGGCCGCGCTGCCCTTCGACCTCTTCACCAGCACCCCTGACTACACGCCGTGGAGCCGCAAGCCGCGCGAGTGGCCGCTCTCGTGCGGTGGCACGGGCACGAGCGCCGAGAAGTTCCTCTCGTCCTCGTGGGACCTCACCGACGTCGACGAGAACCCCGAGCTCGATCGCCAGGTCGAGCGCTGGATGAAGGGCAAGCAGCTCGAGAAGCTCTCGCCGCAGCTCGAGGCCGAGGTGCGCTTTCGGCTCGCCCGCAAGGCGGCGGGGCTGCCCGTGGTGGTCGACGACGACGACGACTGAGCTGCTCTTCTGGACGGCCGGCGGAGGCCGTGGAGGCGAGCTAGAATGGATGAATGGCGCGGCACGGCTCGTTTGCCTATCGCGAGGGGGCCCTCGCCGCCGACGAGCCGCCGCCTTCGTCGCGCACCAACCGCCGCGTGCTCTCCGCGCTCGCGCGGCTGTCCGCGATGCGCGGCGAGGAGGGGTTCTCGCGCGAGTTCGCCGAGCGTGCCGAGCAAGCGGCCCGCGTCGAGCAGGTCACCCTCGCCGTACGGGTCCGGAAGCAGCGCCGCGTCGATCGGAACCGCGTGGAGCCGCTGCGCGCGAATGCGTGGGCCGCGTTCCGTCACTACGCGTTCGTCGACGCCGTGCGGCTCTTCCAGGAGGTGATCGCGCTCGCCGAGCCCAAGCTCGACGACCTCGCGGTCCTCGTCGTCGCCCTGCGCGCGACCGGGCGTTCGGCCGAGGCCCACGAGCTGCAGCAGAGGCTCCTGACGAGCCCGTTCGACGATCGCTTCGGCGAGGGGTTGCCCGCCAACGTGGCCTTCGACCTCGGTCGGCTGCTCCTCGACCTCGGCGACCCGCGTGCGCACTACCTGCTCGAGGGCGCGATGCGCACCGCCTCGCTCGATCGGCCGAGCGTGCCGTTGCTCGATCTCGCGCAGACCGCGGCCGACGCGGCGTTCGAGCGAGGCGCGGCCGCGGCGGCGCTGGTCCACGTGCAGGCCGCGCTGCACCTCGCGCTGCTCCTCGACGAAGGCGGCCCCGGCTTCCTGCGCAGCGTGGCCGAGCGCGAGGCTCGCCTGAGCCACCTCGAGGGCCGCTTCCACGAGGCGGAGAACCGGTTCGCCGCGCTGCTGCGCATGGGGCACTGCGCGCGCCTGCCGCTCGCGGCGCTGTTCCTCGACTGGGGCCGCAGCATCGAGGCCGACCTCCTCGCGGCCGAGGCGGTGCACGTGCTCCGCGAGACCGGTTTCCAGGGACAGCCGTGCCTGTGTCCCGCTCTCCGGTTGCGCGTGCGCACGCTCGACGCGATCGGCCAGGACGGTCGCGCCCGGAAGCTCCAGATCGAGCACGACGCCCTCGTCCGGCGCTGGCTGCCGACCCCTCCGGCGGCCCGGGCGGGGAGCCCTCTCGAGTCGTTGCGGGCGCTCTGCGATCTCCTGTGAGGCTCGGCGGTCCCCCTCGCAGGCAACCCGTGGCATCATCGGCTCGATGAGCGAAGCCCACCTGCGCAAGCTCGAGGCCATGTACCTCGGTGCGCCGATCAACCGGCTCTACGAGCCGACCATCGCGGTCGAGAAGAGCGCCGCGACCATCGGCCTCCGCGTCCGCCCGGAGCTGTTCCACGCCGCCGGCTCGGTGCACGGCTCGGTGATCTTCAAGCTCCTCGACGATGCGTGCTTCTTCGCCACGAGCTCGCTCGTCGAGGACGTGTTCGTGGTCACGGTGAGCTTCACCACCTACCTCGTGCGCCCGGTGAGCGAGGGGCAGCTCACCGCCCGCGGTCGCGTGGTGCACGCCGGCAAGAACGTGTTCCTCGCCGAGGCCGTCGTCGAGACCGCGTCGGGCAAGGAAATCGGTCGGGGCAACGGCTCGTTCCACAAGAGCTCCATCGCCCTGAGCCCCGAGCTCGGGTACGCCCTCTAGATCCGGATGGCGTGTTGCCCGTAGCAACCTCATGCACCCCATACCGCTCGGCCGCGCCCGCGAGATCGCGGAGATCGAGGCCTCGCTCGGCCCCTCGCTCGGTCCGCTCACGCTGGTAGGGCCCCCGGGCATCGGCAAGACCACGCTCGCGCGCGCGATCGCCGACACGAGGCCGGCGCTGTTCTGCGAGCTCGCCGAGGCCGACGACGTCGATGGTCTCGCGGCGGTCGTCGCGCGGACGCTCGGGGTGCCGCTCGCCTACGGCCGGAGCGGCGAGGCGGCCCTCGGTCCGCTCGCCGAGGTGGTCGCCGAGAGCGGGTCGTTGCTCGTCCTCGACAACGCCGAGCAGGTCCGCGAGCCCGTCGCGAGCTTCGTGCGCGTCCTCGCCGAACGCGCGCGAACGGTCCCCCTGCTCGTCACCTCGCGCGAGCCCTTGCGGGTCGAGGGCGAGCGACGCTACCCGCTCGCGCCGCTCGCCCCCGAGCCCGCGATCGCGCTCCTGATCCGCGCGGCCCAGCGGCTGCGACCGGGGTACGAGCCCGACGCCGCCGCGCGCGGGGTGCTCGCCGAGGTGGTGGCCGCGCTCGACCACCTGCCGCTCGCGATCG
This sequence comes from Myxococcales bacterium, assembly GCA_016794445.1. Classification (GTDB taxonomy): domain Bacteria; phylum Myxococcota_A; class Polyangia; order Polyangiales; family JADJMO01; genus JADJMO01. Next base: position 10,875 of record JAEUKC010000026.1, read on the forward strand.
AGCTCTCGGCGGCGCGCTTGTCGGTCATGCGCGAGGAGGAGCTGCTCGGCCGGCTCGCGCGCCTCGACACGCTCGCGGGGGGCCGTCACGCCGAGGCCCGACAGCAGACGCTGCGCGCCGCGATCGACGGGTCGTGGCGCCTGCTCGAGCCCGACGAGCGGCGTGTGCTCGCGCAGTGCGCGGTGTTCCGGGGTGGGTTCGACCTCGCCGCGGCCGAGGCGGTGGTCGAGGGGCCCGTCGTCGACGCCCTGCAGTCGCTGCGGGAGAAGTCGCTGCTCCGCGGGAACGCCGACGCGCGGCTCTCGCTCTACGAGGCGGTGCGCGCGTTCGCCGACGAGCAGCTGCAGGGCGAGGAGCGACGCGCGGTCGAGGCGCGCTTCGTCGCTCACTACGCCGCGCGCGGCGCGCGACTCGCGGCGCAGGTGCCGCGCCACGGAGGCCTGCGGGCGCTCTCCGAGATCGCGGTCGAGCAGGCCAACCTCGAGGCCGCGCTCGATCGCGCAGGTAGCCTCACCGACGCGCTGACGGCGCTGCTCGCGCTCGAGCCGGTGCTCTCGACGCGTGGCCCCTACGGACGCTGGATGGCGCTGCTCGATCGCACGCTCGAGGATCGGCGCCCCGCGCCGCCAGGGCTCCGCGGGCGGGCGCTCGTGGCGCGCGGCCGGGCCCGCACCGCGCGGGGCCTGCTCGCCGAGTGCCTCGTCGATCTCGAAGAAGCGATCGCGCTCGCCCACCAGGAGGGCGACGTGGAGCTCGAGGGCCGGGCCGTCGGCAGCCGCGCGCTCTACAGCAACTACCAGGGCACGATGGAGGCCGTGCGGCGCGACCTCGAGATCGCGCTCGCGCTCCAGCGACGCGCGGGCGACGACGAGCACGCGTGCATCGCACTCGGTAACCTCGGCAACGCCCTGCGCGACCTCGGGCGCATGGACGAGGCCCGCGCCCGCTACGAGGAGGCCATCGCCCTCGCGCGGCGCATCGGGTTCCGGCGCTACGAGGGCTTCCACCTCGGCAACCTGGGTGGGCTCTTGCACTGGCAGGGCCGCCTCGTCGAGGCGCGGGCCCACCACGAGGACGCGCTCGCGATCCTCCGCGAGGTGTCCGATCTGCGGTTCGCCGCCTTCTTCGCCGGCAACCTCGGCGTCATCCTGCAGGAGCTCGAGTTGTTCGAGGAGGCCGAGGCGCGGTTCTCCGAGGCGATCTCGCTCGGGCGCGCGGTCGGTGACCAGCGATTGCTCCCGGGGTTCGTGGGCTACCGCGCGACCCTGGCCCACGAGCGAGGCGACCTCGAGGAGGCACGGGTGCGCTACCGCGAGGCGCTCGCGGGGTTCGCCTCGGCGGGCGACGCGCGCCACGAGGCCCTCGTCACGGCGGCGCTCGGCGCGCTCGAGGCCACGCTCGACCACGGGGTCGAGGCGGCGCGATTGCTCGACCACGCCGAGGGCCTCGCGCGGGGGCTCGACGACCAGCTGCGCGTCGGCATCGTGGCCGTGCATCGCGCGCACCTCGACCTCGCCGAGGCGCGGCGCCTGGAAGCCGAGCACGTGGGCCGAGGGGTCGCGTCGCGCGCTGCGGCGCGGGCGCGGCTCGCGGCGATCGACACCGAGCAGCTCGCGCGCTCGGACGACCTGCGGTTCGCGCAGCGGCTCCTCTCGCGCGCTCTGCCCGAAGAGCACGTCGCGGCGGCGCGCACGCTGGTGATCGGCCCCGAGGTCGCGTGGTTCGCGTTCGGGGGAGAGCCGGTCGATCTGCGCAAGCGCGCGGCCCCGCGGCGGCTGCTCGCGGCGCTGGTCGAGACCAACGCCGTGATCTCCGTCGAGGCGCTGGTCGACGCGGGGTGGCCGGGGGAGCGTCTGCGCCCGGACGCGGCGCGCAACCGCCTGCGCGTCGCGCTCGCGTTCCTCCGCAGCGCGGGGCTCGACGCCATCGAGTCGCAGGAGGGCGGGTATCGGCTGTCCGATCGAGTGGCCGTCGTGCGGGAGCGCGCGGCCATTTAATCCGCGTTAATTGGCGAGAGAACGCACCGGGTCCTACATCGGCTTCCGTGAACCGGAGGTCGTGATCATGTCGGCAAAGCACATTCGTCTCGGGGTGGTGGTGTTCTCGGTGGTGGGCGCGGCGGGGTGCCGGCATGGGTACGGGCAGATGTGGTACGGGCCGCCGCCCCAGCACCAGCAGCCGCCGATGCAGCAGCAGCAGCCGATGGAGCAGGCGCCGCAACAGCCGGTCGTGGCCGCGCCGCCGCAGACGGTCGACGACGTGTACGAGGCCGAGGCGCCGAGCGCGCCCGTGGACCAGGAGGACAACGACACCGCCGACATCACGGGCGGCTTCAAGGTGCGTGGCTCCAACGAGACCGGCGGCAAGTACGAGGGCACCGCGTTCCTCGCGAAGATCCAGGGCAACATGTACGAGGGCACCTGGAAGCTCGGCGAGACCACGATCCGCGCGGTGATGTTCCGCGACAAGAACCTCATCTCGTGCGGCAACGCGCCGAAGAAGGACCTCGGCGTGATGGCCTACCTCGTGACGCCGGGCCAGCTCGACGGCCTGTGGTTCGAGGGCAAGAACACGACGACTGGCTACGAGAAGCTCGTGCGCACCTCGACCGCGGGCGACCTCGGCGGGTTCTGGAGCATCGCGATCGGCGAGACGCCGGCCAAGAAGAAGTACAAGGGCAACGTGCAGGTCACCCGCTACCAGAGCGGGGTCTACTCGGTCGACTGGAACTTCCAGTCCGGGTACGTGCTGCACGGGCTCGGCCTGCGCTCGTGGAAGCTGCCCGGCGCCAAGCAGGACATCCTGAGCGTCGGCTTCAACAACGCGGGCGACGCCTCGGTGCTCCAGTTCGTGGTGCGGCGAGGCGGGCGCAAGCTGCGCGGCCACTGGGCCCAGCCGAACGCGGGCGGCGCGCCCACCTGGGGGGTCGAGACGCTCGAGCGGATGTGAGCGGAGCGAGCCGGAGGCGAGCGCAGTGAACGGCGGCCGCCTCCATGGGCGGCCGCTCCAGCAACAAGCCCTCACTCGATCTCGAACCACACCTTCGTGCGCTGGCCGAAGCCGCCGTGGTAGCTGACCGTGATCTCTTCGCCCTCGGCGATGGGTCGCACCGCGACGAACGAGATCAGCCGCAGCTCGCGCTTGCGCACGTACATCGCGTTCGGCGCGTTGGTGTGGTTGTAGAGCGAGCCGTACCCGAGGGCGACGGCGCCCTCGTCGCCGGTGCCGCCCCACTGGAAGAAGTACGAGGCGAGGATCGTCGAGGCGAGCGCGGGCAGCTCGGCCTCGGGCACCTCGATCACCGGGCAGTCCTCGATGGTCTCACCCTCCTCGAACGCGCGCGTCGCGAAGACGCCGCGCCCGCGCGGGCCGGCGTCCCGGACCTCGACCCCTGCGTTCCGGACCGCGGGCGCGGTCAAGGGCTCGCGGCGACCCGTCGTTCCGGGTCGAGCGTGTGGATGGCGAGCCCGGTGAGGACCTTCGGGTAGAAGTAGGTGGCCTTCTGCGGCATCACCTCGCCCTCCTCGGCCACCGCGCGCACCTGCGAGACCGGGGTCGCGTTCATGAGGAACAGGAAATCGCCCTCACCGCGCGCGATCTGGCCGAGCGCCTCCTCGGCGTCCTTCAGGTAGGTGAGGTTGGTCTGCTTGGCCTGCGCCTCGAGCGAGATCGAGAGGGCGTGCTCGAGCACCACCGCGTGCAGGATGGCGACGTCGGTGCCGCGGAGCGAAGGCGGGCGCTGCCCGAGGGTGGGGTGGGCGGCCGCGTCGAAGCCGGGCTTCCGCGTGAGCAGCACCGTGCGCGCGCGGTCGGCGACGACCAGCGCGGGCCCCTCTTTGCCGGCCTCGGCGAGCTTGGCGACCGCCTGACCACGCTCGATCGGCGTGGCGACGAACGCGTCCGCGATGCGCGCGAGCATCTCGTCGAACCCCACCTTGGCAGCCACGCCGTAGACCAGGCGGTGGGTCGGCAGCACGAGCAGGCTCGGGTCGTCCTCGTTGGCGAAGAACACCATGAACCACTTGTGCTCGGCGTCGTCGGGGGTGGGACCGACCTTCTCCTCGATCTCGCGCGCGTAGCCGAGAGCGGTCTCGTAGCGGTGGTGGCCGTCGGCGATGAGCAGCTGGCGCTCGCGCAGGTGGGCGACGATGGACCGCACGGCGGCTGGATCGGCGATCTTGGTGAGCTGGTTCTGGATCTCGCTCTTCTCGCTCACCGACCGGGTGGTGAACTGGGCGAGCTCGACGCCGGAGGCGAGGGCGGGCTCGAGCGCGCCCGCGGGGTCGCGGTAGAGCATGAAGCCGGGCGAGAGGTTGGTCTGCGTCGACCGGAACAGCGAGAGGCGGTCGACCTTGGGGCCTGACAGCGTGCGCTCGTGGGGCAGGATCACGCGGTCGCTGAACGGCTGCAGGCGCACGAGGCCGAGGAACCCGCGACGGCGCACCGGCGCGCCCGTGACCGGGTTGGCGAAGGCCTGCGAGAACCCGTAGAACGCGGGCTCCTCGTCGCGGACCAGCGCGCCGTCCTCACGGAGGCCGGCGAGGATGCGCGCGGCCTCGGCGTACTTGGTGGACTCCTCCGCGCCGGCGGCGGGGCGGGGGAGGATCAGCCGCACGACGTTGTGCTGGTGGCGCGCGGCGAGCTGACCGCGCTCGGCCTCGCCGATGACGTCGTACGGGGGAGCGACGAGCTGCGCGAGGGCGCTGGTCTTCGCGTAACGGAGGGGCTTGAGCGGAGCGACCGAAGCCATCCGCACGGTGTATCACATCAGTGCAGGTCGCTGTCGTCCTCGAGCGGACCGATCTTGCCGGGCTCGATGGTGACCGGGACCTCGACGTCGGCGTCGGTCGACTTGGGCGCCGGGGTGTCCTTGGTGGTCGAGGTGGGGCCCTTGGCCGTCGGCAGGGGCAGCGGCCAGGTCTTCACGTACTGGGGCTTCTCACCGGGCCCGCTCACGTCGATCCAGTAGACGTGGCCGACGCCGGCGGGGCGGACGTCGACGTGGACGAAGTACGAGTTCGGGTAGTAGCCGCAGCCGGTGTCCGGCATCGTCTTGCAGAACGTCACGAGCGCCTCGTTGGTCACCCCGTCGATGCGGATGTCGAGCGCGCGCGCGGCCTGGTGGGGGCTGCCCTTGGACTGGGGGCGGTAGCCGCTCACCATGGTGATCGTCTTGCCGGGGAAGTGGCTCGCGATCGCCTGGAGCCGGGTGATCATGCCGGGGTCGAGCCGACGGATGCCGGGGGCGATCTCCTTCTTGTCGGTCGCGAGCGCCTTGCTCGCCTTGTGCTGCTTCTTGGGCAGCGAGAGCACGCTCTCCGGCTTGTCGCCGGGCGCCGCCACGTCGTAGGGGCGCGCGAGGATGCTGATCGCGTCGAGCGCGCCGGGCGCGGTGCCGCCCGCGCAGGTGGTCAGCGAGACGGTCTGGCCGTCGGCGTCGCCGAGCCGCGTGAAGTGCACCGCGGGGGCGAGGCAGTTCTTGAGCTTCTTCTTGGCCTCGGCCTTCTTGTGGAGCTGCGGGAACGACTCCTCCAGCGCGCCGAGCTTCGCCGGCTTGTGCTTCTTGTCGTCCTTCTTCGCGGGCTCGACCGCCTTGGGATCGGCCTTCTTCGCCTCCACCTTCTTCTTGTCCTGGGCCTTCTTGTTCGCGAGCTTGGCCTGGGGGAGGGCGCCGGTCAGCTCGGGCGGGGGCTCGTCGGCGGCCTTCTTCGGGTCCACCTTGGCCTCGGCCTTCGGCTCCACCTTCTCCACCTTCTTCGGCTCCGCCTTCGCGGTCTCCTTGGCGGGGAGCTGGGGCAGCGGCTTCTTCTTCAGCTGCGCGTGCGCTTTGGTCTTGTGGGGGTGGGCAGGCGGCTTGGCGGAAGCGGCCGCGGCCACCGGCGCGGGCTTCGCTTTGGCCTTCGGCTCCTCCGCGTTGGCCGACACGACCAGCGTGGACGAGGCGAAGAGCAGGGCGACGAGCGGGGGAGTCGGGCGCGGCAGCATGGGCAGATCCTCCAGTGGGCCCGACGGAGCCACAGCCCCGAGGCGGGGGCCAAGTTGTCGGTGGTGGAACCCGCCGTCGTCACTTCGCTGCCGCGACCGCGCGCGACCGCGCTACCTTCGGGTTTCGTGCCCTCGGTCCCTCGCTACCGGATTCAAGCGGTCGCCGATCTCACCGGCATACCGGCGGCCACGCTGCGCGCCTGGGAGCGCCGCTATGGTGTGCCCGAGCCCTCGCGCACGCAAGCTCGCTACCGGCTCTACAGCGAGCACGACGTCGCGGTCGTCCGTCGGATGGCCTCGCTGTGCGCTGCAGGCGTCCGCCCCGCCGAGGCCGCGCAGCTCGCCGTCAGCGAGGGTCGGGTTCCCGAGCTCGCCCCCGCGCAGGGCGCCGATCTCGTCCAGCGCATCCTCGGCGCCGTCAGGGCGCTCGATGGCGAAGGTCTGCGCGCCGCGCTCGACCTCGCCCTCGAGAACGCGCCTGCCCGCGGTTTCGACAGCGTCCTCTCCCCGGCCCTCGCCCAGATCGGTTGCCTCTGGGAGAAGGGCGAGATCTCGGTCGCCGAAGAGCACGCCGGCTCGCAGATCATCCGCCAGGTGATGCTGGCACGACTCCGCCTCATGATGCCGCCGAGCCCAGCCCCGCGCGTGTTGCTGGCCTGCATCGACGAGGAGCAGCACGAGCTCGGCCTGCTCGGGCTCGGGCTCCACCTCGCCACCTGGGGTTACCGCCCGCTGTTCCTCGGCGCGCGCGTGCCGCCCAAGGCGGTGGCCGACGGCATCGCGCGCGAGCGCCCCGCGCTGGTCGCGCTCTCGGTGGTCGTCGAGCCGACCGAGGACACCCGCACGCTCTTCGCGGCCTATGGAAAGGCGTGCGGCGCGGTGCCGTGGATCGTCGGCGGGCCGGGTGCCGCCTCGCTCTCGGAGCCGGTGCGGCGGCGGGGCGGCCACCTCGCGCCGCTCGACATCGAAGAGCTCCAGCGCCTCGTCCGGTCGCTCACCGGCTCGGTCGCGCCGGCCTGAATTCGGGGCGGCGGGACATCCCGGTCGGACTCAGGCGCCTTTCCGCGCTACCTTGCCGATCGTCGTGAAGCCCGCGGCCTACGCCCTGCACGCCGGCCATCCGTTCGCGCTCGCCGCGCTGACGGTGCTCGCCGTGCTCGTGGCCATCCGGCTCGTCCGCGCGGACGTCGCGCTGTCGCGTGGTCGGCGCGTGGCGGCCTCCGCGCTGGCGTGGCTCGCGCTCGCGTGCGCCATCCTCGCCGCGGGCGACGTCGAGGTCGTGCGCCCGGCCGATCGCATGAACGTGGTGGTGCTCGTCGACGTGTCGCGCTCGATCGAGCTCGTGCCTGGCGCCGAGGCCAAGGTGCGCGAGGGCCTCACCGCAGCAGAGCTCGCCATGCTCAAGGACGACCGCCTCGCGGTCGTGAAGTTCGGCGCCACCGCCTCGCTGTCCGAGCCGTTCCACGCCAAGAACGAGGGCGGCGGCGCGGTGCAGCCCACCGTCGCGCGCGACGCCTCCGACCTCGAGACCGGCATCCGGCGCGCCGTCGACGAGGTGCTCGCGGCCGGCGGCGGGCGCATCGTCCTCGTCTCCGACGGCGTGCAGAACCGCGGCGACGCGCTCGCCGCCGCGGCCCGCGCGCGCGCCCTCGGCGTGCCGATCGACGTCATCGTCCTCGACCAGCAGGTCCTGCCCGACGTGCGCGTGGTCGCGGCGCGCGGCCCCTCGCTCGCCGACGAGGGCGAGACCATCGAGGTCCGCGCCGTCGTCCACTCGCCGCCGAGCGACAAGCTGATCGACGTCGAGGTCGAGGTGAAGCGCGACGGCGTCTCCATCGCCAAGTTCGTCACCAAGGTGGCGAGCGGCGAGGACGTCGTCCGCTACAAGGACAAGGCGCCCGATCCGGGCCTCCACCGCTACGACATGCACGTCCGCCCGCTCGACGCGAAGCTCGATGCGAGCGCCGACGACAACGAGGCCACCACGTTCGTACGGGTGCGGGGCCCCTCGATGGTGCTCGTCCTCCAGAAGGAGGAGAAGAAGGCCAACCCGCTCCGCGTCGCGCTCGAGAACGAGGGCTACCGCGTCACGGTGAAGGGCCGCTTCTCGGTCCCGACCGACCTCGCCGAGCTCGCGGCCTACGACCTCGTCGTCCTCGCCGACATCCCCGCGCGCGACCTGATCCCGAGCCAGATGGACGCCATGTCGAAGTACGTGAAGGACTTCGGCGGCGGCCTCCTCTTGTTCGGCAGCGACTCGTCGATGGGCCCGGGCGGCTACGGCAAGACCCCGATCGAGGAGATCGCCCCGGTCTCGTTCGACCTCGTGAAGGAGAAGCGCCGCTCGCAGCTCTCCGAGCTCATCGTCATCGACTTCTCGGGCTCGATGGGCGCACGCGTCGACGACAAGTACAACAAGCTCGACCTCGCCAACGAGGCGGCCGCGCGCTCGGCGGCGCTGCTCGGCAAGGACGACCGGCTCGCGGTCTGGCACGTCGACACGACCATCTACGAGACCGTCAAGATGGGCCCGGTTCTCGACCCGGTCGCCACCGGCAAGAAGATCAAGGCGGTCGGCGTCGGCGGCGGCGGCATCTTCATCGATCTGTCGCTGCGCGAGGGCTACAAGGCGCTCGAGAAGGAGACGCACGGCATCAAGCACATGCTGCTGTTCTCCGACGG
>JAEUKC010000351.1:0-7753 GCA_016794445.1 Myxococcales bacterium
GGCCGAGCGCACCGCGGACGCGCGGCTCCGCGTGGAGACCTGGCTCGACCTCGCCGAGGAGCACGTGCGCGCGCACGACGCAGACGCCGCCGAGAAGGCGCTCGAGCACGCGCAGACCGCGCTGGCCCTCCTCTCGCGCGCGGAGCCGGTGCTGGACGCGATCGCGCAGCACGTGGGTGGCCTCGTGGCCTCGCTCGACGACGCGCCGGGGGGCCTCGCCCGGATCGACACGGCCGTGCGCGCCCTCGAGCGCCACGAAGGCTGGTTCTGGGCCGCGCGCGCGCGGAGAGACGCGGCCTCGCTGTGCGAGCGGGTCGGCCTCGCGAGCGAGTCTCGGGCCCGCACCGAGGCCTTCGTCGAGGCGTGTCAGCGCGGTCACTTCGCGCTCGGCGAGGACGCGACCCACGTGGCGGTCTACACGCGCGGCGCGCTCGAGGGCTCGGCGCCGACGCGCGCCGCCTGCGACGCGGTGCTGCAGGCGCTCGGCTCGGCGCGGGTGCGGGCGGCGCTGCTGGCCGACGGTCGCCGCGACCTCGCCGAGGCCCTCCGCCTGCGTCCCGCGCCTCGGCTCGACGCCGCGACGCGCGCGCGCCTGCTGCGTGGTGTGCCCGGCACCCTCGTACTCGACGAGCGCCACGCCGTGCTCGTGCGCCCGGACGGGGTGCAGATCTCGATCGCGCGCCGGCGCGTGCTGGCTCCGCTCCTGCGGGCGCTGGCGGAGCACGCGGGCGAGGCCCAGTCGGCCTCCGCGTTGATCCGCACGGTGTGGCAGCAGCGCGAGAGCCCCTCCGCGCGCGCCGCGCTCAAGATGACGGTGTCGCGGCTGCGCGCCCTGCTCGGCCCCTTCGGCGAGGCGGTGCAGGTGGCCCAGGTGCGGGGCGAGCTCGCGTACGCCTGGACGACCCGGCTCGAGCTGAAGGGCCTCGGCGAGACCTGAAGCCCCTTGGTCGGCGGAGCGGGCGGCGGAAGCGCCGCGCGAAGTTACTCGATTGTTACCGGCGTGTCGCAATGATGTGCATGGTCAGCAGACACCACGGAAGGTCGGGCCATGAAGAAGTTCCTGTCGGTCATCGGGCTCTGTTTGGTGGGGTGTTCGCCGGCCAGCGACAAGGCCGACGACAGCGACGGCGGGAGCGCGCTCGACGCGGGGTTCTCCCCCGACGTCGGCGGGGGCCTCGACGCCGGCGACGGCGGCCTCGGCGCCGACTCCGCGCTCGACCCCGACGCCGCGTGTCTCAGCTCGAAGACCGGCGCCACGGCCAAGCCCGCCAACCTGCTGTTCCAGCTCGACGTCAGCGGCAGCATGAACTGCCCGGCGACCGACACCGCCTCGGCCACCTGCGCCGCGAGCACGTCCTCGCGCTGGAGCGTGTTCAAGACCAAGCTGAAGGAGGCGCTCGCCAAGCTGCCCGACGCCAACTCGGTCGGCCTGATGCACTACCCGACCGGCAAGGGCACCTTCAGCGGCTCGCCCACGGGGTGCGTGCCGCAGGTGCCCGACGTCGACGTGGGCCCGCTCTCCAAGACCCGGACCGCGGTCGGCACTGCCCTCGACGCGCGCATCCCCGAGGGCGGCACGCCGACCCACGACGCGATCGGCGTCGCGCTCGCCAACCTCGAGAAGCTGAGCGTCACGGGCAACAAGTTCCTCGTGCTCGCCACCGACGGCAACGCCACGTTCTGCACGGGGTGTGACATCTCGTGCAACTCCGCCGCGCTCGCCGCCGACGCCGACGCGGTCATCGCCAAGGTCGCCGCCGCCGCCAAGGCCGGCATCCGCACCTTCGTCATCGGCGTGCCCGGCTCGCAGGGCTACCGCACGATCCTGTCGCGCATCGCGAAGGCGGGCGGCACCGCCCCGGCCGGGTGTTCGGACACCGGGCCCACCTACTGCCACTACGACATGACCACCGCGGCCGACTTCGGCGCGGCCATGAGCGCCACGCTCGCGTCGATCGGCGGCGCGGCGCTGTCGTGCACCTACGACATCCCGAAGAAGGACGGCTCGTTCGACCCCACGAAGGTGAACGTGCGGCTCACGTCGGGCGGCAAGGACTCGGACATCGCCCGCGACCCGACCCGCAAGGACGGGTGGGACTACTCCGACGACGGCAACCAGATCATCCTCTACGGCCCGGCCTGCGAGGCGGCGAAGGGGGCGATCGACGGCGCGTGCACCATCCTGTACGGGTGCCCGACCGTGATTCGCTGAAGGGTTGATGGCGCGAGCGCCCGCACGTATCCACGCCTCGTGGAACGCCTGCTCGCCCTCGCGCTGGTGCTCGGCTGTACACCGGCGCCACGCACCGCCCCGTCCGAGTGCTCCGCCTCTGGCCTCGAGCAGGTCGCGTTCTTCACGGGCACCTACCGCGGCACCACCAAGGAGGGGCTCGTCGAGGAGCAGTGGTCCGCGGCCTGCGGCGGCACCATGCTCGGCGTGGGCCGCACCGTCCTCGAGGGCAAGACCACGTTCTTCGAGTTCCTCCGCGTGGAACGCCGCCCAGACGGCGTGTTCTACGTCGCGCAGCCCCGCGGCGGTCCCGCGACGGAGTTCCGCCTCGTGACGGCCGCCACCAACGAGGCGCGCTTCGAGAACCCGCTGCACGACTTCCCCCGCGTCATCACCTACCGCAAGGTCGGCGCCGATCTCGTCACGCGCGTGGAGGGCGTGGAGCAGGGGCAGCCGCTCGTCGAGGAGACCGTCCTCCACCCGCGCTAGCGGGCGAGGTGGTCGACCGCGGCCCACACCGCCTGGGTGGCCTTGGCGAGGCGCACGTAGTCGAGGCGATCGGGTCGGTCGTCGGCGGTGTGGTAGCGCGGGTTCCGGAACGGCGCGGTGTCCGTGATCATCACGGCCGGCACGCCGAACGGCCGGTAGCTGCGGTGATCCGACCAGTCGATCCCCGGCACCCACGCGGGGCCAGCCATCGCGTGGACGGGGATCGTGCCGGCGCCGCGCATCGCGCCCTTCACCTCCGCGAGCAGCGGACCGCAGCCCGTGTCGCCGACGACCGCCACGAAGTCGCCGCGATCGGGGTAGAGCAGGCCGAGGCCGGGGGCAGGAAAATGCTGGCTCCCGGGCGTGTCGTCGTAGGTGCCGAGGGTCTCGAGGGAGAGCACCGCGCGGATGGCGACGCCCTGCTTCACGAGCGCGCGCGCGTGGTGCACGCTCCCCATCGCGTCGGTCGCGTAGCTCGGCGGCTCCTCGAGCGACCAGAACACCACGTCGACGCGCGCGCTCGGCGGCTGCTTGGCCCAGACGCGAGAGAGCGCGAGGAGCGCGGCCACCCCGCTCGCGTTGTCGTCGGCGGCCGGAAACCCCTCGGCGGCGTCGTAGTGCGCGCCGACGACGACGCGCGGACTGGTCTCGGGCCCGAAGTGGGCGAGCACGTTGCGGTAGGTGACCTTGTCGACGGTGAACGGCTGGTCCGCGGGGCTCGCCCCCATCGCGCGGAGCTCGTCGCCGATCCACGCCGCGGCGGCGTCGAGCACCTGGGGCGCACCGTAGCTGCGGCTCGGGAAGCCGAGCGAGAGCTTCTCGACGTCGGCGCGGAGACGCGCGGGGTCGACGGACGGGAGCGCGGCGCGTGGTGCGATCGTGGGCACGCCCGCCACCGTCATCGTGCGGAACGCGCAGCTGCCGAGCGCCGAGATGACCACTACGGTCAGCCCGAGGGCGACGAGCCCGCGACGGAGGCGCCTGGTCATGCGGAGCACAACCTGTAGCTCCTGACCCGATTCCCGAGAAGCCCGTGAAGCCACTGTCGGCGCCACGTCCTCGGGTATGCTGCGGCCATGAAGGTACGCGCTGCTGTCGCACACAAGGCCGGCTCTCCCCTCACCATCGAGACCGTCGACCTCGAGGGCCCCAAGGCGGGCGAGGTGCTGGTCGAGCTCAAGGCCACCGGTATCTGCCACACCGACGACTTCACCCTCTCCGGCGCCGACCCGGAGGGCCTGTTCCCGGCGATCCTCGGCCACGAGGGCGCGGGCGTCGTCGTCGACGTCGGCCCCGGCGTCACGAGCCTCCAGAAGGGCGACCACGTCATCCCGCTCTACACGCCGGAGTGTCGCGGCTGCAAGTCGTGCCTGAGCCGCAAGACCAACCTCTGCACGGCCATCCGCGCGACGCAGGGCAAGGGCTTGATGCCCGACGGCACGAGCCGCTTCTCGATCGATGGACAGAAGGTGCACCACTACATGGGGTGCTCCACGTTCGCGAACTACACCGTGCTGCCCGAGATCGCGCTCGCCAAGATCCGGCCCGACGCGCCGTTCGACAAGGTCTGTTACATCGGCTGCGGCGTCACCACCGGCATCGGCGCGGTGATCTACACGGCCAAGGTGGAGGCGGGCGCCAACGTCGTCGTGTTCGGCCTCGGCGGCATCGGCCTCAACGTCGTGCAGGGCGCGCGCATGGTCGGCGCCGACATGATCATCGGCGTCGACGTGAACCCGGCGCGCGAGGCGCTCGGCCGCAAGTTCGGCATGACCCACTTCGTGAACCCCAACGAGGTGCAGGGCGATCTCGTCGCGCACCTCGTGGAGCTCACCAAGGGCGGCGCCGACTACAGCTTCGAGTGCGTCGGCAACGTGAAGCTCATGCGCCAGGCGCTCGAGTGCTGCCACCGCGGGTGGGGCACGAGCGTGGTCATCGGCGTGGCCGGGGCCGGGCAGGAGATCGCGACCCGCCCGTTCCAGCTCGTCACCGGCCGCGTGTGGAAGGGCAGCGCCTTCGGCGGCGCGCGTGGCCGCACCGACGTCCCCAAGATCGTCGACTGGTACATGGAGAAGAAGATCGACATCGACACCCTCATCACCCACACCCTGCCGCTCGACCGCATCAACGAGGGCCTGTCGCTCATGCACGAGGGCAAGTCGATCCGCTCGGTGGTGGTCTTCTGATGGGTGCGCTCCGCGTTCGCTCGGAGCAGCGCTGCTTCGGCGGCGTGCAGGGGTTCTACGAGCACGACTCGGCGGCCTGCGCGGGCCCGATGCGCTTCGGCGTCTTCGTCCCGGCCGGGGCGAAGCGCGCGGCGGTGCTCTACTACCTGGCCGGGCTCACTTGCACCGAGGAGACCTTCGTGCAGAAGGCCGGCGCTCAGCGCGTCGCGGCCGAGCTCGGCCTCGTGCTCGTCACGCCGGACACGAGCCCGCGGGCGGCGCGCTTCCCCGGCGACGACGCCGCCTGGGACTTCGGCGTGGCGGCCGGGTTCTACCTCGACGCTACGGCCGAGCCGTGGGCCGCGGCGTATCGGATGTTCACCCACGTGACGGCCGAACTACCGGCATTGATCGAGGCGAACTTCCCGGTCGACGGCGGGCGTGGCGGCGTGTTCGGCCACTCGATGGGCGGGCACGGCGCGCTCGTCTCGGCGCTGCGGGCACCCACGCGGTTCCGCTCCGTGTCGGCCTTCGCGCCGATCGCGGCGCCGACCGAGTGCCCGTGGGGCGAGAAGGCGTTCGGCGGCTATCTCGGCCAGGATCGCGCGGCGTGGCGCGACTGGGACGCGACAGCCCTCGTCGAGAGCGGCCGCCGGTTCCCCGGCAAGGTGCTCGTGGACCAGGGCACGAGCGACAAGTTCCTCGCCGAACAACTCAAGCCCGAGCGGCTCGAGCAGGCCTGTCGCGCGGCCGATCTCCCGCACGAGATCCGCCGCCACGAGGGGTACGATCACTCGTACTTCTTCATCGCGACCTTCGTCGAAGATCACCTGCGCCACCACGCGGCCGTGCTCGGTCAGTAGAGGCCCCCGCACACGTAGGTCTGCTTGCCGGTCGTGTCGTCGACGGGGATGCACTTGCGCTTGGCGTCGGCGCACAACACTGCCTTGGCCTGCACGGCGCACGGGTTCAGGCACACGCAGAACTCGCCGCTCACGAGCTTGGCCACCTCGCCCGCCGCGCAGCGATCGGGGCCACACGTGCACGCGGGGCGCGGGCCGCCGCACACCACGGGTGCCCAGATCAGGTAGGTCGGCAGACACGCCTGGGCGAGCGCCTCGTCCTCGGGCGCCGGGCGGAACAGCCCCTCTTCGGCCTTGGTGCACGGCGCCGTGCGATCGACCGCGGCCTTGGTCCCCTCGGTCGGCCGGAACGAGGGGCCGGACTCGGCGTCGACCGCGGCGTCGGTCGCCGCCACGGAGGTGTCGAGCGGAGCGTCGCTGGAGGCCTCGGACGCGAGGCCGGTGTCACGAGGCTTGGCGGCCGCCTCGGCGTCGGGATCGGCGGCACCACAGCCCGAGGTCGACGCGAGGAGGAGGATGGTCAGGAGGCGGCGCATGCGACCATCGTTGCGACATCCAGGTAACAATCGAGTCACACGCGGACCCACCAGCCGTTGGCTCATCTCGGCCACGCAAACCAATCGTCATGGACCTTGCGAGCAACCGCGGCCCGAGCGGTGACTCCTGCAGGTTTTTCATGGACTGGATCGCGGCCGGACATACCACCTGGCTTCCGGCGCGCTGCCCCCTGACAGGCGGCTCTGGTCGGCGTATCAAGGAAGTACTCCATCGCCTGCCACTGGCGTCTGCGACCGCTCCTCACAGACCGCATCCCCAACCCTCGGGGCCTCACCTCGGGAGGACGTCATCGCCGCTGCCAAGCCACAGTCCACGCCGAACGGCGCCCAAGCCGCGCTCCTCGAGACCCTCGAGGCGGCGTTCGGCGGCGATCCGGGCTCGCGCATCTTCTTGCAGGCGGCCCTGCGCACCGCGCGCCGCGCGTCGCTGCCGACCGACCCGGACGCGATCCTCGATTTCGCCCGCGCGCACCTGCTCGACGCGCTCACCGCCGAACTCGGCCCCCGCGCCGTCGCGGAGTTCCTGGAGGCCCTGACCAAGGCCGTGTGGGCGCGCCCCGCGAGCGGCGTCGAGCCCGTGGCCGAGGTGCACGTCTCGGAGCGCGACCTCGCGTACGAGTCGGCCCGGAGGATGCGGGCGTCGAACCCCGCGCTCCACGCCCAGCCGACCGGCAGCCAGTCCACGCGTGGCCTCCCCGCGTCGCTTCCCGGAACAGAGCCCCGCAGCAGCAGCCGCGCGCGTCTGCGGATGCTCCTCGTGCACAGCGACCGCTTCGCGCGGGCGAGCCTCGCGCGCCACCTCGTCGCGGGCGGGTGCGACGTGACCGTCATCGAGAGCTTCACGGACATCGCCACCATCGTCGACGCCTTGCCCGCCGTGGCGCTCGTCGACCTGGCCGCGCGCGACGTCGAGCAGCTGCTGCAGGGGCTGGTCGTGCGCAACCCGCACCTCCACGTCCTCGCCATCCTCGCGCTCGGCGTCGACGCCGAGGCGATCCTCGAGGCGGCCCGCGTCGAGAACTACGAGACGGTCCTGCGCCCGGTGCGTGGGCCGGAGCTCATGGACACGCTGCGACGCCTCGCAGCACCCTGAGGTCGCCATGGGCGCCGGCTTCACCGCCTATGCCTTGGATCTGGAGATGCTCTCCGCGGTCTTCGGCAGCAAGGACCGCGCCCTGGTCACGCGCGTCGAGGCCCGCGCGGGCAAGCGGATCCGCCACGCCGACGAGTGGTTCGCCGAGCGGATCGCGGCCGGCGCGCCCAGCCTGCGCACCGCCCTCGAGGAGATCGTGGACGGCCGCTGCAAGTCCAAGCGGCACGGGTTCCAGTACGTCTACGCCCTCGAGCTCCTGTGTCTGACGCTCGGCACCCAGGTCGCCCACGGCGATCTCTCGTATCGGGTGGAGCAGAGCCTCGATCCGCTGCTGCGCACCGCGAAGCAGCCGCGCT
>JAEUKC010000362.1:0-22072 GCA_016794445.1 Myxococcales bacterium
CCACCGGGGCGGAGTTCCCTTCGGCCCGGGGCCGCTGAACGGATTGACTCCGTCGGGGCAGGTCCGATAGCGTCTCGTCCGTGCTGCGCTTTCCGAAGCTCCTTGCGACCTCCCTGCTCGCGGTGCCGCTCCTCCTCGGGTCCGGCTGCGGCGGCGTCTGGTACACGGCCCGCATCAACTCGGTGGAGGGCAAGGTCGAGCAGGCCAAGGAGGTCGGCGCCGAGCAGTACGCGCCGTACGAGTACTACTCGGCCAAGGAGCGCGTCCAGAAGGCGCGCGAAGAGGCCTCTCGCGCCGACTACGGCGACGCGATCGATCTCCTCGAAGAGGCCGAGTCCTTCGCCGAGAAGGCCATCGCGCAGGCCCGCGCCGTGCGCAAGGGAGCCGGTCGATGATCCGCCGCGCGCTGATGCTGGGCGCCGTCGTGATCGGCGCTGCCAGTTGTACGGGCCCGGCCGCCCAGATGGGTCGCCTCACCGGCCTCGACCAGACCATCGAGCAGGCCAAGGCCAACGGCGCCCTCCGCTGCGCGCCGCGCGAGCTCGCCCTCGCCGAGTCGCACGCCAAGTTCGCCCGCATCGAGCTCGACCAGGGCTCCGTCTCGCGCGCCGACGAGCACCTCGCCATCGCGATCCCCAACGCCCACGCGGCGCTCGAGAACTCGCCGGCCGAGAAGTGCAGCGACCGCAAGATCGAGGTCGCCAAGCCCAAGCCCAAGCCGGGCGACCGTGACGGCGACGGCATCAACGACAAAGAAGACAAGTGCCCCGACGTCCCCGAGAACTTCAACGCGTTCCAGGACGAGGACGGCTGCCCGGACGATCCCGACACCGACGGTGACGGCATCCCGGACAGCAAGGACGCCTGCCCGAACCTGCCCGAGGACAAGGACGGCTACCTCGACGACGACGGCTGCCCCGACCCGGACAACGACGGCGACGGCATCCTCGACAAGCTCGACAAGTGCCCCGACCAGCCCGAGGATCCGGACGGCTTCGAGGACAACGACGGCTGCCCCGAGCCCGACAACGACAAGGACGGCGTGCTCGACCTCGACGACGCCTGCCCGATCGACCCGGGCCCGGCCGACAACAAGGGCTGCCCGAAGAAGCCGGCCCTCGTGGTCGTGACCTCGTCGCAGATCAAGATCACCCAGCAGATCCACTTCGAGTTCAACAAGTCGGTCATCAAGGCCGACAGCTTCCCGATCCTCAACGCGGTGGCCCAGGTCCTCAAGGACAACCCGGACATCACGCTCGAGATCGGCGGCCACACCGACAACGTCGGCAAGCCGGAGTACAACAAGAAGCTGTCGCAGGACCGGTCCGACTCGGTGCGCAAGTACCTGATCGACAAGGGCATCTCGGGCTCGCGCCTCACGGCGAAGGGCTACGGCATGGACGTCCCCATCGACACCAACTCGAACGAGGCCGGCCGCGCCAAGAACCGTCGCGTCGAGTTCGTCCGCACGGATGCCAAGTAGCGGCGCCGACTCGTCGGCGCCCGAGGGTGGGGGGGGCTGGAGTCCGTCCCCGCCGAGCTAGACTCACCGAGAAGGTTCCCAGTCGTTCGTCCGTGTAGTACATACGGGCGCCCCCGGTCGTCCGTCTCGGCGTCACCCGCCTGCGACGCACTTCCGTAAGCACTTCCTCGCCCTGTCTCTTTTGTTCGCCCTACGTGCCGCCGCTACGGCGCTTCGCCCCTCCGCGACGTCACTTCCGGGCTCACCTTTCAGCTTCTCCTGAGGAGCCACTCCGATGCGTCGTCGCAACTTCCGCACCGTCGTCTTGCTCGTCAGCGCCCTCGGCATCGGCACCTTCGCCACCATGGCTTCGGGTGCCAACCCGGCCGTCGAGAAGGAGGCCAAGAAGCTCCAGGGCGACGCGATGGACGTCGACTTCCTCTCGCTCGACTACAAGGCGGCCAAGAAGAAGCTCGACGAGGCCATCAAGAAGTGCGGCGCAGACAACTGCTCGCCCGCCGTCGCTGCCGGCCTGCACCGCGACCTCGGCGTCGTCCTGATCAACGACAAGAAGGTCAAGGACGGGCAGAAGGAGTTCGACGCGGCGTTCGCGGCCGATGCCACCATCAGCATCAGCAACGACTACCTCGCCAACAAGGACGTGAAGTCCGCGTGGGAGGCCTCCAAGAAGAACGCGGGCTCCGCGACCCCGCCCGTCACCACCACCGCGCCGAGCGGCACGGGCACCGGCAAGCCGCCGACCACCGCGCCCGACGCCGAGGGCAACCTCACCGTCAAGACGAAGCTCGCCCCCACGGGCTACCCGCTCCCCGTCCTCGTCGACCTGCCCGAGGGCCTCGACGTCGACAACGTGAAGCTGTCCTACAAGACGACCGCGATGGAGAAGTACAAGACCGTCGAGGTCAAGAAGGACTCCGGCAAGTACGTCGCCACGATCCCCTGCGAGGACACCCAGTTCGTCGGCGACATCAAGTTCTACGTCCGCGCCTACGACAGCGACAAGAACGAGATCGAGCACTTCGGCACCCTCAAGAAGCCGGGCATCCTGAAGCTCGTCGAGAAGATGCCCGACGACGTCGAGGCCCCCGCCTACCCGGGCGGCAAGGAGCCCCAGAAGTGCGTCGACAAGGGCAACTGCCAGCCCGGCTTCCCGTGCGACGCCGACGCCAACAAGAAGCCCCAGGGCTCGGGCTGCGACAGCGACGACGAGTGCCAGTCGGGCCTCGCGTGCGTCGACAACGAGAACGGCAAGAAGTGGTGCTACGAGAAGGCGGGCGAGGGCGGCGGCGGCAAGAAGGCCGGCGCCGGCACCAAGCTGTGGATCAGCGCCGACTTCCAGCTCGACACGCTCATCCTCCTCGGTGACAAGAACGTCTGCCGCTCCAACTCGTGGGCCTGCACCACCGGCAGCACCGACGTCGGCGTCCCGAGCGACAAGGGCATCCAGACCTGGCCGGGCGCGGCCGACGGGTCCGTCGCCGCGCGCGGTGGCAACACCGGCACCGGCTTCGGCCTCGGCACGATGCGCGTGCTGCTCGGCCTCGATTACTTCGTGACCCCGGCCATCTCCCTCGGTGGTCGCCTCGGGTACGGCTTCAACGGCAACCCGACCTCCACCGCCAAGTTCATGCCGTTCCACGCCGAGGTCCGCGCGCAGTACTTCCTGAGCCCCGACAAGGGCTCGGGGGCGCGGCCATACCTGATGTTCGGCGCCGGCCTCGGACAGTTCGACGCGGCGGTGAGCAACGTGGTCGTCGAGGTCGACGACACGAGCTTCGACCGCCTCGGGGACGATGTCCTGCCCGACGGCACGCCGCGCACGGCCGCCGAGCACGTGGCCGCCTGCCAGGCGGAGCGAAAGCAGGTCCTCGTCGACGGCAGCGGCCCGGCGCCGTCCTGCCAGGTCAAGGGTGTGAAGGCCTATCGCCTCGCGGGCCAGGGCTTCCTCGCCCCCGGTGGTGGTGTCTGGATCCACCTCTCGCCCAAGTTCATCCTCAACATCGGCGGCAAGTTCCTGCTGCCGCTGCCGACCTTCTCGCCCGGCTTCTCCCTCGAGGTCGGCATCAAGTTCGGCGTCTGAGCTCGACGACGCCGAGCGCCGCGACGGCCGCTTCCACCCACGCGCCGAGTGGGGTGGGGCGGCCGTCTTGCTTTTGTCGCTCCCGCTCCGGGTCTGCCTGCTGCGTCGCGTCGATGTGACGGGTGCACTCGTTCAGCACCGCTAAAAAGAAGCTTCTTCGACGAAGAGGTGAGTACAATCGTCGCCCCGTGCGCTCCTCCTTCGCCTTCGCAGGTAGCCTGCTCCTCGCTTCGCTTGCGCTCGCTCCTTCCGTCCTGGCCAACGACCCCAAGGTCGAGGGCGAGGCCAAGAAGCTCCAGAGCGAGGCGATGGACGTCGACTTCCTCGGCCTCGAGCTGAAGAAGGCCAAGACCAAGCTGCAGTCCGCCATCAAGAAGTGCGGCAAGGACAAGTGCAGCAAGCCGCTGCTCGCGTCGCTCCACCGCGACCTCGGCATCGTCGCCATCAACAACGGCGACAGCACCGAGGGCGAGGGCGAGTTCGCCGAGGCGTTCGCCGCCGATCCGGCCGTCGAGATCGCCAAGGACTACCTCGCCAACGGCGACGTGAAGAAGTCCTGGGAGGCCGCGAAGAAGAAGAAGGGCGGCACCGGCGGGACCACGACGACGACGGGCGGGGGCGGCACCGAGGACCCGACCCCGGCGGGCGACGCCGACGGCGCCCTCACCGTGAAGACCAAGGTCGCGCCCGCGGGCTCCGAGCTCCCGCTGTGGATCGAGATCCCGAAGGGCCTCGACGGCGTGGTCTCGGTCAAGGTGCAGTTCAAGGGCGAGGGGATGGAGAAGTACAAGCCCATCGACGCCAAGAAGACCGGCGGCAAGTGGCTCGCCATCATCCCGTGCGACGGCACCCTCAAGGCCGGCTCGCTGAAGTTCTTCGTGAAGGCCTACGACGAGGCGAGCGCAGAGCTCGAGCACTACGGCACCATCAAGAAGCCCGCGACGATCAAGCTGGTCACCACCATGCCCGACGACCAGGAGCAGCCGGTGCTCCCGGGCGACAAGGAGCCCGCGCTCTGTGGCGCCGACGGCAGCGCGGGCAAGCCCGAGGGCTCCGGGTGTCACGACGACGACGAGTGCGAGAAGGGCCTCGTCTGCATGGAGAACGCGGAGACCGGCAAGAAGTGGTGCAAGCCCGGCGAGCGCACCGACAAGAGCGCGCCGAGCGGCGCGAGCCCCAAGGTGTGGCTCGGGGTGGAGGGGCAGCTCGACATCGTCTTCCTCGGCGCCGAGCGCAACATCTGCAAGCAGACCACGTGGACCTGCTCGTGGGACGGCCCGGACGGTCGCAAGGACATCGGCAACTCGCCGGGCATCACCCTCGCCTCGAGCGACAAGGCCGGCGGTCGCACCGACGGCGGCTCGGCGCTCGCCACCAAGCGCGTGTTCGTGTCGCTCGACTACTTCGTCGTGCCGCGCTTCTCGCTCGGCCTGCGCCTCGGCTACGCGTTCGGTGGCAACCCCACCGAGCAGGCCAAGTTCCTCCCGTTCCACGGCGAGGTGCGCATGCAGTACTTCATCACCGAGTCCACGCTGCGCCCGTATTTCATCCTCGGCGGCGGCATCGCGCAGTTCGACGCGCCCGTGCCGAACGCGGTGGTCACGCCGTCCGACAAGACCGTGCCCGGCGTCACCTGCCTGGACAACAGCACGCCCTCTGCCGACAAGTGCGCCGACGGCACCGACCCGGTGCTCAAGAACGTCACCGCCTACAAGCTCGCGGGCATCGGCTTCCTCAGCGCAGGCATCGGCACCTGGATCATGGTCGGCAACAAGTTCTCGGTGAACCTGGCCATGAAGATGGTGTTCCCGCTGCCCACGTTCAACTTCACCCTCGCCCCCGAGATCGGGCTGCGCTTCGGGCTCTGACCGTCGGGAGCGGCCACGGATCGCGCGTCCTCCACGAGGGCGGGCATGACTCGAGCACCCCGCGCGTTCGAGCCCGAGCGATGCCCCGACGTGCCCTCGGCCTCCTCTTCTTCGCGCTCACGACCTCGACGGCGTGGGCCGGCGTGACCCCGGCCCCGAGCACCAGCGTCGCGCCGAGCTCCAGCACCAAGGCCGCCGCCCGCGAGGCGTTCATGGCCGGGATGAAGCTCTACGAGGCCGGCGACCACGCCGGGGCGCTCTCGAAGTTCAGCGAGGCCTGGGCACTCATCCCCGTGTCGACGGTCCGTCTGAACATCGCGCGCTGCCAGGAGAAGCTCGGGCGGACCGCGACCGCGTGGGCCGAATACAAGGCCGCCGCGGCCGACGCCAAGGCCGAGGGCAAGGCCAAGGTCGAGACGCAGGCGAACGACGGGGCAGCGGCGCTCGAGCCCAAGGTGCCCTGGCTGACCATCACCGTCACGCCGTCCGATGCGCTCGTGAAGGTCGATGGCGAGAGCGTCGCGAGCGGCGTCGCTTCCCCCGTCGATCCAGGCGCGCGCGTCGTCACGGCGCAGAAGGGCGCGAAGTCCAAGAAGGTCACCGTCGTCGTCGCCGAGGGCGACAAGAAGAAGATCGCCGTCGCGCTCTAACGCCCCCACACCGTCCACGCGCCGCGCTGCTCGTGGACGACCCGGAACGAGCCGCCGGGGCCCGTGAACGAGGAGCCGATCGAGAGCGCGAGCGCCTCCCGGCCGTCCGCGTCGAGCACGATGCCCGCGAAGCCGCCGTGGCGGTCGCAGAGGTCCACCCACCCGCTGTCCGCGACGACGCCCACCTCTCTGCGCGCGGCGAGCACCGCGGCGATCTGCGCCTCGAACCCCCAGTCGAAGGCGTCCGGCCAGTAGATGCACGGGGTTCCGGGCATGGCGCACACGAACGCGTAGGCGCTCGACTTGAAGCCGTCGGGGCACGGCCAGTGGCGCTGCCCCCAGCCGTTCGCCGCGCACCACGGCGAGGCGCCGGTGTCGTGGTTGTCCACGTAGGTCACCGCGAGACGACGGTCCTCTCGGCGCTGGCTCGCCGCGAGGCCGTGGCGCAGGTTCTCGGGGCGCCCCGTCTGGATCTGCTGCTTCAGGAGCACGTCGAACGCGCAGCTCCGGGCGTCGCGCGCCCAGCCGATGATGCGCGCGCGCTGGTCCTTGCCGTAGCGCGCGACGAGCGGGTCGTCGGCGCGCTGGTCGTCGCCCTGCCAGTACTCGCCCATGGAGAAGTACTCTTCCTTCTCGGTCTCGCGGATGAACGCGACGACGTCCTCCGGCGCGTAGCCGTAGACGAAGTCCCACCGCCAGCCGACGACGCCGCAGTCGTCCATCAGCTCGTCGAGCGCTGCGCGCATGCGCTCGTGCACGATCGGGTTCGCGAGGTTCAGATCGAAGTCGCCCTGCAGGAACCGCGTGCCCGTGTCGCCGCCGCCCTCGGCCCAGCAGGGCCCGGGGAACGGCCAGACGTCGCGCTGCATGCGCGTGCGGTCGCGGTGGTTCGGGACGAGGTCGACGATGGTGCGGATTCCTCGTTCGCGCAGCGCGGCCACCAGCGCGGTGAGCTCGCCCTTGCTCCCGTAGCGCGATTCGAGGTCGAAATCGTGCCAGAAATAGCCCTCTCCGCCGCCGTGGACCTCGCCATTGGACCACGCCGAGTCGTCGCGCCACGGGGGCGGCAGGTAGACGAGCGTGCAGCCGAGCGCGGCGATGCGGTCGACCATGCCCGCGAGCGTGCGCCACCAGGAGGCGCTCCCGCCGTCGAGCGTGCCGGTGCCCTGGGTCTTGACCAGGTTCCAGTGGAACGCCTGCAGGATGGCGTCGCGACCGTCGCCGCGGGTGACCTCGGTCGTGGGGCGTGCGTCGAACGCGCGGCGAGCGGGCAGCGTCATCCGTTCGGGGTATCACGGTTCGCGTGCCCGTCGCGGGCCTTGCGGAGGCCCGGGACGGCTCCTAACGTGCCGCGCCATGAATCGCCGCATCGTCCTCGCTGTCCTCGCTCCGCTCGCTGCCCTCGCGTTCCCCGCCGCGTGCGGTGGGGACCAGCAGCCCGAGCCCAAGACGGCCGCCGCCGCGTCCACGCCGGCGTCCACGTCGGTCGAGCCGCCGGCCTCGGCCACCCCTTCCGTCTCTGCCACGCCCTCCGCTTCGGCCGAGCCCGCGAAGCCGCCGGCGCCCACGCCGGTCGTGAAGTTCACGGGCCTCTCCACGCCGGAGAGCGTCCTCTACGACGCCGCGCGCGATCGCTACCTCGTGAGCAACATCCACGGCAAGCCGGTCGACGCCGACAACAACGGCTTCATCAGCGACCTCTCGCCCGACGGCAAGATCACGAACCTCAAGTTCATCGAGGCGGGCAAGAACAAGGTCACCCTGAACGCGCCGAAGGGCATGGCCCTCGTCAAGGACGTGCTCTACGTCGCCGACCTCGACACCGTGCGCATGTTCGACGTGAAGACGGGCGCGCCCAAGGGCGAGATCAAGCTCCCCGGCGCCACGTTCGCGAACGACGTCGCGGCCTCCGAGGACGGCAAGGTCTACGTCTCCGACAGCGGGCTCAAGATGGTCGACGGCAAGTTCGAGGGCACCGGCACCGACGCGGTGTGGGTCATCGAGAAGGGCAAGGCCAAGGTGTTCGCCAAGTCCGCCGATCTGAGCCGCCCGAACGGCCTGCTGGTCGACGGCAAGACCGTGCTCGTGGCGCCCTTCGGCGCCGCCGAGATCTACCGCGTGGACGACAAGGGCAAGAAGTCCGACGCCACCAAGCTCCCGAAGGGCTCGCTCGACGGCATCGTGAAGATCGGCGCCGATGTGCTCCTCGTGTCGAGCTGGGAGTCGTCGACCATCTACAAGGGCAAGGTCGGAGGCGCCTTCGAGCCGATCCTCGAGCAGCTCGCCGCGCCGGCCGACATCGGCTGGGACAGCAAGCGCTCGCGCGTGCTCGTGCCTCGCTTCATGGGCGACGTGGTCGAGGTGTACGACGTGAAGTGACGCCGGCCCTCGCGTCCGGCGAAACGGCGGGACGGGTCCCGGACTTCGGTCTACGATCCGACCCGCCCGCCTTTTTCCAGTGGAGTGCCCATGCGTCACCTTGCCTTCGTCGTCTCGCTCGCAGCCCTCTACGGCTGCAGCAGCCCTGAACGCGTCACCGAGACCCCCGACAGCACGGGGGACGCCGTGAGCGAGACGCTGCCCGACACCAGCGTGCCCGAGGTCGACGGGAGCGCCGACGCGCCCACGGACGCCAAGCCGTGTGAGGGAGGCCTCGAGTGCCTGCGCCCCACCTGCAGCGCGGGCGCGACCACCTCGCTCAGCGGCATCGTCTACATGCCGAACGGCAAGGTGCCGCTCTACAACGCGATGGTGTTCATCCCGAACGCGCCGCTCCCGGCGATGCCGGTCGGCGCGACGTGTGATCGCTGCGGCGTTCCGCCCGGGGGCAGCCCGCTCGCCATCGACCTCACCAAGACCGACGGCAAGTTCACGCTGAACAACGTGCCGGCCGGCGCCAAGATCCCGCTCGTCGTGCAGATCGGCAAGTGGCGTCGCAAGACGGAGGTCGAGATCAAGCCCTGCGAGGCCAACGTGCTCACCGACCCGGAGCTCACGCGCCTGCCGCGCAACCGCAAGGAGGGCAACCTGCCCAAGATCGCGGTGACCACCGGCGGCTGCGACAAGCTCGCCTGCATCCTCCCCAAGATCGGCATCGACGCGACGGAATACGGCGTCGATGGGGCCGACGCCGCCGTGCACTTCTACGCGGGCAGCGGCGGCACGGGCGGCCCCGCCGGCATGAAGCCGGCCAAGACGCTCTGGGACAGCACGCCCAAGCTCATGGACTACGACCTCGCGCTGTTCAGCTGCGAGTGCAGCGAGGCGCCCGACTCGAAGAGCGCCACCTCGTACGCCGCGGTCAGCGCCTACCTCGGCGCGGGCGGTCGCATCTTCACGACCGACTTCCAGTACAATTGGTACAAACAAAGCCCAGATCCGAAGATGCAGGCCATGGCCACCATCCCCGGTGGCGCGCCCACGGCCGAGAACCCGGTCACACTGCAGCTCGACTTCGCCAAGGGCAAGGCGCTCGCGTCGTGGATGGTCGCGGTCGACAAGACCTACCCCTTTGCCAAGGTCACCTGCGACTACGTGTTCGGCAACATCACCGACGTGCCCGACAAGTCGGTCGCCCAGGTCTACGCCACGTCGGGCTCGACCCCTCCCTCCGGCCTCTCGTATCCCCGATTCGTGAGCGTGAACGCCCCCGCCGGGCGGCCGGTCGGCTCGCAGTGCGGCAAGGCGGTCCACCTCGACGCGCACATCAACCAGAAGGACACCCTCGACGCCTCCTTCCCCAAGGGGTGCACGTCGCCGCTCACTGCCGGCGAGCAGGCGTTCGCCTTCTTCCTGTTCGACGTCGGAGCCTGCCTCCAGGACGACACCAAGGACCCGGTCGTCCCCCCGCTGAAGTGACCCGCGTCCATCTCGTGCGGCACGGCGAAGTGGAGAACCCTCGGGGGGTCGTCTACGGGTGCCTCCCCGGGTTCCGGCTCTCGGCGCGCGGTCGCGCCCAGGTCCTCGCGTCCGCGGCTCATCTCGCGCAGACGGGGGCGGTGCACCTCGTGGCGAGTCCGCTCACGCGGGCCCAGGAGACGGCCGCGCTCATCGCGGAGGCGCTGCCGTCGCACCCGAAGATCGTGACCGACGTCCGCCTGATCGAAGCGGGCTCGCCGTTCGAGGGGCTCCCCCGCGGGTTCGTCCCGGCCGCCTACCTGCGACGCCTCCTCTCGCGCTCGAGCTGGAAGGTCGCCGAGTCGCCGCAGCAGGTCCGCGACCGCATGACCGCCGCGATCAGCGACGCCCTTCGGGACAGCGGGGGCGCCGAGGTCATCCTCGTGTCCCACCAGTTCCCCGTCATGATGGCCATCGTGGGCATCGAGGCGCACTGGGGACGGTCTCGGTGGTCCCGTCACGTCCCGTGGGCCCGCGCGCGCCGCCCGTGCGCGCTCGCCTCGGTGACGACGGCCGAGCTGTCGAGCCACCCGGTGTTCTCGTACTGGGCGCCGCCCTGAAGTTTCACCGTTTCGGGCCGTTGTCTCTGTCATGGCCTACCGTTCCATCCGGGCGGGGCGTCTCCACGTCGTGCGCTGGGGGACGCCCGTGCTCGCCGACGTGGATCGCATCGCCTACGAGGTCAGCCTGGCCTTCCAGGAGGTCGGTCGCCCGCTGATCTGTGTGGCGGTGATCTCGGCCGACGCCGACCCTCCGAGCGACGAGGTGCGCGCGGCGATGTCCCGGAACATGCCGCGCCTCCTCGCGGTCACCGAGCACCTGCACTTCGTGGTGGAGGGCCAGGGCTTCCGCCACAGCGTCATGCGCAGCGTGCTCACGGGGTTCATCCTGTTCGGCAAGGAGCGAGGTCGGCTGTCGGTGCACGACGACCTGCAGCACCTCCTCGGGCGTCTGGCCTGGTCGCTCGATCGGCGCCCCGAAGACCTCGTCGGCGAGCTGCGGAAGGCCGGGATCCTGCTGGACTTCGCGAAGGCCGGCTGACGCTCGCGCCCGCCCCGAGGCGGTGGTCTATGGTGGCGGCCGTCGATGACGAACCCCGCAGGCTCGGCTCGGTACGCCTTCGTCGACGGCCTGCGCGGGCTCGCCGCGGTGTCGGTGATGTTGTTCCACCTCGGCACCGGCGACCTCCGCCGTCCGCTCGCCGACGGCCTCACCCCGCGACTCCCGGCTGCGCTCGGCTACGGCTGGCTCGGCGTCCACGTGTTCTTCGTGCTGAGCGGGTTCGTGATCGCGCACAGCATCGGTCGCAACGCGATGACGGCGAGGAGCGCGCTCCGGTTCGTGCTGCGGCGGCAGGTGCGGCTCGATCCGCCGTACTGGTGCGCGATCGCCGTGGGCGTCGCGTTCGCGGTCGGGGCGCGCGTGCTGCGGCCGGGGGTGCCGCGGTTCGTTCCGGGGCCGCGCGACGTCTTCGCGCACGTGCTCTACGTCTACGACCTGCTCGGTCTGCCGGCCATCTCCGCGGTGTTCTGGTCGCTCGCGATCGAGGTGCAGTTCTACCTGCTGTTCGTGCTGGTGCTCTTTCTGCTCCGTGCCCTGCCGCGCCTCCTGCCTTGGGTCGTGCTCGCGACGGCGATCGCCTCGCTAAACTGGGCGCTCGCGTGGCGCTATCCACACGCATGGTTCACGCAGCACTGGTACCTGTTCGCGATGGGCGCGCTGGTCAGCTGGACGCTCGATCGGCGCGTGCACGTGTGTCTGCCGATCGGGCTCGGGATCGCGTTCGTGGTGTTCGGCCTGCGCAACGACCGGCTGGAGCCCGTGGCCGGAGGGGTCGTTTCGGGGCTGTTGTTGCTCGCGGGGTGGCGCGGCGCCCTCGGCCGCTGGCTCGCGGCGCGTCCGCTGCAGTTCCTCGGCGTGGTCTCGTACGGCATCTACCTGTTCCACACGCCGTTCGCCGGCTCGCTCCACCTGGGGCTCGCGCGGCTCGTGTCGCCCGCCACGCTCCGCGGCGCGCTCCTGATCCTGACGGCGCAGATCGGCGTGACGCTGCTCGCCGCGTGGCTGCTCCATCGCACGGTGGAGGGCTGGGCGATCCGGCTCGCGGGGCGGATCCGCTGGCAGGAGCCGCGCGCGACGGAGTGAAGGCAGTTGGGCGTCGCGCCGCAGGAGCGTCTGCGGGTAGGCTCTCCCCATGGGGGAATCGCCGCTGTCACCGTGCCTGCACTGCCGCCGTCACGTGCGGACCGACGAGTCGCGCTGCCCGTTCTGCAGCGTGGAGCTCCCGGTGCGAAGCGTCGCTCCGTACACGCTTCCTCGGCTCTCGCGCGCGGCGCAGACGGCGATCCACCTCGCGTTCGGCGCGGCCCTGCCGTTCGCCTGCGCCACCGCGAGCAGCGAAGTGGTGACGAGGGACCCGGCGGCCGTCGGTTCCTCGAGCGCCTCCACCGTGGCGTCCTCGAGCGCACCCTCTCCGAGCGCATCGGCCAGCGCGTCGGCGAGTGCGTCCGCATGGGCGGTGTCCAGCGCAGTGCCCATCTACGGCTCGAACCAGATCGTCATCCTGGTGATCGTGCAGCACCCCGTCGGGAGCGCCGTGATCGAGAAGGCGAGCGAGCCCGTCGTCGACGCCGTGGGCGCGACGCTGCGGGACCACAAGGAGCTCTACGTGCAGGTCGTCGGGCACGCCGAGCTCGTCGAGGGCAAGGATGCCGCCGCGCGGCTCGCGCTCGCGAAGAAGCGCGCCGACGCGGTGGTGGCGGCGCTCGTCGCCCAGGGCATCGACCCGAAGCGGCTGCGCGCCGAGGCGGCTGCCGCGCCGCCCACCTCGGGCAAGACCGAGAACAGGGTGCAGAACCGCGCCACCTCCTTCGTGGTCACCGACGCCGACGGCAAGCCACTCGGTGGGCCCCTGGGTGGATGAGCGCTACTCTTCGGCGACGACGCCGCGCGCGGCGAGGAGCTCGCGGGCGCGGAGGACGAGGTCGGGGTGCGCGCGGAACAGGATGGCGGCGGTCTCGAGCGGCGCGCAGAGGAGGAACTGCACGCCGAGGGAGTGGCCGCGCCCCTTGGGAGTGCGGGTCGCCTCGTCGATCAGCTGCTCCGCGGTGCGCGGCGCGGCCACGGGGGTGCGCACGATGGCCGTGGGAGACAGCGTGCGACGACGCGCGCGGGCGCGGGCGAAGTAGCGGATCATCATCGCGCGCTCCTCGACGCGATCGAGGCAGTCGCACGCGTGCTCGACCACGCGGGGGTGCACGCCGAGGGTGATGGCGACCGACTCGACCGGCGCACGACGCACGAAGGCGAGGCCGTGCGCGAGCGCGGTGCTGCGCTCGACGAGGTCGAGGACCTCGCGGAGACGTTCGTCGGTGATCTCGGTCGTGTGCACGGCATCGAACGCGTCGTGTGCGGTCATCGACGAGCCTCCGGGCGAGGAAGTACAGCGGCCGAGCGGTGCTCGCAAGCGCGCGAGGCTTGTTTTCTCGGGGTTGCACCTCGCGCGTGTGACGCATCGCGGTCGACGCAGCGCACGGACCAACGTTCCGTCAATCGCTGTTGCCGTGCTGCGGCATTGGCCGATTCGCCGCCTCCACGAGCTTTCGATCGGGCTCCTGCTCGAGGAGCGTGAACGAGAACGTGCTGCCTCGGCCGAGTTCGCTCTCGACCCAGATCTTGCCGCCGTGCGCCTCGACGATCCCTCGCGCGATGTAGAGGCCGAGGCCGAGGCCACGCTGGTCGTTCTTGCCGACCTGCCAGAAGCGCTCGAAGACCGACTCCGTCTGCGCAGCCGGGATTCCCGGCCCGTCGTCGCGAACCGAGACGCGCACCTGGTCTCCTTCGCGCGCAGCGCCGACGACGACCGTTCCGTTCGAGGGTGTGAACTTGATCGCATTGCCGATGAGATTGGCGAGCACCTGCACGATCCGGTCGTGGTCGAAGAGCGCCATCGACCTCGGCTCGAGCTCGCCCGACTCGAGCGCGACGCCCTTCGCCAGCGCGGCGGGGTGGAACGACTCGACGGCGTCGTCGACGAGCGTGCGCAGGTCGCCACGCGTCAGCACCACGGACAGCTTGCCCGCCTCCAGGCTCGAGACGTCGATGAGATCGGTGACGAGCCGGTTCATCCGCCGCGCGGTCCTCCGGATCCGCTGGGCCATCCGCGCCGTGGGGTCGTCGGGCCCCTGGTGGGCCGCGTCGTGTTCGATCAGCTCCGCGGCCATCGACACGGTGTTGAGGAGGCTGCGGAGATCGTGGCTCACGATGCCGAGGAAGTCGTCGCGATTCGACAGGACCTCGTCCGATCGAGCCCGCTCCGTCAGGAGGAGCTGGTCGGTGTTCTCCCGCTCGACGGGCAGGAGGCGCAGGAGCTCCTCGCTGTGGCTCTGCGCGATGGCTTCGGTCGGGTCGGACTCCGTGGATTTCAGCTGGGCTGCCAGCTCTTCGTCGGTGCGCGCCCGCTCGGTGCGAAGCCCCTCGTCCGTCTGCTCGCGCTCGGGCAGCAACGGGCTCTCGTCGGGCGTCATGGCTGACCCGAGGCACGAAGCGCGCCCATCCGCGTCCTCAGCCATCGGCAGTGTTCGAGTGGGGCGCTCTCGCCCCACCGAGACAATTCTGCCTCGGCGATTCGCCCCGCCCGTGCGCCAGCCGGCGAGCGTCGCAGGCCTCGGTGCTCGGGCGCTCCGCAGGCCCGTCTTCGTCCTGTCACCTGACGGGGTGCGCCGATGGAAGTATACTGAGGTGCAGCCACCGAGGAGGAACGAGTGGGAAGGCATCGCTGGGTTCTCGGGTCGTTCCTGGTGATCGCCGCTTGCAGTGGCGGGACGTCGACCGCGCCGCTCGAGGAGCCGGATGCGGCGGACGACGCGGGTGACGTGGGCGACGAGAGCCCCACCTTCGACGTGCCCTCGCCGGAGACGACCCCTCCGGACGGCGCGGCGGATGGCTGCGTGGACGGCGGCGACGGCTGCGTGCCCGAGACCGTGTGCGGCGACGGCAAGCTCACCGTCGGAGAGGCCTGCGACGACGGCAACACCGCGGGTGGCGATGGCTGCACGGCCGACTGCAAGGCGACCGAGACCGACTGGGCGTGCCCCAAGCCCGGCGAGCCCTGCGTGTATCTCGTCAAGTGCGGCGACGGGATCGTCGGGGGCGGAGAGACGTGCGACGACGGCAACACCAAGGCCGGCGACGGCTGCGACGCCAGCTGCGCGGTCGAGAAGGGCTGGGTCTGCCTCGTCCCCGGCGCGATCTGCACGGCGGCGTCGTGTGGCGACGGGATCGTGGCCGGCACCGAGAAGTGCGACGACGGCGGGAGCGCGCCCGGGGACGGGTGCAGCGCCACCTGTCAGCTCGAGCCGGGGTGGGCGTGCCCGACGCCGGGCGCCAAGTGCAAGAAGACCGTCTGCGGGGACAAGATCGTCGAGGGCTCCGAGCAGTGCGACGACGGTAACATCGAGTCCGGCGACGGGTGCACGCCGTTCTGCGTGAAGGAGCCGACCTGCTCCGGCACGTCGGGCTGCACCTCGTCGTGCGGCGACGGCATGAAGCTCGGCACCGAGGCCTGCGACGACGGCAACACCGTGAGCGGCGACGGCTGCTCTTCGACCTGCACGATCGAGCCGGGCTACACCTGCTCCGACGTGCTGCCGACGACCGGCGCGAGCCTCGCGATGCCGATCGTGATCCGCGACTTCCTCGACACCCACGCGGACTTCGAGAAGTACCTCGGCACCGAGAAGGGCATCGTGCAGAGCTCGCTCGGCACGAGCAACCTCCCCGAGTTCAAGGCCACCGGGACCGCGACGACCGTGACCAGCAAGACGTCGTTCGACCAGTGGTATCGCGACGTGACCGGGGTCAACCAGACGGCGCTGCAGACGCTCACGCTGACCAAGCAGCCCGACGGCTCGTACCAGTACTACAGCTCGAACTTCTTCCCGGTCGACGGTCTGCTCCTCGGCAACCAGGGGCGCGCGCACAACTTCCACTTCACGAGCGTGGCGCGCCACTTCTTCTCCTGGGCCGGCACGGAGAAGCTCGATTTCTGCGGCGACGACGACGTGTGGGTGTTCGTGAACCGCACCCTCGCCCTCGATCTCGGCGGGGTGCACGGCGAGCAGTGTGGCAGCGTGACGCTCGACACCGCCGGCGGCGCCGCGCTGTCGATGGTGAAGGGCAAGATCTACGAGATCGACGTGTTCCAGGCCGAGCGCCACACGACGCAGTCGAACTACAAGCTCACCCTCCGTGGCTTCGACGCGCCGAAGTCCGTCTGCAAGAGCAAGTGCGGCGACGGCATCGTCACGCCCGACGAGGTCTGCGACGACGGCATCAACGACGGCAGCTACGGCAAGTGCACCCCCGACTGCAAGCGGGGGCCGTACTGCGGCGACAAGAAGCTGCAGACGCCGCCTGAGGAGTGCGACGACGGGGTGAACCTGAGCCTCTACGGCGGCTGCGCACCCGGGTGCAAGAAGGCCCCGTTCTGCGGGGACGGCAAGGTCGACGGCGCCTTCGGCGAGCAGTGCGACGACGGCGTCTTCGCCGGCGGGTACGGCGGCTGCGCGGCCGGCTGCAAGCGCGGCCCGCACTGCGGCGACGGCATCGTCCAGGCCGACCAGGGCGAGCAGTGCGACGACGGCAACGCCGTGAGCGGCGACGGCTGCAGCGCGAGCTGCAAGAAGGAAGGCCCGAAGTAGCTGGCGTGGGCGCCGTGCGTTTCCGGCTATCCTTCGGCGGGATGCGACCGAATGCCTACTTCCTTTCGATGGCACTCACGGCCTGTGGGAGCGATGCTTCGCTCGCGGAACCGGGCGACGGCGCTGCCGACGGCGGAGGGGGCGACGCGGTCGTGGAGGCCGGCGGAGAGGTGGGAGTCGAGGCGGGCGTAGAGGTGGGCGTCGACGCAGCAGCCGACACCATCGGCGGGGACGCCGCCGACGCCAGGCCGACCTGCAAGCTCGTCGACTCGGCGCCGGTCGTCGCCAAGAGTGACGGTCAGATCATCGAGAACCTGCGGATCGTCGCCAAGGGCACTCCCGGCATCCAGGTGGCCGGCAAGAAGAACGTCGTCATCCGCAACGTGCTCGTCTTGCACGAGGGGGCGCCGGGGATCTCCCTCTCGAACGCCGACGGCGCGCGGATCGAGAACGTCGCGGTGGAGCACACGGGCGCTCCGGCGAGCGGCAAGGCCGACTCCGCCGACCGCAACGACATCGACGCCTACGCCACCGCGAAGCTCGTCGTGAGCGGGGCCCGGCTCACCCGCGGATCGTCGGGGATCTACCTGAACGCCTGCCCTTCGGCGAAGCTCACGCAGATCGAGGGCTACGACTTCCGCGGCCCGTTCCCCCGCGGCCAGCTCGTGCAGTTCAATGCCAGCAACGACGGCGTCCTCGACGGGTTCTCCGTGGTCAACGGGCACACCTCGTGGACCGAGGACAACGTCAACGTCTACAAGTCGACCAACGTGGTGATCCGCAACGGCCTCGTCGACGGCAACAACTCGTCTTCGGGGGGCGGGGTCATCTTCGACGGCGACACGGGGGCCGGCCTCGTCGAGGACGTCGACGCCGTGCACATGGGCAACGGCTGCTTCTCTAACTACGCCGGCGCCGACGGCAACACGTTCCGGCGCGTGCGCTGCCGCGACAACATCTGCACGAGCCAGGACGGGCGGGGGGCCCCGAGCTCCAACGCCCTCATGTTCGCCGGCAAGCCCACCGGCACGGCCAACACCAGCCTCGAGCAGGCGAAGTACTTCGCCTCGTGCAACGGCAACCTCACCTGGCCGGCGGCCTCGTTCGCCAAGCTCGAGCTCGCGAAGGAAGACTTCGTCCTCCGCCCGAAGATCAAGGTCCCCCTCTGCTGGGAGTGAGCAGGGGTCAGTGCGGCAGCCGCGGCGCGAGCCACGTCATGAAGCGCGCGAACGCCACGAGATCGACGACGGTGAGCACGCCGAACACGGTGAGCCACACCCACTGGTTCGGGACGAGACGGAGCAGTCCCTGCACGAGGTGCCGCGAGCGACCGCTCAGCACCGGGAACGAGCGGTCGTGGGTCGTGTGGTGCTCGTGGTGGACGGCGGGCGTCACGAGCACGCCGTGCCTCTGTAGCCAGCGGGTGAGCGGCGGGCGCTTGGCGGCAGCCTGGTGCGCGGAGCGGTGCGCGTACTGGTTCACGTAGGCCCAGAAGAACCCGACCGCCGTGACCATCACCGTCATGCGGGTGACCCCGGCCAGCAGCACGAGGGCCACGATCTTGCCGAGCACGAGCGCGTTGATGTCGCCGAACACGTGGACGAGCCGGCGCGTGGAGATGTCGTACGGCAGCGCGTGGTGCCACTGGAACTCGGCACACGGGACGCCGATGAGCGGCAGCCGCACGAACCGGGGGTTGTCGAGCACGACGTGCAGGATGCCGCTGTAGAAGTCGACGTAGAAGTAGAGGCCGACGAGCGTCAGGACGAGCGGGAGGATCCCGGGTGTCGCGGCCATGCCCCCCGCTATGATCGCGAGGGCCACCCCGACCACGAAGACGGATCGGCGCTGGTAGATGGAGTGCTGCGGGTTCTCGGCGATCCACGCGAGCTCGGCGGACATCGGCGCGGTGGTGGACCGAGCCGCGGCGACGCGATGCGCGACGAGGGCGTTGAGCCAGTCGTTCATGTCGCCGAAGGCACCTTTGCGTGGGGCGTCGGCGACGGTGTTCATGTGGGTGCGGCGATGAACACACGGAACTCCCGCGCCGGCAATGGGAGAACGCGCCTGCCGTCAGAACGCCGCGAGGTCGCTACGACGCCGCCTTGCCCGGCTCCTTGTCGGGCGACGAGGGCGTGTGGATCACGGGACCGCTCCGCACGACGTTCGAGCGCAGGCGCTGGTCGAGGATCTCCTCGGCGCGGCGGCCGGTCTCGATCATCGCGCCGAGATCGACCCCCGTCTTGGTGCCCATCTCGCCGAGCAGCGCGACCAGGTCCTCGGTGCACGTGTTGCCGGTGAAGCCGGCCGAGTACTTGGACGCGCCCGTGGCCGGCTGGCCACCGATCGCGCCGAGGGAGGTGTCGACGTAGCGCACGCCCATCTCGAGCATCGCGATGGAGTTCACGACGCCGGTGCCGCGCGTGTCGTGGAAGTGCGCGATGAACTCCACCTTGGGGAACGTGGCCTTGAGGTGGCCGATGCGCTGGCGCACGAGCACCGGATTGGCGACGCCGGTGGTGTCGCCGAGCATGATCGTCTGCGCGCCCTCTTCGAGGTAGAAGCGCGTGATCTTCTCCACGTCCTCGACCGGCACGTCGCCGCCGACGGGACAGCCGAACACCGTGCCGGCGCAGCCGACGATGCGGATGCCGAGGGCGTGGGCGCGCTTCATGATGCGCGCGTGCTCCGCCATGGCCTGCTCGTGGTTCATGCGGAAGTTGAGCAGGTTGTGGCGCTCGCTGGAGGAGATCATCAAGATGATCTCGTCGCAGCCGTAGCCCTCCTTCTGACAGACCTCGAGGCGGTCGAAGCCCTTCTCGTTCGGCATCAGCACGAGGTGCGAGACGCCGGGCCGACGCTGGATGCCCCGGAGCACCTCGACGCAGTCGGCGAACTGGGGGAGCAGCTTCGGGTGGGAGAACGAGGTGACCTCGACCTTCTTGAACCCCGCGCCGGTGATGCGATCGATCATCTCGATCTTGCGCTCCGTCGGGACGAGGATCGGCATCGACTGGAGGCCGTCGCGGGCCCAGCACTCACAGACGGTCACGGATTCGGGAATCGCCACGGGAGCCTCCTCGACTTCGGTTCCTTGGAAACGGCGAGACGGTGGAAGCTCCGTGGAGGGGCTTCAAGGCGCGGCGCCCCGAAAACGCCGTCCCGCGCGACGAATGGGCGCGTCATTCGGTGAATTTGATCAAGAAATGACGCCGTGGGCGCCCCCACCGAGCCCCAGCGCCTCTCCGGTGAGGACGCAGATCTTCGGTCGGATTTCGATCCAGGTTCGCACGCCGGAGAAGGTGAAGGCGCCCTGGAGCGCCGCGATGAATGAAGAAGCCCTGATCGGCCCCGACAGCGGCGGTGCGCGGAACAAATGACTACGTCCGGGCTGGTTGACCCCCGAGGTGCGGAGGCAGAGCATCGCGGGCATGGGTGGGACCGGGGCGATGGGGAGAGCGTGGCTCGCTGCGATGGTGCTCGTCGGCTGCTCGGTCGACCCCACCCCCGTGCAGGGCCCCTTGCGACGGAGCGGCGCCGAGGTGCAGTGGACGGTGGCGAGCCCGCCCGGCGTCGTCCGCAGCGGTCACACCGCGACGCTGCTCACGAGCGGCAAGGTGCTGGTGACGGGGGGCACGGACGGCACCACGGGGCGTGACACCGCGACCGTCTACGATCCGGCGACCAACGAGTGGCAGCCCACCAAACCGATGGCCGAGCGGCGGGGGCTGCACTGCGCGGTGCGGCGGCCCGACGGCTCGGTGGTGGTGGTGGGCGGGATCACCAGCAGCGCCACCACGGTGACCGCCAGCGTCGATCTCTTCGACCCGGCGACGGCGACCTTCTCGAAGCTGCCATCGCTGGCCGTCGGTCGTCGGCGTCACGCCTGCGTCGCGCTCGCGAGCGGCGCGATCCTCGTCGTCGGCGGAGAAGATTCGACCACGACCGCGCTCGCCTCGGCCGAGCTCCTAGAGCTCGGGGCCGCGGCGTGGAAGACCCTCGCGCCGATGAACGCGACCCGCCAGGCGCCCCAGGCCGCGGTGGCGGGCGATGGTCGCGTGGTCGTCTCGGGCGCCAAGACGGCCGACGTCTACGACGCCAAGACGAGCGCGTGGACCGCGGCGCCGAGCGCGATCCCCGAGGGGTCGCTCGCGGTGACGCTCGCCGATGGTCGCGTCCTCGTCGCCGGCTACGGAGCGGGCACGTCGGTCGTGTTCGACCCGGCGACGAGCGCGTGGAAGGCGACCAAGCCGATGGCCAAGGGGCGCGCCGCCCCGACGGGCACGCGGCTCTCGAACGGACAGGTGCTCGCCCTCGGAGGCCTCCAGCCGCCCAGCAAGATCCTCTCCGACGCCGAGGTGTTCGATCCGAACACGAACGCCTGGACGACGGTCGAGGCCATGCGCGTGGAGCGTCTCGGCCACACGGCGACCCTGCTGCTCGACGGCCGGGTGCTCGTGGTCGGCGGGGTGAGCGCCGCGACCATCCCGCCCCCTGAGGTCTTCAACGCGCCGAATGGCGTGGCTTGCTCCACCAACGACGTGTGCGCCTCGGGCCTGTGCCGCGACGGCCGCTGCTGCGACACCGCGTGCAACGGGGCGTGCGAGGCCTGCGACGTGAAGGGCAAGGAGGGCACCTGCTCGCCGATCGACGGCGCACCACGACCCGCCCACGCGAGCTGCGCGCCGTACACCAAGTGCGTGGCGGGTGCCTGCAGCGCGACCTGCTCCGGCGACGGCGACTGCGCGGA
Source organism: Myxococcales bacterium (assembly GCA_016794445.1). Taxonomy (GTDB): domain Bacteria; phylum Myxococcota_A; class Polyangia; order Polyangiales; family JADJMO01; genus JADJMO01. The sequence continues at coordinate 21,430 of JAEUKC010000362.1, forward strand.
GGGTAACCTCTGCTTCACGCCCACCAAGCGCTGCGCGCCGAAGAAGGGGCTGTGCGATGGGGACCATCAGGTCCTCCACGCCGACGGCACGGTGGCCGCGGACTGCGGCTCGTATGCCTGCACCCCGGCCGGCGACTGCAACAAGACCTGCGGCACGACCCTCGACTGTGCCCGTGGATTCGCGTGCGACGGCACGAGCTGCGTCGCAGTGGAGTCGCCGGGCCCGGTGGACCCGGGGTGCGCGACGTCGCGGCGGACGAGCGGCGCCGGCTTCCTCTGGCTCTTCGTCCTCGGTGCCCTGCTCGGGCGTCGGACCCTCCACCGCCTGGGCTTCTTGCTCGGGGGCGTCGCGGGCTGCCACGTGGAGAGCGGCCCGCCCCTCGAGCGGAGCTCTCAGCCGGCGACCTACGTGCCCGGCGGCGTGATGCAGAACAACGCGCGCATCTACCACACGACGACCGCGCTCGACGACGGGCGGATCCTGGTCGTCGGCGGTCTGACCAAGGCCGGCACCGTGGCCGAGCTCTTCGACCCCAAGGCGGGCACGTGGTCCCTCGGCAGCGCCTCTGCGACCGCCCACGCCAACCACACCGCGACCAAGCTCACCGACGGTCGCGTGGTCGTCATCGGGGGCCAGTCGGCC
>JAEUKC010000393.1:0-3716 GCA_016794445.1 Myxococcales bacterium
GCACCTTCGGCGGTGACCACGAGATCGCGGCGCTTGCCCTTCGCGTCGACGGCGTACATCGGCGCGCTCCCGATCCGCACGTAGCCGGTGGCGTCGACGGCCTCGATGCGCCCCTCGCGGAGGCGCACGGACGCGATCCCGTCGCCGTGCCGGGTGACGAAGCGGAACGAGGTCGGCGCCGTCGCCGAGCGCAGCACGAGGACCTGCTCCACGCCGATCGCGTCGACGAGGAACACCTCGTCGGTCGCCTGCGCGACGCCCGTGGTCGTCAGCGCGAGGCCGGCGGTGCTCGGTCCGATCCCCATCCAGGGATTGCGCACGGAGAGCGACACGGCCGGGTCGCGCGCATCCACCAGGTCCAGCGATCCTGGCGCGACGCTCGGTCGCAGCGTCGAGGTGATCGCGCGTGGGCGAAAGCCGCCGAGCTCACGCTCGAGCGGGATCGCCTGCGAGAGCCGGGCGTCCACGAAGGCGAACGAACGGGCCACGACGAGCACGTCCGACGGGTCGGGGGCGGGAGGCTCGACCGGCGTGGATCGCTCGGAGGAGCACCCGAGGAGGCCCGCGCCTAGGAGCGACGCGAAGCGACGACGCGTCAGCGCGACGCCCGCGACGAGCAGCGCCAGGGCAGCGCCGAACGGCGTCCCACGCCCCCGCCCGGTCGAGCACCCACCGGAGCTGTCGGTCGCCCCGCTCGCCGGCAGGCAGCTGCCGGTCGTGGTGTCGCACGCGGCCCCTGGCGCGCACTCGTCGGAGTTCTTGCACACCTTGCCGCACTCGCCCGAGGGGTCGCAACGATAGGGTGCGCAGTCGACCTTGGTCCCGTCGGCCCCGACCGACGAGAGCTGGTCGTCGGTGCACGCGGCGCGCCCCACCTCGCAGCGAGACCCCTGGCAGGTGAAGCCGGGGGCGCACTGCGCGCTCGTGGAGCACTTCTTGAGGCACCCCTTGTCGTCGCAGCGGTAGGGCAGACACGACGAACCCTTGGGCGCGACGCAGGTACCCGCGCCGTCGCACTGGGAGCGGGTCGAGAACGTCGTGCCTTCACACTTGCTCGCCGCGCACTCGACGCCAGCGCCGCTGGCGAAGTCGGTGCACTTGGTGGTGTCGGTCGCGCCCTTGCACGTGAGCGCCTGACACACCGACCCGCCGCCGTCCGCGCAAGGCGCCCGCGTCCCGTGCGGCTTGCCGTTCACCGGCGCGCAGACGCCGACCCTGCCCTCGACGTCGCAGGCCTCGCACTGCCCTGTGCAGGCGGTGTCGCAGCACACGCCGTCGACGCAGTGACCGCTGCCACAATCGAGGTCCGAGGCGCAGGTCGCTCCCTGCTTCTTGGCGCAGGTGCCCTCCTTGCCCGGGAGCCCGCACGAGCTGTCGAGGTCGCACGCGGCGACGCCGCAGCACGCACCGTCGCTGCAGAACCCCGTGGCGCACGCGGCGGCGGAGGAGCAGGGCTTGCCCAGCCCCTCGACCGGGACGCAGCTCGACCCCTTGCAGTAGTAGCCGGCCCGACAGTCGGACGCGGCGGCGCAGCTCGTCAGGCACGCGGTCGGCCCGCACGCATAGCCCGCGCAGTCGTTCTTCACCGCGGCGCAGCTCCCCGCGCCGTCGCAGCTGCCGACCCGCGACTCGATGCCGCCCGTGCACGTGTTCGATCCGCACGAGGTGGTCGCGCTCGGGAACGTGCACTTGGTGAGGTCGAAGCCGTCGCAGCGCGGCCCGCACGCCCCTCCGACGCCGGTCCCGGTGCACGCCGCGCGTGCGCCCACGGGCGCGCCGACCGCCGGCGAGCAGGTCCCCACCTTGCCGACGGCGTTGCAGACCCCACACTGCGCGGTGCACGACGTGTTGCAGCAGACGCCGTCCACGCAGTTGCCCGTCCCACACTCGGTGCCGGCGGAGCAAGTGGCGCCGATCGGTCGGCTGCACGTGCCCTTCTTGCCCGGCACGGAGCAGGAGAAGCCCGCGGCGCAGGAGGCCACGCCACAGCAGACCCCGTCGACGCAGTGGTTGCTCACGCACTCGTAGGCGGCAGCGCACGACACGCCGAGCAGCTGCCCCCAGATCTCGGTGGTGGCGGCGGGGCCGGCGTTGCCCGTGACCAGCACCCGGCCGTCGGCGAGCGTCGTCGCCTGGTGCGCGGTGCGGGCGGTGCCCATCGTGCCGCCGGTGGACCAGGCGTCCGTCGCGGGATTGTAGATCTCCGCCGCCGCCGAGCCGCCGCCGGTCACCAGCACGCGACCATCCGACAGGAGGGCGGCGGCGTGGTCGGCGCGCGCGTGGGCCAGGCTGCCGCCCGTCACCCACGTGTTGGTGCTCGGGACGTAGAGCTCGGTCGCGGTGCCCCCACCCCCGCCGATCACCAGCACGCGGCCCGACGCGAGCAGGGTCGCGGTGTGACCGCTGCGCGCGACCTTCATCGCGCCCGTGGCGACCCACGTGTCGGTCGCCGGGTAGTAGCGCTCGGCGTTGGCCGCGCCGCTGCCGCCGGCCACCAGGATCGAGCCGTCGGCGAGCGTCGTCGCGGTGTGGTCTTGCCGCGCGACGAGCAGGTTCTTGCTCGGGGCGACCGTGTTCGTCGTGACGTTGTAGATCTCGCACGCGGTGTCGTCGGAGAGGCCGGTCTTGTCGGCGCCGCCGGTCACGAGGATCCGCGTGGCCGAGAGCGCAGCGGCCGCTGCGCGACAGCGTCGCCAGGCGGTGTTGCCGACGATGCTCCAGGTGGAGGTCGCAGGGTCGAACGAGGCCACGTTCGGGTTGGGGTTGAGCCCCAGGAACCCACCGAAGCGGAACGCCGTGCCCCCGGCGATCGCCCAGGTCTGGCACATGCCGCCTCCGCCGCCCCCGGTGCTCGTGAACGTGTTGGTGACCGGATCGTAGGCCTCGGTCGTGCCGGTGTACTTGCCCGGGGTGAAGTCGCCACCGACCACCAGCACGCGGCCGTCGGGGATGCGCATCGCGATGTGGTTCGAGCGCCCCTGGGTAAGGCCGGGGCCCGTGGTCCAGGCGGGGTCGACGGCGATGGGATAGGTGAGCCCCGCGACGTCGAGCGCCGTCGTCAGCGTCCAGGTTCGCGACCCCTCGGCGTGCGCGAGGTCGACGCGCAGATTCCGCCGCACGCCCACCGCGTCGACCGCATACGGTGGCTCCGTCGAGAAGTGCACCCGACCCTCGGCGTCGACGATCTCGACGCTGCCGTTGCGCAGCCGGACCACGACGGCCTCCGTCGGCGTGATCGCGTAGGTCGCGACCGTCGGAGCGACGTCGCTCCGGAGCAGGCGCCACTCCTCGACGCGCTCGGCCCCACCGACGAGGACCAGATCGGTCTGCTTCGCCACCTCCGCGTAGACCACCGCGCCGTCCGCCACCGTGCCGGCGACGTCGGTGAGCCCCGTTGCCCGGATCTCGACCGCGACGTCGGGGCGCGCCGCGCTCTCGAGCCGCACGAGGCCACCGGCGGAGCGTGGGAGCGTCGCGACCAATGACGTGGCGCCAGCGATCGTGAAGCCGGCGGCGGCCTTCGCGAGGTGCTGGCCGCTCCCGAGCGAGACGCCTGGATGGGCGCGCAGCATGGCCACGACCCTCTGCGCTTCGCCAGCAGCCGGCGGCTGGCTCGACGGCGAGCACGCAGCGAGGGTGAGCAGGGTGAGCCCGAACGGGAGGACTGCGCGCATCGTCGCAGACCATCAGCAATTCGACGCGCTGAACAGGAGTCC
>JAEUKC010000214.1:0-13018 GCA_016794445.1 Myxococcales bacterium
GAAGTCCTCGGCTTTGCCCTCGAGCGCGCCGGTGAGGACGCGGAGCGCCTGGGCGCGCTGCCCGGTGCGGGCCACGAGCTCGGCGCGGCGGAGCATCGCCGTCGCGTCGAGCGGGTCGCGGCCGGTCCAGGTGGTCATCACGCTGGTGGCCTCCTCGAGACCCGGACGGCGAGCGAGCAACCCGAAGAGGGACTCGAGCTTGTCGCGCGAGTCGGGCGCGCCGACGACGGCCGCGCGGGCCGCGGTGATCTTCGCCTCGAGGTCGGTGTCGGACGTGGCAGCAACGGGCACGAACTTCACGGTGCGGTACCACTCGCGGCGCGTCTTCTGCCAGTACCCGCCGCCGCCGCCGCCACCGCCACCCCAGTCGTCGGCGCTCAGGCCCTTGTCCATCTTCTTCCCGCCGCCGAGCGACGGGGGCTTGGTGGTGGCCTTCGCCGGCGGCGCGGCGGTCGCGGTCGCCGCCGGCATCGGCGACGCCTTGGCCTTGGCCTCTCCCATCGGGCCGGCCATGTCGGCGCCCGCACCGACCCCGCCGAGCCCGGCCAGCCCGTCGGTCGGCTCCGCGGTCGCGTCCCCCTTCGCGGCGGCCTCGCCCGTCCAGAGCGGCGCGGCGCTGCCCGTCTTGGCGACCCCGAACGCCGAGGCCATCGCCGGGCTCTCGAGCACGATCAGCGACGTGAAGCGGCTCGGCACCGAGAAGGCCTTGGAGAGCTCCACGATGCGGGTCTTCTCGACCTCACCCGGCGCCCGCGAGAGCTCCGCGATGGTGGCCGCGGCCCACACGCGCGGCACGAACGCGTTGCCCGGGTCGTCGCTCGCCTTGACCGAGATGGGGATCGAGGTCTCGAACGGCTTGCCCGCGACGGTGCCCTTGAGGACCGCGGAGCCGCTCGTCTCCGATGCTGCCATTCGTGCCACCACGGTCAGCTCGGAGCCAGCGCGGAGGGCCGGGAGGCGCTGCGGCGAGATGCCGTCGAGGCCCGCCGGCAGCGTGAGCACCGCGTCACGCAGGGTGACGCCGTAGCTCGCCTCGAGGACGTCGAGCGCCGCGCTCCCGAGGGTGGCCCCCGCGGTGTAGGGCACCACGGTGCCGCCACCACCGCGCGCCATCGCCTCGAGGCTCGCGAGGTCGGCGTCGACGCCGAGCGCCACCGCGGTGACCTGCCCGTCGCCGATGACCGACTTCACGCCCTGCTCCAGGGTGGAGGGCGAGCGCGCGCCGATCGTGGGCGCGCCGTCGCCGAGGTAGATCACGCGGAGCGCGCGGATCGGGTCCTTGCCGAGCTTGGCCGCGGTGCGGACCGCGGAGACGAGATCGCTGCCGCCCTCGGGGGAGATCCCCGCGAGGAACGTCTTCACCTCGTCGGCCGCGGGCTTGCCCGGCGCGCGAGGGCCGACGCTCCAGGGCACGCAGTGCACGTCGCACGCGAGGACCGCGACACGATCGGCCGGGTCGGCCTCCTCGATCACCCGCGCGGCGAGCGCGCTGGCGCGGGCATACCGCTCGCCGATCATCGACCGCGAGGCGTCGACGACGATGACGTGGGTGCGCGCGATGCCGTCCGGGAGGCGCGGGAGCTTGGGGGCGAGGGTGAGAGAGACGTACGCGGGCTCGACGCCGGCCTTGTAGGCGACCGTGGTGGCGAGCGCGTTCTCGTCCTTCTTCGCGTACTCGACGAGGAGGTCGCCCGTGGGGACGAACGCCTTCTTGGCGTAGGTGTGCCCGCCGGTCGGGGTCGACGTGGCGGGATAGCCGAGCACCTGCACGCCCTTGGGCGCGTCGTGGCCGACCACCTGCACGTCGACGCTGAAGTCGTCGATGGGCGCCGTGCCCTCGGCGAACTGCGGCAACGAGTAGACGTAGCGCCGACCGGCCGCGGCCTTGCCGACCTTCTGCGTGTAGGCGAGCACCACCCGGCGCGTGCCCTTGGCCGGGATCGGGTAGATCTTGAGCTCCATGCGGCCGCCGGCGCGCCACTCGAGCAGCGCCGGGTCCTTCCACGGGCCGGGCACCCAGATCCACTCCTCGCGCGGCGGGGCGATCTGCGGCTGCGGCGCGGCCTTGTAGGTGACGCCCGCCCAGATCTTCTTGCCGCGGTCCTTGTCGACGAACGCGCCCTCCTCGAGCTTGCCGTCGACCTCGAGGGCCAGCTTCTCGATCTGCGCGTCGGCGGGCATGGGGAACTTGAAGATGCCCTCGAGGATCTGCGCGTCGTCGCTCTGGAACGTCTCGTCGATCTCGGTGCGCGCGAGGTCGCCCGCGATGCGCACGTGCACCGCCTGGCGCACGAGCCGGAGCGCGCGGTCGCCGTCGTCCTTGGCGCCGGGGAGGCGCGCGCGGAGCACGCCGAGGCCCGGGATCGCCGCCGCGTCGCCGGCCTCCTTGTGCTCGCCGAGCTCGGACCAGCCGAACGCCCCCGCGAGGCCGCCCGCGCTCGCCGCGACCGGCCCCGCGCCCAGGGTGGCGCCGTCGCCGCCGCCGAGGGTGAGCTCGTGGCCGGCCTCGCCGACCTTGGCCTTGCCCTTCTGCACCGCGACCGAGGTGTTCCCCCCGAGCGCGCGGAGCGCGATGCGTCCGCCCTGGGTGACCACGCCGCCGCCCGGAGCGCTGACCGTGGTCGCCGTCTCGCTGGTCGGGGTGTCGAGCACGAGCGCGCCGCCGTGCAGCCGGAGGCCGCGGTCCTTGCCCGGCTCGATCGCGACGTCGGTCGAGCGATCGAGGGTGAGCTTGGTGCCGTCGTCGAAGGCGATCCGCGCCCGAGCGCGCGCCGTGGTGCGCAACCGCGCGCCCGGGGCGACCGCCTCGCCCTTGTGGAGCGCGCGGGCCGCGCCCTTGTCGTCGACGACGAAGAGACCCTCGTCGTTGCCCTCGCCGATCACGGTGGCGACGCTGCCCTTCAGCTTGGACGAGACCGCCGGCGCGGTGGTGCCGAGCGGACCCCTGTTGCGGAGCGCGAGGGTGCCGACGAGCGCCGCCGCCGCGAGCGCCAGCGCCGCGCCGGTGCGTCGGTGCGCGCGGAGCGTGTGGACGATGCCGACCGGCGCGAGGGGGCGCGCGGGGGCCGGCTCCTGCACCGAAGGCGCGGGCTTGTCAGCATTGGCAGCATCACCGAGCGCGTCGGGGTGCGGCGCGCCGAGCAGCGTCTCTCCGCCGGCAGCGGGGCGTCGCGCGTCGATCGCGGCCAGCACGCGGGCCTCGAGATCGGCCGGCGGCTCGTAGTCCACGCCGGCCTTCTCGACCCGCGAGACCACCCACGCGGCGTCGTGGAGGCGATCGCGACAGACGTCGCAGCCCTCGACGTGCTCGGCCAGCTCCGCGGGCAACTCGCCCTCGAGCGCCTCCGGCAGGCGCTCCGCGACCTCGGTGCAGAGTTCGGTTTCCATCTTCATCGTCCCTTCGGCTGAGAGTCATGGAGCCGCTCGCGCAGACGCGCCACGGCACGGCCCACGCGCTGACGCGCCGCGGCCTCTTCGATCCCGCACGCCGCGCCCACCTCCCGGAACGAGAGATCGGAGACGTAGCGGAGCAACAGGGCTTCGCGCTCGGTGGGGCGCAGCTCGGCGAGCGCATCCCGCAGGATCTGGGCGTCGTGCGCGCCCTCGACCAGCGTGTCGGGCCCGTCCTTCGGGGCCTCGTCGCGGGCGAGGTCGCGGCGCCGGGCCTGTCGCGTGCGGACCTCGAGTCGCTTCGCGCACAGGCGTCGGGCGATCCCGAACACCCACGCGCGCGGCGAGCCCTCGGCCCGGTAGCTCGCCATCGCGTCGTACGCGGTGAGCAAGGCCTCCTGGACCATCTCGTCGGCCTCGGCCTGGCTGCGCAAGAGGACGAAGCAGAGGCGCCCGAGGGCCGCTCCGTGCACGCGCGCCATCGCCGCGATCGCGGCGCGCCCGTCTCCTCTCGCGAGGGCCTCGTGGATGGGGCGGTCCTCTTCCGAGCAGTCGGGGGTGGGCATGGGGAGGGTCGGGGGGGGCCCGACCGCCGCATCCTCGGCCAGTGTCAGGGTCTGCGCAATCATGCGGTCTCCATGTGGCGGTGGGACGCGCGTTCGTGACGAACGATCTTCCAGGTGGTACGCCGAGCGGGTGAGCCAGAGCAGAAGGCCTGCCCGCACCACCGTGCCCCGGGCCCGATCGGCTGGTTCGAAGTCGCCGGCACCGGCGCCGAGGGTGGTGAGCCCGCACGCCGTGACCCGACCCGCCGTCGCGCCGACGAGCGCCCAGCTGTCGGTGCTGGTGCGCAAGATCGCCGACCTCGAGGCCAAGAACGCCCGGGTGGAGGCCGACCGCGCCGCCGACGCGGAGCAGATCGGCCGCCTGCTCGCGGCGACCGCCGACGCCGAGGCCCGCGCGCGCGTGCTCGAGGCGCGGCTCGAGAAGGAGCGCAAGCGCGGCACCGACGTGCACGGTCGGCTGCTCGGCGCGGCGCTCGCTTCGCTCCGTGAGGGCCTGTCCCCGGGCGAGGGTGACGCGGTGATCGGCGAGCTCGATCAACTGCTGCGCACCACGCTCGCCACCATCGAGACCCTGCACGACCACGCCGACGCGGTGGAGCAGCTCGCCGAGGTCACCAAGATCTCGGCCCAGAAGCACAACGAGGCCATCGTCGCGCGCACCTTCGCGGCGGTGGCCGCGCGTGCACACGCCACCCAGGCCGAGATCGAGACCGTCGACGGGCTGCTCGCCGGCGTGACGGAGCAGGCGCGCAGCGTGCGCAAGCTCCAGGCCTCGCTCGACGACGCGCGCGCCACCCTGATCGCCCAGGTCGGGCAGGTCGTCGCCGCGGTGCGCACGCTCCGGGTGGTGACGGGGAGCCTGGCCACGGGGGCTCCACCGGCGCTTCCTTCCAGGAGTCGACGACCGCCGAAGAGGGTCACCAAGTCGTGAGCGTGCTCGCCAAGCTGGGCTCACCCGCCGCCAACCGCAACCGTGGGCCGATCCTCGCCGTGCTCGCCCGGGTGCTCCCGAGTGAGGGCACCGTGCTCGAGATCGCCAGCGGATCGGGGCAGCACGTGGTGTTCTTCGCCGACGCGCTGCCCGCGTTGCGGTTCGTCCCGAGCGACCCGGATCCGAGCGCGAGGGACAGCATCGAGGCGTACCGCGCCGAGGCAGGCCTCGCGAACGTGGAGGCGGCGCTCGCGCTCGACGTGCGCGAGACTCCGTGGCCGATCTCCACCTGCGACGCGGTCGTCGCGATCAACATGGTGCACATCTCGCCGTGGGAGGCGACCCTCGCGCTGCTCGACGGGGCAGCCGCGCGTCTCCCGGCGGGCGGCCCGCTCGTCCTCTACGGTCCGTACCGCGTGGGAGGCGTGCACACGGCGGAGAGCAACGCGCGGTTCGACGAGGGCCTCCGCGCGCGCGACCCGGCGTGGGGAGTCCGCGACCTCGAAGCCGTCCTCGCGGCGGCCGCCGAGCGGGGCCTCGTCGAGAGCGAGCGCGTCGCGATGCCCGCCAACAACCTCACGGTGGTGCTGCGGCGCGGGTGAGGTACGGTCTCGGTCATGCTCCGCGTCCTCGGTGCGTGCTCGCTGGTCCTCTGCGTCGGCTGCAAGGAGGCGTCGACGCCCATCATCGATCCGAAGGAGGGGCCGACCTCGGCGCCCCCGCCGCCGACGGCGACCGCCAGCACGCCGCCCAAGCCAGCCCCGTCCGCCGTCGCCTCCACCTACCCCGCGCACACCGACGCGTGCACGACCGACGCCGACTGTGGCTCGACCTTCTACGGGCCCGACTGCTGCTTCCGCTGCGAGACCGCCGTCGGCGACCACGCGTGGATCGCGAAGGTCGACGCCCACTGCAAGGCCGCCGAGAAGGCGGGGACGGTGAAGGGCTGCTCGCCCACCATCTGCGGAGGCGCCCCGTCACCGAAGTCGGGACAGCTCGGCTACATCAACGCCATCCCCCGGTGCGCCGCCGGGCACTGCAAGAAATGACATGCGTTTCCGCGCTCCCATACCGTTCGAGCCCTCGCACCCCGACGCGCTCGCGATGTACTGCTCCGACGGGCGCTTCACCCACGCGGTGGAGGCGCTGCTCGCGGAGCTCGGCTACCCGCGCCTCGACACCCTCACGGTCCCCGGCGGCCCCGCGGTGCTCTCCATCGCGACCGCGAGCCTCGGCACGTTCGACGTGGTGCGCAACGCGCTCTCGTTCCTGGTGACCGGCCACGCGATCGCCCACGTGGTGCTCATCGCCCACGACTCCTGCGGCTACTACAAGCAACGCTTCCCCTACGAGTCGGCCGAGGCCATGCACCGCCGGCAGGTCGGCGACCTCGAGGCTGCGTCCAAGTGGATCCGGGGCGAGCACCGCAAGGTGGAGGTGACCAAGTTCTTCGCGCGGCGGGCCGAACACGTCGAGTTCGAGCGGATCGAGTGACGCAACGGCACAGCTCGGCGCGAGCGGAGGTCGCCGAGAGTCCCGCCGTCTCCGCGAAGACGTCGTAGAGTGATCGGGTGGACGGTCGCGGGACTGGTCTCGAGGTCTGGCTCGTCGCCCGGCGGGACGACGGCGATCTCGCGAGCTGCGCGCGCGCCCTCGGCTGGCGGGTCACCGATCTGCCCCTCGCCCAGCTCGAGTGGAGACTCGAGCGCTCGACGCCCGAGCTCCTGGTGGTGGACGCGGAGCTCGAGGGGGTCCGTCCCTTCGTCGACCGGCTCGGCGCGTGGGCCATCCCGGCGCTCGTGCTGGGTCGAGAGCCGATCGCGTTCGTGCCCGACTCGGTCGTGTTCCTGGCCCGCCCGTTCGACGCGCGCTTGCTCGCCGTCCACGCCCGCCTCGCCGCCGCGCTCTCGGGTTCTCGCTCCACCTTGCGCAGCAGCGAGGAGCGCCTCGCCATCGCCGAGGTCGCCCTGCGCGCCCGCGATCGGCACCAGGAGGCGCTCCTCGCGGCCTCGCCGGTCGGTGTCTGCGAGATGGATCTCGAGGGGCGTTGCACCTACGTCAACGAGACGTGGTGCGAGATGTCCGGGCTGAGCGCCGAGGAGGCCGTGGGCCAGGGATACCGTCGCGCGCTCCACCCCGAGAGCAGGGCCGCGTTCGACGAGGCCTGGCGACGATCCATCGCCGAGGGCAGCACCTTTCGGCTCGAATACCGGCTCCTGCGGCCCGACGGTCAGGAGCGCTGGGTCCTCGGACAGTCGGTGCCGCTCCCGGTCGACAACGAGGTCATCGGCTTCGTCGGGACCGTGACCGACCTCACCGCCCGTCGCCGCTCGGAGGAGGAGCTCGCCCGACGCGAGGAGCTCTTGCGGGTCTCCCAGACCCTCGCCCGCGTCGGGTGCTGGGAGTGGGATTCGGTCCGGCAACGGCTCTCCTGGTCCGAGGAGATGTTCCGCCTCCATGGCCAGGAGCCCGGGTCGTTCGTGCTCGACCGAGCCGCGGCCCGTCAGCTGTACGTGCCGGAGGACCGCGCCTGGTTCGACGAGATGACCAGCGGTCGCTCGGGGGAGGGCAGCGGCGAGCTCCGGCTCCTGCGGGGAGGCCACGTGCACTCCGTCTCCTATCGAACGTATCCGGACGGCAGGGTGGTGGGCGCGAACCTCGACGTCACCGAGCAGCGCCAGCGGGAGGCCGCCCTCGAGCTCGCCGACTTCAGCATCGAGCACGCCGTCGACGGGTTCCACATGGTCGACGAGTCGGCGCGCTTCCTCTCGGTCAACGCCGCGTCCTGTCAGCTCCTCGGCTACGCCCGCCACGAGCTCCTGAACATGACCGTGCACGACATCGACCCGCAGTTCGACCCGGCCACGTGGCCCACACACTGGGCCGAGCTGCGGCAGAAGGGGGCGCTCTCGTTCGAGAGCGAGGTGCGCACCAAGTCCGGCGAGCTCGTCCCGGTCGAGATCGCCGCCAATCTGCTCTCGTTCGAGGGTCGGCAGTTCGAGTTCGCGGTGATGCGCGACCTCCGCGAGCGGCGCCGCTCCGAGGAGCAGCGCGCCCTCCTCGAGGGACGCCTGCGGCAGGCGCAGAAGATGGAGTCGCTCGGCACGCTCGCCGGCGGCATCGCGCACGACTTCAACAACCTGCTCGCGGCCATCACCTGCAACCTCGAGCTCGCCGACGAGGCGCTGGCCGCGGGGGAGCCGCTGGGCGTGGAGCTCGACGAGATCCGGATGGCGACCACCCGGGCCACCGACCTCGTGCGTCGGATCCTGGCGTTCAGCCGCAAGCAGCCCGCGCGCCGCGCCGTCGCTCGCCTCGACCCGATCGTGCAAGAGGTCGCGCGGCTGCTGCGGGCGGGGATCCCGGCGGCCATCGAGCTCGTGACCGAGATCGGTGAGCGCGTCCCGCCGGTGCTCATGGACAGCACGCAGATCCATCAAGTGTTGATGAATCTCGGGACCAACGCGTGGCAGGCGATCGCGAGGCCCAAGGGGACCATCCGGCTCGGGCTCGAGAGCGTCACCGTGGTCGAGGGGCGCGTCGTGCCGCCCGGTCGCTACGCGCGTGTGCGGGTCGGCGACGACGGCGTCGGCATCAGCGCTTCCACGATCGAGCGCATCTTCGAGCCGTTCTTCACCACCAAGGGGGTCGGCGTCGGCACCGGCCTCGGGCTCGCGGTCGTGCACGGCATCGTCACCGAGCACGGCGGGGTCATCGTCGTCGACAGCGTCGAGCAGCAGGGGGCGGTGTTCGACGTGTACCTGCCTGCCGCCGACAGGGACCTCGCGCACTCCGAGCAGCCGCCCTCCCTGCGGCACACCGGCAGCGGACGGGTCCTCCTGGTCGACGACGACGAGGCGATCCTGCGCGCGAGCAAGCGCTTGATCGACATGCTCGGCTACGAGGTCACGGCGTTCGCCTCGTCGGTCGAGGCGCTGGCCGAGGTGCAGGCCGACCCGACCCGGTTCGACGTCCTCGTCACCGACCTCAGCATGCCCGAGCTCGGCGGGTTCGACCTCGCGCTGCGCGTCCACGAGCTCCGCGAGGACCTACCGGTCATCCTCGTCACGGGGCGCCGCTCGATCGACGACGTGGACCTCGCGCCCGCGCGGATCCACGTCGTGCTCGACAAGCCTTACAGCAGCGAGGAGCTCAGCGCGGCGCTGCGGAGCGCTCGGTCGGGCTGACGGCCGCCCTTCTCGGGTGCGCGCGTCGCTCAGGGCTGGCAGGTCTTCTGGGTGCCCATGCCACCGGAGAGCTTGCAGGTCGTGCCCGTCGGGCAGCCGAGATCGCTCGTGCAGTTCTTGACGCAGTAGCCGCTGAGGCCAGCGGGGAGGGACGTCATCGTGTAGAGATCGGCGCCGGTCGTGCTCTTGGCGGTGAGCAGGGAGTCGCAGCTGTAGCCGGTGGGGCACTCGCCGGTGCTGCCGGCCTTGCAGAGGGTGGTGCAGTAGCCCGCGGTGGTGGTGCCCTTGAGGCAGAGGCAGTCGGTGGCGGTGGTGCAGGCGTCGCCGAGCACCTTGGTGTAGATGAACTTGCAGTAGCCCGAGGTGAAGTCGCACTTCCAGGCGGCCGGGGCGCCGGTGCCCCACGCGGTCTTGCAGGCCGTGTCCGAGGTGCAGGTCTTGTTCACGCAGAGGTTCTGGCCGACGTCGCACACGCTGCCCGACGGGCAGTCGGCGCTCGTGACGCAACCGCCCTGGCACGAGCCCACGACCAGGGTCTTGCCGTCGGTGGCGGTGGTGAGCGCCTCGGGGTAGCAGGCGTTCTTGCCCGCGCAGGTCTCCACCCAGGTGCCGTCGCCCTTGAGCTGGCAGCGGGGCTCGCAGGTGGCGGCGGCGGTGCCCGACTGCAGGCAGATCCCCGTGTCGCCGTCGCAGTAGCGGATGGTGGTGGTGTCGGTGGGTAGGCAGGCGTCGCCGCCGCCGAAGTCGATCTGCATGCAGACCGCCGTCGGGTTCAGCGGACCGACGATGTAGATGCCGTTGGTGCACACGCCGAGGCCGAGCCCGGTGAGGTCGCAGTCGACGTCCGAGGTGCAGATCTTCCCGGTGGTCTTGTCGGCGAGGACGCCGGTGTCGGTCCCCGTGTCGGTCGCGGAGTCGATGACGACGATGCTGTCGGCCGCGCCCGAGTCGAAGCCCGTGTCGAACCCAGCGCCCGAGTCGAACCCAGTGCCGGTATCCAGCGGACCCGTGTCGAGGACGGTCCCGGTGTCGAACGCGGTGCCTGTATCCAGCAAGCCCGTGTCGAACGTGGCGCCGGTATCCAACCCACCTGTGTCGACCGAGCTACCCGTGTCGACCGAGGTACCGGTGTCGCTCGAACCCGTGTCCTTGCCGGTGCCCGTGTCGTCGCCGGTCGCGGTGTCGTCCCCGGTCGTCGTGTCGCTCGCCGTGGAGTCGGCGCGGCCCGAATCGCGCACCGGCACGACCTCCGTCGTCTCGCCGTCGGCGCAGCCAGCGAGGACGAGGGACGCGGCGAGCGAGAGGTGGGCGAGGCGCATCCGCTCGGATTACTCCTCGCGACCGCCTCGCGCAACCCGCGGTTGATTCAGGTCACACTAGAAAGCGACACCCAGCTCACGGAAGAAGAACGTCCATTGATCGGACAGCTCCTCGAGCTGCTTGCTGCGCGGCTTGCCGGCGCCGTGTCCGGCCTTCGTCTCCACGCGGAGCAGCACGGGGTGCTGGCTCCCGGTGGCAGCCTGGAGCCTGGCCGCCATCTTGCGCGCGTGCATCGGGTCGACGCGCGAGTCGCTCTCGGCGGTCATCAGGAGCACCGCGGGATACGGCGTCTTGTCGACGACCTTGTGGTACGGCGAATACGCCTTGAGCCACTGGTACTGCTTGGGATCGTCCGACGAGCCGTACTCGGCGATCCAGAGCTTCGCGATCAGGAAGTGGTGGTAGCGGAGCATGTCGAGCAGCGGCACCGCGGAGACCACCGCGCGGAACAGGTCCGGTCGCTGGGTGAGGAGGGCGCCGGTCAGGAGGCCGCCGTTGCTGCCGCCGAGCGCGCCGAGCCGCGCCTTGCCCACGAAGCCCTCCTTGCCGAGCGTCTCGGCGACGGCGATGGCGTCGTCGAACACGTTCTGCTTCTTGTCGAGCATGCCGGCGCGGTGCCACGCCTCGCCGTACTCGGCGCCGCCGCGGAGGTTCGCGACGACGTAGACGCCCCCGCGCTCGAGGAACGCGAGGACGGCGCGGTTGAAGCTCGGGGTCTGGCTGATGTTGAAGCCGCCGTAGCCGTAGAGCACGCCGGGCGCCGTGCCGTCCTTGGGGGTCGACTTCTTCTTCACCACGAACGCCGTGATCTTGGTGCCGTCCTTGGAGGGCGCCTCGATCTGCTCGACCACGATGCTGGTCGCGTCGAAGCCGGGGGCGTCGGTCCTGGCCCAGACGGTCTGCTGCTTGGTCTTCGGATCGTAGCGGCGGATCTCGGGCGGATAGGCGTAGGACTGCACCTCGAACATGGCCTCGTCGCCCTCGGAGTCGCCGTGCGGCACGGTCGCCGTGCCGAGGACGGGGAGCGGGATCTCCTCGAGGAGCTTGCCCCCGAGATCGCGCCGCTCGAGGCGCGACGAGGCCTTGTGCAGGTAGGAGACGTACAGCGAGTCGCCGACGCACTCGAAGTCGCGGATCGGATCGGGGCCCTCCGGCACCACGACCTTCCACTTGTCGCGCGCGGGGTGGGCGGGGTCGACGCGCACGATCTGGAAGCCCGGCGCGCCCTCGTTGCTGCGGAGGAACACCACGTCCTCCTTGCCGACCCGGTGGAACGTGGGGTCGAAGAGCGCGTCGACGCCCGCGACCAGCGTGACCCACTTGGCCTCCTTGGCCTTGCGATCGAGCAGGTACACGCTCGCCTTCGCCCAGCCGTGGGCCACGCGCACGAGCAACCAGCGCCCGCTCGGCGACACCTCCGCGTGGGGCGAATCCGTCATCGGCCGCTCCTCGCCGGTGGGCGGGAACACGCGCGCGTCGACGCTCGGGTCCTTGCCGAGCGCGTGGAACCAGATGCCGCGGTGGTAGTGCTCCTCCCCCTTGGGCACCGTGGTCGGGTCGGGCTCGCGCACGTAGTAGAACCCCGAGCCGTCGGGCAGCCACGACACGTACGAGGCGCGCGTGCGGGTGATGACGTCGGGGAGATCCTTGCCCGTCGCGACGTCGCGCACGTGCAGCGTGCTCTGCTCGTTGCCGCTGATCGAGTACCCGTAGGCGACCTTGTCGCCGAGGTCGTTCACGTACCACCAGTCGAGCGCCGTGGTCTTGTCCTCGCCGAACGTGGACGGGTCGAGCAGCGGCCGATCCTTGCCGTCGAGGCCCTCGCGCACGTAGACGATCGGCTGGTCCTGCTTGCCCTCGCGGCGCGAATGGAAGTATCGGCGCGGGTGCTTCTTGTCGCCCTTGCGCAGCACCGGCGAGTTCACGAAACCGATCTGCAGGAGCTCGTCGAGGCGGCCGCGCAGCTTGCCGCGGAGGTCTCCCGCGTCGAGGTACTTGCGGGTGGCCGCGTTCTGCCGGTCGGTGAACGCCTGCACGTCGGGGCTCTTGTCGTCCTCGAGCCAGCGATACGGGTCCTTGACCTGGTCGCCGTGGTAGGTGTCGATCACGACCTTCTCGTACGTCGCGTTGGCGCTGGACGCCGAGGGCGCGGGGGGAGGCGAGGACGACGATGCGGCGGGCGGGGCGGCCACGGTGGGCTCCTTCTGCGGGCCACAGGCGAACCATCCGAGGGCAGTGACGGCGAGGAGGCGGCGCATGGACGGCCGATGGTACTCTCGCGCGGTGTCGCTCCGCACCCTCGTCTTCGCCGCGTTCGCCTGCGCCGGCTGCACCGCCTCGCCCGAGTCGCTCTGCGAGCACGTGATCGCGGTCGCCGACGGGCCCGCCCAGAACAAGGACGTGCGCGCCGTGGAGATCGGCAAGTGCGCGGAGAAATGGGCGGCCAAGAAGCAGAAGGACGGAAAAGCATACGCTTGTTATGCATCGTGCGCGACCGGCACCAAGCGCCTCGTCGAGATCGGGGAGTGCATGCCCAAGTGCTACCCGAACGAGCCCCGGCCCAAGGACGAGCCCGACAAGCTCGAGGGGGTCATCTGGACCCCGCCCTCGGCGTCGGCGAGCGC
>JAEUKC010000416.1:0-9261 GCA_016794445.1 Myxococcales bacterium
CCGGTGGTTGCGAGGGCCTCGACGCACCGAAGAACGACAACAAGTCCATGGGTCAGCCCCTCTGCATCTACGACAAGGCCGAGCCCTCCGTGCTGGGCGGCTCGGACATCTCCCCCAGCGGCAACATGTGGGGCAAGGAGGCCGGCGACAGCTTCGGCTACGGCGGGCTCGGGCTGTCGGGCACCGGGGCAGGGGGCGGTGGCAAGGGTGAGGGCATCGGGCTCGGCACCGTGGGCGGCATCGGGAAGGGCTCGGGTGGCGGAGGCTCGGGTGCTGGCTACGGCGCCATGAAGCCGAAGGCGGGAGCCGTTGCCGGAGGCGCGGCGGCGCCCAAGTCCTCGCCCTGAGAGATCGTCGGCCCTGGACGCGCGCAAGAACACGATCCCGACTTCTGCGGGCGGTCAGAAGAAATAGGCTACCGTGGAACCGACGGCATGAGACGGCTGCACGCACCGTTCGTCGTGGTGGTGGCGCTCACGAGTTGCTCCGCCGAGGAGCCCGCGACCACGAGCGACACTGGCGTGGACACAGGCGACCCATGCAGCCCGTACCCTCGCGACGGTGAGCCGTGCGTGACCACCGAGGCATGCTCGTACGGGCACTGCGACACCACCGCGGTCGAGTCCACGGCGCACTGTGTGTCAGGGAAGTGGCGAGTGCTCACGACCTACTGCAATCCACCGTTCGACAGCGGCACCTGGGGTGATACCGGGGCGCTCGATGGCTGGCAGTCGGAGGTCGAGACCGGCGCCGAGGCTGACGGACGCGTCGAGGAGGCGTCGAGCGACACGGCCGACGGAGGCTGAGGCTGGCGACAAAAGCGCTACGGCCCCGCGGTGGGAACCACGGGGCCGTGACACTCGAGTGCGAAGGAGGGGAGTTGAACCCCTACACCCTTTCGGGCGCCAGAACCTGAATCTGGTGCGTCTGCCAATTCCGCCACCTTCGCGATGGGGGCCGGACGCTAGCCCAGCGCCCGACCTCGTTCAAGTCACTTCACCACCTCTTCGCCCCAGGCCACGATCTTCCCGCAGGGCGCGCCGGCGAGCAGGGCCACCGTCTTGCCGCTGCGGCGCAGCAGACGACACCCGGTGAGCTGCGGGATCGGCTTGTATCCCGGTGCGTCGGGGAGCTGCGGCAGCGGGTCGCCGACCTTCTTCGGCGGTTCTTTCGGCGGGTCCTTCTTGGGGTCCTTCTTCGGATCGGCCTTCGGATCCTTCGGCGGCGCCGGAGGCGGCGGCAACGGCACGGCGCCCCACGCCTTGTGGTCCACCTGGTCGAGCGTGGGCCCGCCGAAGCGCGCGCCCCAGCCGGTGACGAGGTGGAACATGGCCTCCTCGGCCTCCTTCTCGTCGTCGAACACGATCTTCCACGCGACGGCCTTGTCCTTGCCGTCCTCGTAGAGCGCGAGGCGGTCGCCGCCCCAGCCGGCCGCGGCCTTCTTCGACGTCTTCACGTCCATCCACTCGGCGAGGGCGATGCGGCCCTCTTCTTCGCCGAAGATGTCCTCGAAGGTCTTCTTGAACCCGGGGCCGAGCGCGTTCGACGAGGGCGCGGCGACGGCGATCGGCGGCTCCTGCGCGTCGTACTTGTCGAGGTGCAGCAGCTGCTCGGTCGACTGCGGCGGCTTCTGCCAGGCCTCGTCCACCGCGGCCCAGCCGCCCCGGCGCCGGAGCGCGTGCACGAAGCGCATGCCGTCGGCGTAGGGCGCGACCAGCCCGAGCGAGAGGAAGCGCGGGCGCTTCTTGGTCTTCTTGTTCATCTCGACCATCTGCTCGGGGTCGAGGTCCGGCAGATCGGTGGCCTTCTTGCCGGAGAGGCCCTCGTCGCCGCTGCGCATCATGATGAGGCCGTCGAACATGGCGCTCGTCGCGTCGCCCTCGGCGAGCGCGTGCACCGCGGCGATCGACTCGCTCGCGTTCGGGTCGTACTTCATCTTCTTGCCGATGCCGAAGTGCTGGTCCTGCAGCGCGTGCACGAGCTCGTGCGCGAGCGTGCCGTCGAGCTCGTCGCCGGCCAGGGTCGACGAGAGGTACATGGTCTTGTGCTCGGGCATGTAGAGCCCGGCGAGCTCCTCCTCGAGGAGCGAATACGTCTCGGCCTCGTAGTCGAAGCCGGCGGGCAGGAGGCCGAGCACCGTGTACGCGGTGCCCTCGCCCTTGATGACGTCCTTCGGCACGTCGTTGTCCACGTGGGTGCGCACCACCGCGACGAGCGCCTTCGGGTCGAGCACCTGCAGCTTCACCGACTCCTTGGGCTTGAGGCGGCGCGCCTTGCTGGCGATGCGCCACGCGCCCTCGACGCGCGATCGCACGTCCTCGGAGATGGGCCCCACCACGGTGATGCCCGGGTCGTTCGCCGCGGGCTTCTTGCCCTTGCCGAAGTCGGCCCCGAGCAGCGGGTCCTTGGCGGCGGGCTTGCTGCCGCAGCCGAGCGCGAGGACACCCAAGACGATCCAGCTCCCTGCGCCCCGAAGGCCGATCATGCGATCGCTCCCATCCCGATCTCGGCGTCGCGCCGGATCGCTTCCATGGCCTGTGCATACTCATCGCGCGAGCCGCCACCCTTGCCGAACACCGCGTTGCCGGCGACGAACGCGCGCGCGCCCGCCGCCGCCGCGCGGCGCGCCGTGCCCTCGGCGATCCCGCCGTCGATCTCGATCACCGTGGAGAGCCCTGCCTGGTCGATGGACCCCCGCAGCGCCGCGACCTTGGGCAGCACGGCGTCGATGAACGACTGCCCGCCGAATCCGGGGTTCACGCTCATGACGAGCACGAGGTCGCAGAGCGGGAGCACGTAACGGAGGATGTCTTCGGGGGTGGAAGGGTTCAGGGACACCCCTGCCTTCTTGCCGCGGGCCCGGATTCCCTGCAGCAGGCGGTGCAGGTGGTGGGTCGCCTCCGCGTGGACGGTGATGATGTCGGCCCCGGCGTCGGCGAAGGCGTCGATCCACCGCTCGGGCTCGACGATCATCAGGTGCACGTCGAGGGTGCGGTCGGTCGCCTTGCGCAGCGCCTTCACGACCGGCGGGCCGATGGTGAGGTTGGGCACGAACTGGCCGTCCATCACGTCGACGTGGATCCAGTCCGCGCCCGCCGCCACCACCGTCTCCACCTCGCGGGTGAGCTGGCCGAAGTCGGCGCTCAGGATGGACGGGGCGAGCACGATCGGGCTCTCGGGCATCCGTGCCCTCGTACCACTCGGGAGGGCGCACGTCGCGTGCCAGGGGTTGACCGATGACGTCGGGTGCTTATTTCTGGCTTCGAAGCAGACGGCCCGCTCCCGAGAGGGGCGGAGCCATCGCCCAGAGCCAGCTTCGTCCACGAGGCTGGTCGCTTCGCCCGCGCTCTCCCTGGAGCGCTGGGCCGGAGGCCGTCCTCACCCCCAACCGCCCGCGCTCGTCGTGGGTCACCCATTTCCCGTCATCGAGAAGGAGGAGTCATGCTCACGCTGCACCGCTGGGACCCGTTCGCCGAGATTTCGCGCATCACCGACGAGTTCAACCGCAACGCCCGCCCCGCGCGGTTCGTGCCGGCGGTCGACATCTACGAGGACGCGGAGTCGCTCGTGCTGCGCGCCGAGCTGCCGGGCGTCGATCCGAAGGACGTCGACGTCTCGGTCGACAAGAACGTGCTGACCGTGCGCGGCGAGCGCAAGCAGCAGCGCTCGGAGGAGAAAGAGGGCTGGCACCGCGTGGAATCGAGCTACGGCCAGTTCACGCGCTCGTTCACGCTCCCGCAGACGGTCGACTCGGACTCCATCGACGCGAACCTCGAGCAGGGCATCCTGACCCTGCGTCTGCCGAAGAAGACGGCGCCGCAGCCGAAGAAGGTCACCGTCTCGGTGAAGAGCTGAACGCACGCAACGACGGAGCACCTCGTGCCGACCCCTCGGCACGAGGTGCTACGGTCTGACGGCGTGCTGCGGGGGCCCGAGCACGAGCTCGAGCTCGACGTGGATGATCTCTTCGCCTAGCCCACCTTCGTGCCGCCGACGGTGATCTCGTCGATCTTGATCGTCGGGCAGCCGACGCCCACGGGCACGCTCTGGCCGTCCTTGCCGCAGGTCCAGATGCCGTCGCTGATCTCGACGTCGTGCCCGAGCATCGACACCTTGCGCAGGACGTCGGGGCCGTTGCCGATCAGGTTCACGCCCTTGAGCGGCGCGGTCTTCTTGCCGTCCTCGACCAGGTAGGCCTCGGTCAGCGAGAAGACGAAGTCGCCGTTGGCGATGTCGACCTGACCGCCGCCGAACTTGACCGCGAAGATGCCCTTCTTGATCGACCGGAGGATCTCCTCGGGGTCGTGCGGGCCGGCGACCAGGATGGTGTTGGTCATGCGCGGCATGGGGTGCGAGGCGAACGACTCGCGCCGCCCGTTGCCGCTCGCCGCGAGCTTGAAGTGCCGCGCCGAGTGGGCGTCGTGCATGTAGCCGCGGAGGACGCCGTTCTCGATCAGCACCGAGCGGCCGGGCTCGTTGCCCTCGTCGTCCACGTTGATGGTGCCGCGCGACAGCGCGAGCGTGCCGTCGTCGACGACGGTGCACAGCGAGGAGGCGACCTCCTTGCCGATCTGCCCCGAGTAGTTCGACGTGCCCTTGCGGTTGAAATCGGCCTCGAGGCCGTGGCCGACCGCCTCGTGCAGGAGGATGCCGCTGTCGCCGGGGGCCAGCACGACGGGGAGCACGCCCGCGGGCGCCTCGCGCGCGTCGAGCATGATGATGGCCTGGCGCGCCGCCTCGCGGGCGTGCCACTCGGGGGACTTCTCCTCGAAGTAGCCGAGCGTGGTGCGACCGCCGCCACCGCTCGAGCCCTCCTGTCGCTTGCCGTCCTGCTCGGCGATGGCGCGGACGCCGAAGCGCAGGAGCGGCTGGCTGTCGCGGGCGAAGCGGCCGTCGCTGGTGGCGACGAGGATCTCGCGGACCTCCTCGGTGAACGAGGCCTCGACGCGCACGATGCGCGGGTCGTGGGCGCGGGCGGCGGCGTCGGCGCGCTCGAGGAGGGCGCGCTTCTTGTCGCCCGGCTCGTCGATCGAGATCGGCGCGACGTCGTAGTGGCGGGGCAGCACGCGCTCGACGGGGAGCTCCGGGGTGCGGGCGTCGCCGAGGGCGATCTGCGCGGCCGTCTCGGCGGCGCGCTTCATGTCCTCCCACACGAGCGACTCGACGTAGGCGTAGCCAGTGGCGTCGCCGCGCTGCACGCGCACGCCGAGGCCGATCGAGACCCCTCGGGAGACCGACTTGAGGATGCGCTCGTCGAGCACGAACGAGCCGCCCGCGCGGTATTCGAAGAACAGGTCGGCGTGGTCGCCGCCCTTGCCGAGGGCGACCGCGAGCAGCTTGCGCGCGAGCTCCGCGTCGATCGCGACGGGGCCGTCTTTGCGGAAAGGAGCCTGGTACCGGGCAGAGCCGCTCATCACGGAGGGATACCGGGTGGGGGGGCGAGCGTCGAGCGCGGCTTTGTCTAGTGCAGGACGGTCGACGGCCCGTGCGTGATCGCGAGCTGACCGGTCTCGAGATCGCGGGAGAGCACGATGCGCTCGTCGTGGGCGCACCCCTCCACCACGAGCGGCGACTGGGTGGTGAGCACGAACTGGAGCTTGGGGAAGGCGTTCTTGAGCACCGGCACGATCTCGCGCTGCCGACCGAGCGCGAGGTGCAGATCGACGGCGTCGATGAGCGCGATGCCCTCGCACGCGAGGGGATCCTGGCCCGGATAGGCGAGCGAGAGCCTCCGCAGCACGATGGTGCCGAGCAGCACGCGCGCCTTGGCCGAGAACGGGAGCTCGTCGAAGGTGACGAGCCGACCGCCCGGGTCGCGGAACAGCGGCTCGAACGTGCTCGAGTCGATGCCCTCGAACGTGGCGTCGCCCTCGGCGAGCAGCGCGGTGAGGGTGCGTCGGTACGTCTCGTCGAGGTTCCTGCGCTCGGGCTCGCCCTTGGGCTCCCGTGGCTGGAACGCCCGCAGCGCGGCGCCGGTGACGGCGTTGACGAGGGCCTGCTTCACCTCGCGCGCCAGGTCGGCCTTGGTCGCGTCGTCGAAGGTGGCGTGGGCGCGGTGCTCCATCGCGGAGAGCGGTCGATCGGGGGTCGCGCCCACCGCCGCGACCCGGCTCGCCCAGCGCGCGGCGGACAGCGGGATCACGCAGAAGCCGCGGGACTCGGCTTGCTTGTCGAAGTGCGCCTGCTCGCGCTTGCGGATGGCGGCCTCGGTCGCGGCCTCGCCGAGATCGGCGGTCGGCGAGGCGACGACGAGATCGTGGGGACGCGCCGGGTCGTCCGTGCCGAGGCGATAGCGCGCGACGACGAAGCCCGCGGCGCCCTCCCGCACCCGCGGGGGCGTGACGCAGAGGCCGGGCCGCGTGTGGGCGATGGCGCCGAGCAGCGTGGTCTTTCCGGCGCCGCTCTCGCCGAGGATGACCGTGACCCTCCGGGGCTCGCCGTGCTCGTCGGTGAAGGGCAGGGTGACGTCGTCGAACGGACCGACGTTCCGGAGTCGGAGCTGGGTGAGGTACACCGGATTCCGAGCCTAACAGATCACAGGATGGCGCCGGCCGAACGATCGATGGTGCCGTTCGGCCGCTGCACGAGCAGGACGACGGTCTTGCCGTTGCCGAAGCCCTTCCCCGGGTCGGCGATGTGGAGGCGCACCGTTCCGTCGAGCACGAGGCCCTTCGGCAACACGCCGTCGGGGTTGAGCAGGGTGCCGTCCCGGGTCACGGCGAGGGTCCAGGTGTCACGGCCGAGGGGGCGCGGGACGCCGAAGATCGTGCCGATCGGCGTGTCGCCGAGCGCGGTGCTCCACACCGCGTTGCCCTGTACCTTGCCCCCCGGGTCGGAGTCGCTGAGGGCCAGCGCGACGACGGGGCCGACGATGCGCACCTCGAAGACCACGTCGGGGTCGCCGTCGGGTGCCGGCGGGCCGCTGCGCGCCGCGGCACGGTCGGCGATGCGGCCGAGCGCGACGAGGGGACCGAGCTCGGGGGCCCGAGGCGCGTCGCTGCTGCTCGCGGCGGTGGCGGGCGCGGTGGGGGCGGGCGGCTTCTGCGGACACCCGGTGAGCACGACCAAGGTCACCACGAAGAGCTCTCGCACGGCTTCACCTTCCCGCGAAAGTCGCGCGCTCGCAAGTCGGTGGAATCGACGGCGCGCGCCGAGCGTACGTCGCCGCGCATGCGAGCCGGGATCGCCGTCGTGGTCGGAGGGGCGCTCGTCGCGTGCAACGAGTCGCGCCCGCCGATCGTCGCCGATCGGCCCGCGCCGCGGCCCTCGGCCTCGCGCGTGATCCCTGCGCCCTCGGCCTCGGCCCGCCTCGTGGTGCACGAGCGCCTGGGCAAGCCCCTGCGAGTGGAGGGGTGCCTTCCGGGCGCGCCGTGCTCCGAGTGGGTGCGCTTCGCCGTGAAGCCGCCCCGTACGATGGTCGAGGCCACGGTCTCGCCGAGCGGTCGCTACTTCTTCCTCTGGTCGCGCGCCGACGGACACGCCCGCGAGCTCGACGTGTACGAGACCCCGAGCACCGGCGCCGCGCGGCGCGTGGGTCACATGGTCCCCGGGGCGGGCGGGCACCTCGGGTGGGTGGCCGGCGATCGCCTGTTCCATTGGTGGGGGTGCGGCACGGGGTGCGCCGTGGTGCAGCTCCGCGACGTGCTCGGTCGCGTGCTGGTCTCGACCGGCGGTGCGTGGGTGGAAGAGGACGCCGCGCACACGCGCGCGGCGGTGGCGGATCACGGTGGCAACGTCGTGTGGATCGATTTTGCCCTCGGCGCAGGGTACGCGGCTGGCCCGACGGCCGGGCTCCTGTGGCCGGTCGCCGTCGCGTGGGAGAAGCACGCGCTGAAGGTCACCTACTCGCAGACGTCGGGGACCGATCGCGTGCTCCTGTGCCGGCCCTCACCGGTGCCGACCAAGAGCGCGCTCGGGCTGCTTTCCTGCACGTGAACGACGGCGGCGGAGGCCGAGGGCCGCGACGCCCAGCGCACCGAGCGGCGCGGCCGCGGTGGGCGCTCCACCCGTCGTGCACCCGCCGACCTCACCGGTGACCTCGCCGTCGACGGGGGGCGTGCCCTGACAGGCGTCGCCGATGCCGTCGTGGTCGTCGTCGCGCTGGTCGGGGTTGGGCTGGTCGCAGTTGTCGGTCGCGTTGGGGACGCCGTCGCCGTCGACGTCGTCGTCGCACTCGTCGCCCTTGCCGTCGCCGTCGAAGTCGTATTGCTCGCCGTTGGGCACGTCGGGGCAGTTGTCGATCGCGTTCGGCACGGTGTCGCCGTCACGGTCGTCGTCACAGGCGTCGCCGATGCCGTCGCCGTCGGTGTCCTTCTGGTCGGGGTTCTTCACCTTCGGGCAGTCGTCCTTGGAGTCGATGACGCCGTCGCCGTCGTCGTCGACGTCGCAGGCGTCCCCGATGCCGTCCCCGTCCTTGTCGGCCTGGTCGGCGTTCTTCACCAGCGGGCAGTTGTCCTTGGCGTCGGGGACGCCGTCGGCGTCGTCGTCCGGGTCGCAGGCGTCGCCGAGGCCGTCCTTGTCGGTGTCGAGCTGCGTCGGGTTCTTCACCGTCTTGCAGTTGTCCTTCACGTCAGGGACCCCGTCGTCGTCGTCGTCCGGGTCGTAGTAGGGGATGACGGTGGCGGGGTTGGCCTTGGCGTGCGCCCAGCCGAGCGGCCCCGGTTGGCCCCATCGCCCGTAGATCGACTTGCCGTTGTACTTGAGCGCGTAGCGGCCCGGCGGCGAATAGCCCGAGACGTTCTGCTCCATGATGTCGACGAACCCGGGACGCAGGCCCGTCACGAGCGCGACGTGACCGTAGGTGCCATTGGTCCACACGACCATGTCACCGGGCACCGGCGGGTGCGCGCCGTCACCGTTCGAGTAGACGACGACCTGCGTCGGCGAGCCCGACGCGTAGTACGAGCTCGTCTTGGCGTGGCTCAGCAGGTCCTTGGCGTTGCCGTACCAGCGCAGCTTCCACTTGGTCATGAAGTGACGCATCACGAGCTCGACGCACTGGTACTGCAGGCCGTATTTCCCGCTGCCGCCGCACGAACAGCCGTTGCCGGTGCACGCGCCGTTGGAGCGCGCGGCGGTGCCGTCGAAGCTCGCCATCTCGGCGCCGCAGGGGGGCGCGGTCCAGGCTTGCGACTGCTGCGCGAGCGGCGCATCGTCGGAGGCGCCGCAGGCGACGAGCAGGAGAGCGCCGAGGAGAGCCGCGCGTCGCATCGAGCGATCGTACCAGTCGACAGCGGTGGTGCGGACCGCATCGGGCGCCGC
>JAEUKC010000440.1:0-61840 GCA_016794445.1 Myxococcales bacterium
CCGAGCGCGGCGATGCCGCCGTAGAGCTGGAAGTCGAACTTCTTGCCGTCGCCCATGCGCACGGGCGCGAGCGTGAGGGTGCCGCCGGTCGGGCTGACCTCGACGACGCCGGTCGTGTTCGCGAACCCCGACATGCGGAGCTCGAGGGTGTGGCTGCCGGTGCCGAGCTCGAGCTGCGCCTTGCCGTTGTCGACGTGGCCGACCTTGTTGGCGCCCTCGTACAGATCGCCCGACTCGGAGGAGCCGGGGCCGGTGACCGTGATCTCGACCTTGGCCTTCGGGCCCTTGCCGGTCAGCTGGTAGAGGGCGTCGAGCGCGATCTTCTTGAGCTCGGGCGACGCGCCGTCCTTGGCGACGGGGCCGCCGTCGTAGGTCTTGACGACCTGCTTGACCTGCCCGCCGGAGTAATAGGCCAGCGTGGCGGTGAGCTTGCCCGGCGGCGACTTCTTCACCGTGCCGTAGACGAACTTGTCGTGCTTGATCTCGTTCGCGAGCTTGGGGCCGCACGCCTGGGCCATCGGGTCGTCGCAGCCCGCGGTGAGCGCCACCGCCTCGAGCGCGTGGGACTTGCCGTTGTCGTAGATGCCGTCGACCGCGACCACCGCGTGACGGAAGGCGTCGGTGAGCGCCGCGGCCTCGTCGACCGCGTCGTTCGACGCGAACGCGAGCACCTCGATCTCGACCGCGCCCGCGGTGCCCTGCGGCGAGGCGAGCACGGCGCCCAGCCCGGGCGCGCCGAGGAACGACGGCGCACCGAGCTTGGCCACGAACGGCTCCACCGGGGCGGCCGCCGCGCGGGCCGCGGTGAGCGCGCCGACGCTGGGTGCGAGCAAGATCCCCACCATCGCCGCGCTCGCCCATCGCAAGGCAGAACGCTGCGCCGTAGCCGGGGCCGAGATCAGGGACGGGGCGGTGGAGGCTGGGTTGCGGAGCACGTCCGAGAGGTAGCTGGTTCGAAGGTCTCTGAAAACCCCTTCCGTCGGGCCGGCGGAGGCGTGTACGGTCCCAGCGTCGACTCCATGGGTTCGTCCGGCAACGACGGCAAGGTCATCCACGTGCAGTTCGGGGCCACACGGACCCGAGACCGCCGTGTGCCCAAGCCGGGCGGCAAGTCAGGTGCCGAAAAGCCGGGCTCGGCGGACAAGACCGGTCGTCGCAAGCGCACCGGCGACGCGCACGCCACCGAGGGCGCAGCGCTCGAGGCGCGGGCGGGCGGCAGCGTCACCGAGCCACCGCCGTCGATCGAGCCCACGCGCGACACGTACACCCGCGTCGAGGTGGTCAAGCTGCTCGGCACCAACGCCTCACGGCTGCGCACGCTCGAGAAGCACGGCGTCGTGGTCCCGAGCGTCGGCACGGGCGCGCGCCGTCGGTACACGTTCCAGGATCTCATCGCGCTGCGCGCCGCGCTCTCCTTGCTCGGTCGCGGGATCAAGATGCGCGACGTGGTCAAGGCCATCCAGGCGCTGTCCACGGCGATCCCCAGCGTCCAGAAGCCACTCACCGAGCTCAAGGTGCTCTCCGACGGCGCGCAGGTGGTGGTGAAGTCGTCGCAGGGAACCTTCGCGCCGACGACCGGCCAGATGCTCCTCGACTTCGACGTGCGGAGCCTGCGCGACGACGTGGTCCGCGTGCTCCGTCCCGCCGTGCGCCAGCACCGCGCCCGCCTCGCGTTCGAGGTCTACAAGCGCGCGAGCGAGCTCGACGAGGACCCGCGCACGATGGACGAGGCGCAGAAGCTCTATCGCCAGGCCATCGAGCTCGATCCGTTGCTGGCCATCGCCTACACCAACCTCGGCAACATCCTGTTCCGCAAGGGCGACGAGGCCGCCGCCGAGGCGCTCTACTCCAAGGCGCTCGCGATCGACCCGAAGCAGCCCGAGGCCAAGTACAACCTCGGCTACCTGATGCTCGAGCGGCACGAGCTCGACATCGCGATCCGCTACTTCCAGGGCGCCATCGAGGCCGACCCGCGCTTCGCCGATGCCTATTTCAACCTCGCGATGGCCTACGAAGAGCTCGGCGACAAGCGCAACGCGCGGCCCCTCTGGCGCACCTACCTCGAGCTCGAGCCCACGGGCACGTGGGCGGACATCGCGCGCCAGCACCTCGGGTAGCGACCGGTGAGCGACCTGCGTGCCGGTGTCGAGCAGCTGGTGGAAGCGGTGCCGCCGGCGGCGCCGGGCATCGGTCCCGTCGGTCCGCGCGCCGTCGAGCTCTTGGTCCGGTGGCTCGAGCTCGTCCGCACCTGGAACAAGAAGATCGACCTCACCGCGGCGAAGGACGACGCGGCGCTGGTCGAGCTCGGCGTGCTCGACGCGACGTGGGTGGCGCGGTCGATCCCGGAGGGAGCGAAGGTGGTCGACGTGGGCACGGGCTTCGGCGCCCCCGGGCTCGCCCTCGCGTGCCTGCGCCCCGACCTGTCGCTCACGCTGGTCGAGCCGCTCGGCAAGCGCGCCACGTTCCTGCGCACCGTGGTCGGCGCGGCGAAGCTGGTCGATCAGGTCGAGGTGCGCGAAGCGCGCGGTGAAGACCTCGCCGCGGCGGGGGAGCGTTTCGCCGTCGCGATCTCTCGCGCGACGCTGGCCAAGGAGGCCTGGATCGCGCTCGGCGCGCGGCTCGCCCCCTCCGTCATGGTCCTGCTCGGTCGGGAGGACCTCCCGCCGCTCGAGGGCCTCACGGTGCCTGCGCTCCAGATCGCGTCCGACCAGGCCTACTCGACCCGAGCCGGCGCTGCGCGGCGCGTCGTGCGCCTCGTCACGTCGGGGTGACGTACACAACGTGTACGGAAGCGCCGTCGAGGATCGCGGAAGGATCGAGCGAACGTGCTAGAGCGTCGTTCATGCGCGGACGACACGTCTCGGCGGTGATCGTGATCGGTGGTCTCTGCGGCGGCGCCCTCGCGGCGTGCAGCCCGAGCAACACGGGGACGGACCCGATCGACAACGTCGACGCGCTCTCGGACAGCAGCGGCGGCGACGACGCCGACGGCGGCGGCATCGTGATCGACGGGACCATCGGCGACCGCAAGGTCGTGAAGCTCGACCTCGACCCGGCCACGGCCACGCTCGAGGTGGTCAACGGCGACGTCACGGCCGCGACGACCAAGACCTCGTTCGAAGCCAAGGCAACCCTCGACGACGGCAGCACCTCGGCCGTGGGCAGCTGCACCTGGACGGTCGACCGCATCGACCTCGGCACGGTCTCCGGCGGCACGTTCCAGGCGAGCGGCTCCGCGGGCGGCGTCGCCAAGGTCACCTGCGCCGCGCTCGGCTTCACCGCGAGCGCCACGGTCACGGTGAACCTCCGGGACGTCGAGGACAAGGGCTCGGGGCTCGACGACGCGAGCAAGGCCGCGCTGCTCGCCGCGACCACGGCCGACGCGGCCGTCGCCAAGCTGCTCTACCCGTACGACAAGACGGTCTTCCCGAAGGGCATCCTCGCGCCCGAGCTCATGTGGGCCGGTGGCGGCGCGAGCGACGTGTACGCGCTGCAGATCACGCAGCCGAACATGACCTACACGAGCTACTTCAAGGCCGGCACCCCGCCGCGCGCGACCATCGCCGGCGCCACGTGGACCCGCCTCCTCGACACCAACGTCACCGGCGACAAGCTGGCCGTCACGCTCTACCGGCTCGCCGGCGGGGCAGGGGGCACGGCGTTCAAGTCGACCACCCAGTCCTGGACCATCGCCAACGGCAGCCTCAAGGGCTCGATCTACTACTGGCGCATCAACGGCGGCGGCGTCGCGCGCATCAAGCCGGGCGCCATCAAGCCGGAGGACTTCCTCAAGCCCTCGGCCGGACACTCCTGCGTCGCGTGCCACAGCGTCGCCAAGAACGGGTCCACCATCGTCGCGTCGTACGACGGTGGTGCCTCACCGTGGGCGTCGTTCGACTCGACCGGCAAGGAGATCA
The DNA here is from genome assembly GCA_016794445.1 of Myxococcales bacterium. GTDB lineage: Bacteria > Myxococcota_A > Polyangia > Polyangiales > JADJMO01 > JADJMO01. The sequence goes on from JAEUKC010000440.1 coordinate 3,918, forward strand.
AGTACTCGGGGTCTCCCTCGGGGTTCCAGGCCATCTCCGCCGACGGCAACCTCGTCGTCGCGGGCCAGAGCCAGGAGACGACCCTTAAGCTGTTCGACGCCAAGACCGCGGCGCCCCTCGAGCCGAGCGGCCTCGCCGCGGCCGGCATGGCCGTCATGCCCACGTTCGCCAACGACAGCAGCCTGCTCGCCTACAGCCTCCGCAAGAACGGCAACTGGCTCGACTTCACGCAGAGCGATCTGATGGTCATGCCGTTCGACCTGCCGACCCGGAAGTTCGGCGCGCCCAAGACCGTGCGCGCCGGCGGCGGCAAGGCGCTCCTGTACCCGTCGTTCTCTCCCGACAACCAGTGGATCGCCTACGAAGAGGGGCCGATGGCCCGCACCCGCGGCACCCGCGCCACGGTCCGCCTCATCAAGCCCGACGGCACGGGCGACGTCCTCCTCGCCAACGCCGTCAACGCGGGCGTCGCTGCGGGCACGAGCGGCGCGGGCGACGAGAACCTCGCCTACGAGCCCACGTTCAATCCGGTGCTCGCGGGCGGGTATTTCTGGCTGGTCTTCGTGTCCGAGCGCCAGTACGGCAACCGGCTCGTCAAGACCCTGCAGTCCGACGCGGACACCTGCGGCAAGCCGAGCTGGGCCGCCACCCCGTGCCGCCACAAGCAGCTCTGGGTCACCGCGATCGATGCGTCGCCGAAGCCGGGGGTCGACCCGAGTCACCCCGCGTTCTGGCTCACGGGGCAAGACCTCGCCGACCAGAACATGCGCGGCTACTGGGCGCTCGACGCCTGCAAGAAGCTCGGCGAGGGCTGCGACGCCGGCTTCGAGTGCTGCGACGGCGCGTGCAAGAGCCCCGATGGCAAGCTGCCCAAGGTCTGCGACAAGCCCCCGCCGGACAAGTGCAAGGAGATCGGCGACACCTGCGTCGAGACCAAGGACTGCTGCAACGCGGCCTTCGGCGTCGAGTGCATCGGCGGCGTCTGCGGCAAGAAGCTGCCGGCGTAGTCAGTCGCGCACGGCCGCGGTGGCGCTCGCGCGTCGCCGCAGCCCCTTCGCCTGCACCGCGGGCGCGACGGCGAGGCGCCCCGAGAGACGACGCATCGACGCGCGCAGCAGCATGCCCACGATCGGCGGCACGTGCGCGAGGCGGAGCTTGCTCGGCGCGCCGTCGTAGACCGGCCGCACCGGCACCTCGACGACCCGCAGACCCGTGGCGTGGAGCGCGATCAGGAGCGCGTTCGGGTAGCCGTACCCCGGCCACAGCCGCGCGAGATCGAGCGTGTCGAGCGCGCGCGCCGAGAAGGCGCAGTAGCCGCACTGCGCGTCCTGCACGAACTGTCCGGTCGCGAGACGGGTGAGCGCGGCCAGGCCGACGATGCCGAGCAGCCGGTCGAGAGGGAAGGCGAGCGCACCGTCGGGCCAGCGCAGGCGATCTCCCTTCACGTAGTCTGCCTCGCCGCGCAGGATCGGTCGCAGCACGGCGGGGAGGTCGGCCACGTCCATCTGCCCGTCACCCGCCAGCACGACCACCACCTCGGCGCCGAGGGCCCGCGCGAACAGGGCCCCCTCGGCGATCGACGCGCCCACCCCTCGGCGGTTCTCGTGACGCAGGACGACGACGCGAGGATCCGCGGCCTGCGCGACCTCACGGGTCCCATCGGAGCTCCCGTCGTCGATCACGACGATGCGGCCGACGGCGGGGGGCAGCGTGCGGACCACCCGCCCGATGCGCGGCGCTTCGTCCAGGGCGGGGATGACGGCGGCGATCACGGGCTCCCTCGGTTAGCACGGCTGACGGGCCTGGCGTGGTCGTGGTAACCAGCGCCGTGGCTCCCCGCCGGGTCCGGCCCCCGCAGCGTCCCATCCGCATCACCCTCGACGGGCGATCGGTCGTCGCCGACGCCGAGGCCAGCCTCGCCGCGGCGCTCGTCGCCGAGGGAGAGTGGGCCCTCGCGAGGAGCCCCAAGTTCCACCGCCCGCGAGGTCCCGCGTGCATGCGCGGCGGCTGCGACGGCTGCCTCATGCGGGTCGACGACGTCCCCAACGTCATGACCTGCCTCTGCCAGGCCCAGGAGGGAGCGCGCGTCGAGCGTCAGAACGTCGTCCTCTCGCCGAAGCTCGATCTGCTGCGCGCCACCGACTGGTTCTTCCCGCACGGGATGAACCACCACGAGATGTTCGCGGGCATCCCCGGCATCCAGGGGCTCGTGCAGGCCTTCGCGCGCCGCGTGTCCGGCCTCGGCGAGCTCCCCGAGAAGGCACGGGCGGCCGGCTCGAACGTCGAGACGGTGGAGGTCGAGGTGCTCGTGGTCGGCGCCGGCCTCGCCGGGCTCGACGTCGCGCGGGGTCTCGCCGCGGCGGGCCGGAGCGTGCTCGTCTGCGACGACCGCCCTACCGCGGGGGGGGCCGCGCGCGGGCTGCTCGCGACCGGCGCTCTCGACTTCGACCTGGACGGCGCCCTCGAGACCCTCGGGACCGCGCTCCGCTGCGAGACGACCGCGTTCGGGGTGCTCGAAGGGGGCGACTGGCTGCTCGATCACCCCCGCGCAGGCCTGCTCCGCGTGCGGTCGCGCGCCCAGGTCGTGGCGACCGGTGGTCACGACGCGCCCGCCGCCTTCCCGGGCAACGACATCCCCGGCGTGATCTCGGCCCGTGCCGCGCTCGCGCTGCTCGACCAGGGGGTGCTCGTGGGCACGGAGCCGGTCGTCGTGGGCGATGGCCCCCACGCGCGCGCGTTCGCGGCGGCGGCCCGCGGGCACGGCGCGACGGTGCGCGTGGTCCACGCCGTGACGAGCGCGCGGGGGCTCTCCACGGTCAAGTCCGCCGACGTCGTCGATGGAGCCGGCGGCGCCGAGCACAAGGTCGACGCCGACGCCATCGTACACGACGCACCACCCGCGCCCTGCTTCGAGCTGGCCGTGCAGGCGGGCGCCGAGGTCACGCACGCCGAACCCGGCTACGCCGTCCGGGTCGACGCCGAGGGGCGCACGAAGAATCCCTGCCTGTTCGCGGTCGGTGAGGTCACCGGCGCGCGGTTCGAGGTCGATGAGCTCCGCGCGGCGGCCCGGCGAACCGTCGCCGCGCTGCTCGCCCAGGGAGAGCAGCCATGAGCGACAAGGTCCTGGCCTGCCGCTGCGAGGACGTGACCTTGCACGAGCTGCGCGACGCGATCGACCGTGGCCACCGCGACGTCGAGTCGCTCAAACGTTATACCGGCTTCGGAACCGGCTGGTGCCAGGGCAAATCCTGTCTCGCGTTCTGTGCTGCCGAGCTCGCGCGGGCAGGGGGCGACGCAGCGGAGCCGTTCACGCCGCGCGCCCCGTATCACCCCGTCGCGCTCGCCGATCTGGCCGCCCTCGGCGACGAGCCTGGACGCGCGCCGTCCGGGAGCGACCGGACGGAAGAGCCCGACCAGAGGTAGGGCGGCGCGATCGCGGTGCGAAGCGCGCTTCGCCATTTTCCGCGGTTATTTTGCATGTTTGAGTGGCGTGGTTAACCATGGATCAGCGTTCTCCGGAGGGAGGTCTCCATGAAGTCCACGTTGCGAGCTACGGTGTGGGTCCTGGGCCTGTCGGTCGCGGGCTGCACGGTGCGCACGGAGGCTCCGAGCGGAGGCGCAGCCGAAGCGGGCGTCGCGGCCCCCCCCTCCATCCAACCTGCCACCCAGCCAGCCACCTGGGTCAGCGACGAGGCGCCGCCCGGGAGCGACACGCTGGTCGCGACGCTGCCCAGCAACGCCCCCCCGGCCACCAGCTCGGCGTGTCCCGCCGACATGGTCCTGGTCGAGGGCCGCTACTGCCCCGAGGTGAAGCAGCAGTGCCTCGAGTGGATGGACCCACCCGGCCCCTACGAGAACTTCCGGTGCGCAAAGTACGCCAAGAGCGAGTGCCTCTCCGAGGCCCGTGTCACCCTGCGCTTCTGCATCGATCGCGACGAATACACCCCGCAGGGCGCCTCGCTCCCGGCTGTCCACCACTCCTGGACCAGCGCCAAGCAGACCTGCGAGGCCCAGAGCAAGCGCCTCTGCCTGGAGTCCGAGTGGCAGTTCGCCTGCGAGGGCGAGGAGATGCGCCCTTACCCCTACGGCTTCGAGCGCGACGCCAGCGCCTGCAACATCGACCGCATGGACCTCGGCAAGCCCAACACCGGGCTCCGCGACAACCGCGTCGCCACGGGTACGCGCCCGAGATGCGTGAGTCCGTTCGGGGTGCGCGACATGAGCGGCAACGTCGAGGAGTGGGCGACCCTCGATCACCCGACCGATCCGCACGACAAGTCCACGATGAAGGGCGCGTGGTGGCTCCCAGGCCGCAACACCTGCCGCGCCGCCACCACCAAACACGGGGAGACCTACGAGGGCCCGCAGGTGGGTGTCCGCTGCTGCAAGAACCTGTGAAGGGACGGTTTTCGACGGGGCAGACACTCGTCGCGCGTTCAGTGGATCGTCGATTTCGCTTCCTGCCTAGGCAGGGCGCGGATACGCACGCTCGGCTGTGCAGTGGAAGTGGCCCGCGAAGTCCGTCCTCGTCGTCCTGTCGACGAGCCTCTGGACGTGCTCTTCCCCGCAGGATCCGCGCGCCGGAGGCCTCTTCGAGGCGCTCGACGAGGGTGGCCTCGCCGGCGGCGCGGCGCTGATCTCCCCCGCCAAGGGTGGCCCGATGGTGGTGGTCGCCGTCGACCACGCGGCGGCCGTGATGGGCAGCTGCCCCGCCGGGATGGTGGCGGTCGAGGGCAACTACTGCCCGGACGTGGAGCAGCGCTGCCTCGAGTGGCTCGATCCGCCCGGAAAATACCACGCGTTCCGCTGCGCCAAGTACGCGTCGCCGGCCATCTGCCGCGCCACCCGCAGGCCCATGCGGTTCTGCATCGACCGCGACGAGCAGAAGCTCGAGGCCAAGAAGAGCGATCCGCGCCCGACCAACCACGTCTCGTACCTGGCGGCCAAGGACGCCTGCACGGCCCGCGGCGCCCGCCTCTGCACCCAGTCCGAGTGGCAGTTCGCCTGCGAGGGCGAGGAGATGCGGCCGTATCCCTACGGCTTCGAGCGCGACTCGCTGGCCTGCAACATCGACCACCAGGAGCTCGGACGCCCCAACGGCGGCCTCAAGGACCTCCGCACCAAGGCGGGCGACAACCCCAAGTGCACGAGCCCGTTCGGGGTCCGCGACCTCGCCGGCAACCTCGAGGAGTGGGTCACCCGCGATCCGGGGACTGGCGGGAAGGCCACCCTCCTCAAGGGCAGCTGGTGGCTCCCCGGCCGGAGCACCTGCCGGGCGACCAACGCCGGGCACGACGAGGTCTACCAGGGCACCGAGACGGGCTTCCGCTGCTGTCACTGAGTGTGCTCCCCTCAGGGGCGTGAAGCGACCCATCACGGCCACCCTCGTCGGCGCCGCCAGCGCACTCCTCGCCCTCACCGTCGCCGCGACCGCGGAGGCCTTCCCGCAGAGGAGGGACTATTTCCTCGATCCCCCGCGCGGCGGCACGTTCGTCCACGCCGACCTGATCACCGTCGGTGCCCAGGTCTCCCTCGAGCGCCGCCAGATCCTCGAGGACGAGACGATGAGCAACCTGAACGCGCGCGTCTCCGCGCTGTACTCGCTCGGGTACGCGGACGTCGCGGGACACCTCGACGTGCGGCTCCTGTTCCTCACGCTCGGCGCGAGCGCAGGCGTGCGCCGGGTGAACCGCACGTACACCGGGCTCGCCGGCCCGGATGGCTTCCTGCCCGAGGTGACCAGCGAGCAGCGGCGCGAGAAGGACAAGGACAGCAAGGACGCGACGTCGTGGAACTGGGCCGAGGCGCGCGCGCGCCTGGTCATCCCCCTCGAGCCGCTCTGGCTGGTGACGAACCTCGCGATGCGCTGGGAGGGCCAGCCCGACAACACCTACGACTGGTTCCACACCAACGTGCACGACGGCGGGCGACTGCTCCGCTTCGACGCGACCATGTTCGTCCGCGCGGCCTCGTTCGGTGGCCTCGGCCCGACGGTGCGGATCCTCGACATGCCCCAGCGGGGAAAGCGGGTCACCGAGGTCGCCTACGGCCTCACCTTCGGCACGCGCGCGGGCGTGTTCCGCAAGGACGACCTGTTCCTGTTCCAGACCCTCGTGCGCCCCGGTGACAAGGAGTTCGGCTTCCACATCACGCGCCTGCCGGCCTACGTGATGCTGATCTACCGAGCCTCGTTCGAGCTGTGAGCCCGCCCGCGCTGCCGGTGACGCACGGCTGTCATTGCTGTCATTGCTGCCAGCCGCTGCTGCCGATCACTGCCAGCGCTAGACGTTCGCGGTGCACGTCACTGTACCCGTGCGGCACGAGCCGACGCGCACGGTGAGAGTGCCCTTGCCGCGCACGACCCACGTGAGCGTCTTGCGGCCCGTGGATCCGCGGCTGCGCTGGTAGAAGAGCGCGCTCTCGCCGTCGAAGCGGCCACGACCCCACCCGTCGAGGTGACCGACCTCACGGTGCGCCTCCGCCGGCTGGCCGAGCGCGCAGCCGACCGCCTCGACGTCCGCGAACAGCGGCTCGTTCCACGGCAGCTTCCTGGCCGACGAGAGCACGTAGGTGGGCAGGTAGCCGTGGTTCTCCACGGTCACGGTCACGCGGGAGAGGTCGCCGGCGAGGGGCTCCACCGCCGTGACCGTGGCCTGGATCGCGGGGGCCAGCGCGGCCACGCGAAGGAAGTGGGCCGCGTGCTTGTCGCACACGCCCGCGAGCATCTCGTAAGGCGGGTTGGACATGCCGACCCGACCGTCGACGCCGCCGACCTCGACCGCGCCGAGCTGAGGGTGGGTCATGGGCTTCCAGGGGCGGATGACCCGGCCCTGGTTGTGGGTCGCGTCCCAGCGACCGAGCTTGAGCAGGTCGTCGCGATCGAGGTGGGTGTAGTGATCGACGAACGGCTTCTTGCGGGCGACACCGATCTGCGCGAACAGGTCCCACAGCTCGACGACGTACGAGATGGCGCCGCGCTGGTGGTAGGCGAAGTCCGAGAGGTCCCCGTGCAGGGGCTTGTCCGGCTCGTAGAGGAACTCGGCGAAGCCGCTGACCGTGGGGTAGCCGGTGAGCTCGTCGGCCCAGGCCTCGATCTGGCGGTAGAGCGCGAGATCGCTCGGGTCCATCTTGGTGTCGGCGGCGTGGCCGAGCGGGCGGATGAAGACCCCGCCGAAGGTGTGGAGGTTCAGCCAGGCGTAGATGTCCGGGTGCGCGGTCGAGAACTCGACCAGCGCGCGCGACTCGAACTCGCTCGTCGGGTAGCGCCCCGCGCCGATCTGCTCGGGCTCGGGGGCCCACGACCACGGGAAGTTGCGGTTGAGATCGGCGTCGTTGTCCGCGAGGAAGTAAGGGCTCGGGACGTTCTCGCCGTCGAAGTTCTCGATCGTCCCCTCCGGCCACACCTTGTAGAACGGCCCCTCGTCCTCGAAGCGGCGCGGCAGCATGAGACCGGGCACCTCGGTCGAGGCCACGAACTCGCCGGTCGGGTCCTCCTTGCGCATCGACAGCGCGAGGCCGTCGCCGTCCACGTCGGCCGCGATCCAGCGCGCGTGGTGGCGGTTCGGGCGCGCGTCGCGCGGGTTGCTGCGGCAGTACCGGGCCGTCGTGAGGATGCTCTCGGCGCCGTCGGGGCAGGTGCGGGGCACCACGAACACGCGGACGTCGCGGAGGCGCTCGCGGGCGTGGGCAGGCAGGCCGTGCAGCGCCGTGTCGGGCTCGAGGTGGAGCCGCAGGAAGTCCTCGGCGATGGCGAGCGCGACGCTCGATCCGCAGAGCTCGGTCGCGTGCATGTTGGCGTCGACGAGCACGGACGGCCGCGCGCGGTCCGGGTCCTTGCCGAGGGTCAGCAGCCACAGATCGCGACCCTCGGCGGTCTTGCCGAGGGTCGTGAGGCGCACGAGATCGGGGTAGGCGTCCGCCCACGCCCGGAGCTGGGCTTCGAGGTCCGCGTACGAGAGGTACCGTTCGCGGAACGGGCGGGTGAGGGAGGCGAGCGCGACGGCCATGGGGCCGCGAGACTACTCGCTGACGTGACCGGCTTCCAAGAGCTCGGCACGGTAGAGGACGGTGCCGTCGGTCGCCACGATCTCGGCGCCGAGATCGCCCCACGCGAAGTCGTCGGCCTGCGTGATCTTCATGGTCGCGCTGGTCTTGCCGACGCGCACGCGGAACGCGGTGGTCTTGGCGGTGTACTGCTTGCCGGCGAGGTCGACGTCGGCGGTGGTCGTGCCGAGGGTCTCCTCGTTGTCGTCGGCGGCGAGCACCGTCTTGCCCATGAACGCCTCGAACTCGTCGCGGCTCGCGTCGATCGTCGCGCCCTTGGTGTCGAGCTTGGTGAAGCCCGTGAGGTCGCTCTTGGCGCCGGCGCCGGTCAGCGCGCGGAAGGTGCTCTTCTTGGCCCCGTCGACGAAGGTGAACTCGACGATCAGGTCGTCGCCCTGGCGGCCGACGATCTGCTCGCGCAGCGTGAGGGCGCCCTTGCGGTAGGTGCCCGAGAACTTGAAGACGACGAAGTCTCCGACGGTGCGCAGCGGCGCCGCGGTCGGCTTGGTGTCGGTCGACACGAAGGCGGTCTCGCGCGGCGGCGAGCTCTCGTGGGTCGAGGGGCGGGCCTCGACGGCGACGGAGGGGAGGACGGTCGCGCTGGTGCAGCCGACCGAGGAGAGGAGGAGGAGGGCGAGAGCGGTGCGCGTCATGCGCCTGCCGGTAACGGGCCCTCCGACCCGGGGCCAAGAAAAGCGCGCGCGGCCTTCACGACAGGATCGCCATCAAGGCGCGGAGCTTCTCTTGATCGAGCGCGCCCGCGGTGCGCACTCCGCTGCAGACGTCGAGCCCGAACGGCGCGACCTCGTCGATCGCCCGCCGGGCGTTGTCGGCCGAGAGCCCGCCGGCGAGGAACACCGGGCAGGAGACCGCGTCGACGACCGCGCGGCTCCAGCGCCAGTCGTGCACGCGGCCCGTCCCACCGAGCTCGCGCACAGCGGCGTTGGGTCGACCGCTGTCGAGCAGCAGGGCATCGACGAGGGGCGCGAGTCGCGTGGCCTCCTCGACCACCTCGGGCCCCTCTACGTGGAGCACCTGCACGACGCGCACGTGGGGCGCGCGCGACCGCAGGGCGGCGTAGGTGTCGAGGGCGACGGTGTCGACCAGCTGCACCGTGTCGACGCCGCTCGCGAGCGCGTGCTCGACCACCGCGTCGGGTGAGGTGCGGCTCGTGAGGAGGAAGCGCGCGACGGGCGGCGCGACGACGCGCGCGATGCTCTGGATGGTGGCGTCGTCGAGCACGCCGGGGCCGCTCGGCATGGGGCCGACCAGGCCGAGCGCGTCGGCGCCGAGCGACACCGCGAGCCGCGCCTCTTCGAGCGACGAGATGCAGCAGATCTTGACCCGGGTGCGCATGGCCCGAGAGGGTGGCCACGCGATCGACGGTGTCAATCGCGTGGTCTTCGCAGCCCAGGCTCACTTGTCCTTGAACTGTCCCGCGGCGCAGCCCATCCAGTCGCCCCACTGCCAGACCCCTTGGCCGGCGGGGGTCTTGCTGCACAGGTCCTTCGCGTCCGGCACGCCGTCTCCGTCGGCGTCGGCGCCGCCACCGCCGTCCCGCAGCTGGCCCGCGGCGCAGCCGATCCACTCGCCGGTCGTCCACACGGGCGCGCCGGCCGGGGTCTTGCCACAGAGGTCGGCGGCGTCGGCGATGCCGTCCGCGTCCGCGTCGCCGGGCGTGACCGGATCGGGAGGCGTCACCGGGTCGCCGGGCCCGCCGTTCTCGGTGACCTGCTTCTGGATCCAGTCGTAGAGCAGGTCGGTGCGCGCGAGCACCTCGTCACCGCCCGCGCCGGAGTTGACGGCGATGATGGTGTGGGGCGCGGTGCCGACCAGCACCACCGGGCCGCCGGAGTCGCCGGGCTGGATGACCTGATCGGCCCAGTAGTCGTACGGGAAGCCGTGCTCGGCGCCGTTGTTCATGCTGCGAGCCTTGCTCACGAAGAGATCGGTGCTCGAGAACGCGCCGTTCTGGATGCGGCCGATGTTCATGGCCTTGGTGCCCCACTCCACGCGGGCCTTGGGGATGATCGGCCAGCCCTTCTTCAGGGTCATCGGCTTGTCGAGGACGATCACGCCGACGTCGTGCAGATCGGGGTCGACCGAGCTACCAGGGACGTTGATCCAGTCGTACGCCGCCTTCTTCGAGGACGTGCCGACCTGCTTCCCATCGGTGGTGTAGGGCGCGATGACCTGGAAGCGCGGCACGCCGTCGACGCAGTGGCCCGCGGTGAGCACGACCCGGGGTGCGATGAGCGCACCCGAGCAGGCGCTCGTGTTGTTTCCGTACTTGTCCTGCATGTTGATGAGGACGGCCTCTTCGTAGGCGGACGCCTTGGTGCCGCCGACGATCTGACCCTCGACGCCTTGGCCGTCGTCCTTCCACGCGCTCTCGAACGCGCAGCCGGAGACGGCACCGAGACCCACGACGACGAACGCGAGCAGGGGGATTCGCTTCATGCGCCTCGCCTTCGCAAGGGTCGTTCCATCCCCGAGAAACGGGCAAACCTGCAGGAATCCGCAGACGCCTACATTTCCCGAGGGTTGGTGTTGCTCGAGTTGCGCAAGCGCGGGGTTGCGCAAGTCGCGCAACAGACTCTCAGTCGAGCTGCCAGCCGCCCTGTACCGGCAGACGGACGCGCACCGGTCCCTCGCCGACGAGGTCGGGGATGGGATCGAAGCCCGGCGCCTTGCGCAGCGCCGTCACCACGTTCTTGTCGAACTGCGGGAAGTTGCTGGGCTTGACCACGGTGACGTCGATCACCTTGCCGCCCTTGTCGATCACCAGCTCGACGATCACGACGCCGTTGCGCAGCTCGAGCTCGGCCTCCTTGGGGAAGGTCTTGTCGACCAGCGGGCCGATGCGCTTGTTCATGTCGAGGAACCAGCGCGTGCGCTTGGGGGACTCGCCGCCGGCGCCGGAGCCGAGCGCCACCGAGCTCGCGCCGACGTCACTGCCATTGCTGCCAGGCGCGCCCGGGCCCGTGGTGCCACCCTTGCCAGGGCCCGGCTCCACGGCGCCGACCGGAGAGGTGTCGACGACGCTCTTGAGCGCCGCGGCCACGGCCTGGTCCGCGTCCTGGTCGTCCTTGGTGACGGCGCCCTTGTCGCCCGCGGCCACCGTGGGCTTGCCCTTCTGCACGTGGGGCCGCGCCTTGACGACGGGCGCGCCGACGAGCTGCGGCGTGCCGACGATGATGCTGCCATACCTGACACCCGGGATCGGCTTCACCGGTCCGCCCGCCTTGCTCCCGAGCTGCGCGAGGGCGCCCTCGCCGGCGGCGCCACCCGGTGCCCCCCCCAGCGTGGCGGGCTTGCTGGACTCCGCGCCGAGCGCCGCGTTGCCGACGGGGTGGCGCTCGTAGCGGAAGCCCTTGCCCGACGCGACGAAGGTGAGCTCCATCGGCACGAGCGCGTGGCGCACGTCGAGCGGGGAGACGCGGTGCTTGTCGGTCGCGAGGTGGTTCTGCTGGTCCTCGTTCGCGTCGCGGAGCGCGGCCGACACGGCCTCGTCGCCGTTGGCCGAGGCGAGGTTCACGGCCTTGGCGCCGGGCGCGCCGCCCTTGCCCCCCGTCTGGTCGTCGGCGTGCGCGGCGGCGCCCCCCGCGAGGCCGACCGGCTTGTCGACCGGTAGGCCGCTCGTGGTGACGGCGAGCGCGATCGTCTCGCCGCTGGACGTGGGGAGCTCGACGACGATGGGACCGTCCGGCGGGGGCGGTGGGTAGGCGGGGGCCCCCTCCACCGGAGGCGGAGGCGCGTTCAGGTGGCGGGCGACGAGCACGGCCGCTCCCCCCGCGAGCAACAGGTGTCCGAACACCGACGCGAGGACCCAGACGCTCGCCGACGTGCGGCGCGCGCGCGCGAGACCGGCCGGTCCCGACGCTGGGTCGTCGACGTCAGAACTCGACAACCGCGCTCCCCCAGGTGAACCCGGCGCCGAACGCGGCCATCAGCACGCGGCTGCCCTCGGCGATCTTGCCCTCTTCCACGACTCGGAGATTCCGATCGGGATCGTCGCCGCGGTGGTGTTCCCGTAGCGCTCGATGTTGTGCACCACTCGATCATGAGGGATCCCGAGCTTCTCGGCCACTGCCTGGTTGATCCGCATGTTGGCCTGGTGGGGCACGAACAGATCGACGTCCGAGGGGCTCATCCCTTGGGCGGAGAGCGCGGCGCGAGCGATCTCGGGCATCTTGTCGACCGCCCAGCGGAACACCTGCTTGCCGTTCATCTTCGGCCAGTGGCGGCGCTGCTCCATCATCTCGACGGTGAGCCGGGGGTCGTACATCGACGCCGGCGCCTCAAGCCACAGCTCCTTCGCCCCCACGCCGTCGGCGGCGAGGTGGACCGAGCGCACGCCCTGGGTCGGGTGATCGGTCGGCTGCACGACCACGGCGCCGGCGCCGTCCCCGAAGAGGACGGTGACGTCGCGGCCGTGCTCGCTGAAGTCGATGCCGGTCGAGTGCACCTCCGCGCCGACGATCAGGACGTTCTGGTACACGCCGGCGCGGATCCACGCGTCGGCGATCGACAGCGCGTAGAGGAACCCCGAGCACTGGTTGCGCACGTCGAGCGAGGGGATCTGGCCGCAGCCGAGCTTCTGCTGGAGGAAGCACGCCGAGCCGGGGAAGTTCACGTCGGGCGAGAGCGTGGCGAAGACGATCGCCTGCACGTCCTTCGGCTCGAGGCCCGCCTGCGCGAGGGCCATCTTGCTAGCGGGGACCGCGAGGTCGCTCGCGCCGATCCCGCTGTGCTCGATGTAGCGGCGCTCCTTGATGCCGGTGCGCTGCTGGATCCACTCGTCGGTGGTGGGGAGGCGCTGGCTGAGGTCGTCGTTGGTGACGACCTTGCTGGGGAGGTAGTGGCCGGCTCCGGTGATGCGGCTGCGCATGCTCTGCAAATACTACCGCGCGCGGCTGCGATCCGAGGCATTTCTCCCGACGAAGTGGTCGTACCAGTCAGGTGTTGCGGACGAAGCAGCGGTCGGGGACCCCGCGTCGACGGCGCACGAGGGCGGTGGCCTCGATGAACTGCTTGGTGACCGGGTCGCGGTAGCCGCTCGCCTCGGCGAGGTCTTCGCCGGACTGCGCGCGCAGCCACTTCACGATGCGTCCCATGCCGAGCTCGCGGAGGTACTTGCCGACGAGCGAGGCGAGGCCGACGAGGGGGTCCTGGGCGTCGGCGTCGACTACGAACGCGAACCGCCCGAGGCCCGGGAACCGGTAGACGCTCGCGCCGTCGGCCTCTTGCTCGATCGCGTGCAGGTGGCCGCCGAGCGGGCCGAAATAGCCCGAGTACTTGCCGATGCCACCGACCTTCCCGCACACGGCGTCGAAGAGAGCGTTGCCCTCGAGGTCGGCGTCGGTGCGCATGGCGAGCGCGATCCGCTCCATCTCGTGCAGGTCGAGCACGAGCTTGTTGCGCCCCGCGTCGACCGCGGCGTTGTACCGGTTGGCGCACACGAACGCGGCGCGCAGCGCGACCGGTCGGACGGGAAAGGCCGCGAGCGCGGCGCGGACCTCCGCGAGGAGATCCTCGCTCGCCACGAACGCCTCGCTCTCGTCGGGCGGGTAACACATGGCCGACGGCGCGCTGTGGGGGTCCTTGGTGGGGCGGCCCTTGGGGCACGGGCCGCGGAGGATCTCCGGGTCGTCGAGGGACACGTGGGCGAGCACGTCGGCGGGGCGGGCAGGGGGCTTTCCGAGCGCCTCGAGGAGCACGCGGGCCCACGCTTCGCCGAGCGCCACGTCGCCGTGGGCGACCAACGCCTTGGAGTCCCCCACCAGCGGGCCCAGCGTCCTCGGGCGGACGGCGCCCGCGAGGGCGACCCCGGTGACGACCAGGGGACCCAGCACCGGACCGAGCCCGTTCTCGTCGATGCCGAAATGTACCCGCGCGCCGGGGAGCGGCGGCCGGGTTCCCTGGGGGATCTCGGAGGGTTTCGGGGCTGGCATCCTTCCGTCTTGCATCCCTTCCGGCGTGGAGGGCATCCTAGGCGGCTACGCATGGCCAGCAAGACCGCACCTGCCTCCAAGCCGTCGAAGACCGCCACCAAGCCCGCCGCTGCCGCTGCCAAGTCCGAGGCCGCCAAGCCGAAGGCCGCGAAGGAACCGGAGAAGCCCGCGCCGAAGATCGCCGCCGCCCCCGCGGCCGCCGCCAAGAGCCGCCCCGCTGCCGCGCCCGTCGCGCCGCCCGCGTCCAAGCCCGCCGACAAGAAGGACGAGCCGCTGACGCTGCCGAGGATCGTCGCTGCCGCGCCCGTGGCCGAGGACAAGCCCGCGCCCGTCACCACGATGAGCAAGACCATGCTCGCGCGGTTCCGCAAGCTCCTCGAGGAGAAGCGCGACGACATCATCAAGAAGGCCAAGCAGACGCTCGACGAGGACATGACCCTCGACGCGAACGACCTGCCCGACGAGATGGATCTCGCGTCCAGCGAGTACCTCCAGTCGTTCACCTTCCGCCTGCGCGGCCGCGAGAAGTCGTTCCTCGACAAGATCGAGAAGGCCCTCGCCCGCATCGACGACGCGAGCTTCGGCATCTGCGAGGAGTGCGGCGAGGAGATCTCGGTCAAGCGCCTCGAGGCGCGCCCCGAGACCACGCTCTGCATCCGCTGCAAGGAAGACCAGGAGCGCGCCGAGAAGGACTTCGGCTGAGCCTCTCGTAGCTCGACCGTCTTCTCGTTGCTCGCGGGCGCCCTCGAAAGAGGCGCCCGCGACCCATTTTACCCGTATCAGGGCGCCGAGAGGCCCACGAGAGGCCAGGTCGTGACCTCGCCCTTGTCGGCGCTGACCTTCGCCACGCGCCCCGAGTTGGTGTCGGCGACCAGCAGCACACCGTCGAACCACGCGAGCCCCGCGGGTTCGTTCAGACCGAAGCCGCCCGCGATGGTCCTGGTCTCGCCCGTGCTCGGATCCACCCGCTTGATCTTGCCGTTGTAGGTGTCGGCGACCCACAGCGCGCCGCCGCCGAACGCGAGGCCGATCGGGTGCTGCATGCGCGCCTTCTCTCCCGGACCGTCGACGTCGCCCCACACGAAGAGGGCCTTGCCGAGCAGCGTGGTGACCTCGCCGGTGGCGAGCGCGATCTTGCGGAGGCTCGACGTCTCGCTGTCGAGCACGAACAGGTCCTTGCCGTCGGTCGCGAGGCCGCTCGGCTGCGCGAACGTGGCGACGAGCCTGCCGCCGTCGCTGCGGTTCTCGGCGCCGGTGCCCGCGAAGAGGCGGATCGTCTGCGCCGCCGGGTCGAAGGTCGCGATCTGGTGCGAGCCGGCCATCGCCACGTAGAGCGTGCCGTTCACGACCGCGAGGTCCCACGGCGAGCGCAGCGGGGACTTGGCCGCGATGGGTTCTTTCCCGAGGCGCCCAGCACCGAGCACGCCGGTGCCTGCGACGGTGGTGACGGTGCGCGCCTTCAGGTCGAGCGCGCGCAGGGCGTGGTTCTCGGTGTCGGCGACGTAGACGAGCCCGCCGAACACCGCGATGCCCTGCGGGTGCGCGAAGCGCGCCTTGTCGAAGGCGCCGTCGACGAGGCCTCGCTGCCCGTCGCCGATGGTGGTGATGACCTTGCCCGTCTTGTCGACGAGCACGAGCCGATCGTGCCCGGAGTCGGCGACCAGGATCTCGCCGCTGGGCAGCACCGCGAGCTTCTCCGGGAACGCGAGCGGGCGAGCCGGATCGACCTCCTTGCCGAGGAACGCGACCGGCGTCGTGGCGAGCGCCTTCTCCTCGGCGCCCTCGGCGAGGGTGCTCTCGACGACCGCGTCCAGCTCTTCGAGATCGGGCTCGCCGCCCTGCTCCCAGACGATGCGGCCCTTGGCGTCGATCACCATCACGGTGGGCCAGGCCGAGACGCCCCAGCCCTCCCAGATGCCCTTGTCGCCGTCGATCGCGACCGGGTGGTGCACGCCGTAGCGAATCACCGAGGCGCGCAGGCGCGCGGGCTCGGGCTCGGCGTCGAACTTCTGCGTGTGCACGCCGACGACGACGAACGGGTCCTTCTCGTGCCGCTGCTCGAGCTTCGCGAGCGTGGGCAGCGCGTGCATGCAGTTGATGCAGCAAGAGGTCCAGAAGTCGACGACGACGACGCGGCCGAGGAAGTCCTCGTTCTTCGGCGTCCGGCTCGCGTTGAGCCAGCCGCGCGCCTTGCCGAACCCGAGGGCCTGCTCGCGGAGGTCCTTGGGGGGCAGGGGGACCTTCTTCGCGTACTTGCGGGGCACGGGCGCCTGCCCTTCGACGGGGGCTGCGGACGCGACGGGCGCGCCTCCCGGGGCGGCCGGCGGGGCCTTCGCGCGGCGCACGGCGACGACGCCGGCCGACGCACACCCGAGGACCAGGGCGGCGAGGAGGAGGGCTTCCTTGCGGGACATGTTGGGAGGTAGACGCTGCCGCCGAGGATTGGTTTCGCGGCGTGCTATCCCCGGGCGATGGACGCGCGCATCGAGGCGATCTGGGCAGAGGCCGGCTTCATGACCGCGCTCGGCACGCGGCTCGACGGCGTCGGCGACGGCTGGGTGGAGGCCAGCGTCGTGCCCACGGCCGCGCACACCCAGCAAGACGGCTTCGTGCACGCCGCGGTGCTCACCGCGCTGGCGGATCACGCCGCCGGCGCCGCCGCCGCCACGCGAGCCGGCGAAGGGTTTCGCGTGCTGACGCAGACGTTCACGATGCATCTGCTCCGACCCGCGGTGGGCGAGCGCGTGCGCGTGCGCGCGACCGTGCTGCGCAGCGGCCGCACGAGCGCGGTGGTGGAGTCCGAGGTGTTCGCGCGAAAGGGCGACGAGGAGCGGCTCGTCGCGAAGGGGACGTTCACGATCGCGGTGGTCGAACCTCGCGCAGCGAGGTGAGTCTCGCCCGTCGGCCGCGGCCGAACCTCGGGTGGGGGTGCAACTCGGGGCCGGGTGCTCGAATGACGCTGCCGTACACCGTGCTGGGCGATCCCAAGGTCCCTCTGGGACGGCACCGAGTTGTAGTGCGGCGCGAGCCCCGCTGGAGTCGGGGATGACCGCACTCCAGCGCATCGGCGCACACAGACGTGAGTGAGAAGCCATGCGAGGCACGCGGGCAAGGACCTCTTGCCGCTGTCACCCATGTCCTTGGACAGGAAGACGGGCCGTCACCCATGTGCCCGCACAAGCCGTCGCCCATGTCCGTACACCGGACCCACCGAAGGGCACCCCTTGACGCGCGCCGGTCACTATTTATGCTCATTCAAGATGGCGCGCCGCTCGAAACCACAGCAGCTCTCCCTCGCCCGCACGGCGGGGTGGGGCGGGCGTCGACCGGGCGCCGGTCGCAAGCCCCGTGGGGAGCGGCCGCAGGTCCCGCATCGGCCCCGTCCCGTGCATCGCGCGTACACGCCCGTGCACCTCACGTGGCGGTGCGCGGCAGGGATCGGCTCACTCCGCTCGGCCGACGTGTTCCCGGTGGTCGTCGCGGCGCTGTCCGCGCACCGCGCAGCGGGCGCGCGCTTCCGTGTGGTGCACTTCTCCGTGCAGGACGACCACCTCCACCTCATCGTCGAGGCGCACGACTCGGCGTCGCTCCGCGCGGGCGCGCAGGGGCTCGGGGTGCGTATCGCGCGGGCGGTCAACCGGGCGCTCGGGCGGCGGGGAAGGGTGCTCGGTGACCGATTTCATACGCGGGCGCTGCGAACGCCTCGGGAGGTGAAATTCGCTTTGATTTACGTGCTGCAGAATTTTCGGAAGCACTCGAGACTCGCCGCTACGCGGCTCGATCCCTGCTCCTCCGCGCCCTGGTTCGACGGGTATCGCGAGCTCGTCCCGCTGGGGCTCGAGCGGGCGCCGGTGCACGCTCCGCGCACGTGGCTGGCGCGCGTCGGGTGGCGTAGGCATGGGCTGGTCTCGGTGAACGACGTCCCGGTGGCCCCGAGCTGACGCTGGTGACGAGGCCGACATCGTGTTGTGCCCGTCTGAGCCTTGCTCCACCCACCCGCCTCGAGGTGGCCCTCGCCATGGTGCTCGGCCTGGGCACCTCGGTGGCTGCCGCCAGCCGCAACCCATCGGCGATGGTGTTCGTGAACCTGCCGGACGGGCAGCGCATCCAGGTGACCGCGTTCCTGATCGGGCACCACAACGACCATCCCGAAGGCTGATCCCGATGATGAGGGCGCCCCTCGAGGTCGAGGAGCGCGGTGCCATCCTGTTCTCGTCCAACGTCTCTTCGCGTGGCGCCCTCGCGAAGGATCTACTTGAGAATCCGGGCGACGCGCAGATTGAGCGTGTTCTTCCAAGACGTTGCGAGCACTTCTACGGTGTGCGTATCGTTGCGGAAGGTTGTCTCAGAACCTTTCGTTCCGACCTTCTGCAGTTTGGCCTCGAGCACTTTGATCGCATCGGGATAATACAGTCCATCGATCTCGTAGGCGTTCACGCTCCCTTCTTGAACGCGAAGCCCGAGTTGGCCCACGATCAGGTCGCCGTCACGGGCGTAGCTGTGAAGGCATGAACTCAGAGCATTGATGAGCACCGGCTCCAACTCCTCGACCGTGGAGTCAAGCAAGTGCTTGCCGTTCCAAGAGAACTCTCCGCCATCGGCGAGGACCTCTGCGATCGGCAGATAGGGTTGAAGCCAGAGCTCCGCGGTCTGCTCGAACGGCATCAGCACCGCGTGAGTACCTCGTTCCGGATTCACCCAGATCAGATCGCCGCCCTCCTCGACGGGATCTCCCCAGGCCTGGGTGAGGGCCTTTCTCGCCGTCGCGAAGCTCTTGTAGCTGATCGAGACGCGGTCGAGTCCGAGTTGGTAGACGAGACCGGACAACCTCCCGCCCCCAAGGGTCAGCGGGATGCCACCTTTGCTCGGGTCCTCGGTGTAGTGGAAGGCCGGCCAGATCGACGGTGAAGCGGCCTGCACCTCGGCCATCCGCATTCCGAACGCCAGCCCTTGGAGAGGACCCGAAAGGGCTGGGCCCTCCTTCGACGGGAAGGAACTCTTTGGTGTCGTGACCATGAATCGTGAGCGGAGCGCGCGATTCAGGAGAGTCGGCAGTGTCGTCTTGGGCACCGCAAGCGCGGGTGGCTTCACGACGCCCACTGCAGAAGGGACGGCTGGCCCGAGGGACGAAGGGCGCTCGGCAGCAGGAATTGTCGATGTGTGCCGACAGGAAATGACGGCGATCATGGAAGCGACGGCGAGTAGGTGGGTATTGAGGACGCACGCTCGCACGCTGCCGATCGTAGCACTCGTGGCGATGGGACCGTCCCAGTGCGCGGGGCGCACTGGAGGCGCGCGCAGATCAGCCTCCCTCTGTCCGGGTCCGCATGTCGGTGTACCTCGAGCTCGGCACGCCGCACGTGTCACGTGGATGCCCGTGTCGCGTCACGATGCCGCCTCGAGGTGGCATCATCCTCATCTGGCTAACTCGACGCCCGCCTCGCCATGTCCAGCGCTCACCCCGCCACAGTCTTCTTGGTCGGGCTCGGGCTGGTCGGGTTCGCTGGCTGCATGTTGGCAGAGACGGTTGCCAGCGACGACCCGGTCGATCTCGAGGTGACGGCGCGGATCACTGCGTGCCGCACGCTCTCGCAAAAGTACGGCACCACTGTGAGCCTCACGCTCGATCGGACTCCGTACGAGGTCCGCATTGGCGATGCTGGTGCCTACCACGACGGCGTGAGAGCGGTCTGTGAGGCGCGTGCTCTGGTGCACCTGACCGCTGCGTCGTCGTCGTCCACCTTCGGCACGAAGATCTACTGGCTGCACAGCCTCCACCAAGTGAGAGGTCAGACCGTGTTCACGGCACGCGACTACGATGACGCGCGGCGCAAGAGGCGATCGTGGGGCTTCGCCGCAACCGCGCTCTTCGCGCTGCCAGGCAGCTACATCGTCTATCTCGGCCTGCGGCGGCCGCGCCCGGATAGCTGGTGATGCGCCTCGTCTTGTGGTGAAACGATGTCCCGGTCGCCCCGGCGGACCTCCAGCTCGGCGCGAGCGCTGGGCCTTCAAGGAGCCTCGCGAGTGGCGCATGCTGGAGAGAGCTCGTGCTCCGCCTCCTGACCCTCTTGTCGGTCACCATCACGCGCGCCGCGATCGGGGGCACGCTGGCGTTCGCTGTCAGCCTGCACTGGACTCTGATCCTGCCTTCGGCGCTGATGGACGGGCTGTTCGGTCTCGGCGCCGGTGTCAGGGCGATCCGTGGCACGCGGCAGGAGGCCCGCTGGAGCCTCGCAGAGCTGTTCGTCCGGCTCCTGATCGCGGTCGGCCCGCTCCGACACCATGTCGACCTGTGGGACTGGGACCAGCGCGACGGCTGGATGGTGGGCCGCATCGCGACCGCGATGCTCTGGCTCGCGCCCATCGTCGTCGGACGCCTCGCCATCGAGCCGGTGCTGGCGGCGTGGCGAGGCGCACAGCCGGACCACAGGCGACGGCTGCTGCTCGCCCTCGGCATCATGACGATGGTGGTCCCGCTCTGCCTCGCGTGCTTGCTGCGTCCTTCGTCGCCCTGGGTCCCCGCCGTCAGCGTCCTCGGCGGAGTGCTGGTCGCGGTCGTCCTCGTCCGCTCGAAGGGGCTCCTCCGTCGACAGGTTCGCTCGCTCGTCCGATTCGCCAGCGCGGCCTTCGTGCTCACGGTCGGCTTCGATCTCGCGTGTTGGCACGGCACTGGGTTCGTGCCGGTCTACCAGCGACACGGCAGAGAGCGGCCTCGACCTCGATACGTGTCCGAGTGGCGCACCATCGATTGGCACTTCGAAGAACATCCCTGGGCCACGGTGGGATGGCAGATCGATCACGGCCGCTTCGAGCCCAGAGCCGCCGTCTTCGCGCGGCTCGGCGAGTGGGCTACCGCGGACATGCTGGTCATCAACGTCCCGCCTGGCCTCTGCGCTCCTCCCAACTCGGTCCGGCGAAGGGACGAGTACGGAAGGGCGAACACGGCCCGCTCCCTCGACGAGCGGGCCCACATCGTCGAGCCGGTCCAGCGGGACGGGCGGCTGATCTACACCTTCCGCGACGCCTCCGGGCGGCTCGTCCAGGCCGAGGTGTCGCTCGATGGCAGACGGGCCGTCTGTCGGAAGAACTCGGCAGCGGCGAAGCTCTCGCCACCCGATTCCCTCGTCGGCGCCCGCCTCCTCGCCGCGGGGGATGCGGCGACCTGTGCTGCGACGCCGCACCTTGCGTGCTGGGGGCATCTCGACCTCGATCACAGAATCCCGACGGTCCCGCGCGCGCTGCCCGTACTCCTGGGGGGCGCTCCCGCTCACGTCGCGGTGGGCCAGATCGTCCGCACCTCCGACAACGTGTTCGAGCAGTGTCGTGGTCGCAAGGCCTGCCGAGCTCTGGTGGCAGACACGACGGTCGCGATCCTGGCCGATGGTTCGCTTGCACTCTCGCCACCCAGTTCACCCCTCGCCCCGCCGCTCGACTACGCCCCCGTTGGCGACATCGTCGGCGTGGCGCTCGCGCGCGGCCGGGCCTGCGTCCTCCACCAGGACCACAGCCTCCGATGCTGGGGACTGGATCCCCCACGACTCCCGACGACCGATGTTCGCCGGGTCGCGCTCGGAAGCCAGCTCGCGTGCTTCCAGCGCGAGAGCGACGGCGCAGTGGGCTGCACGACGAGCAACGGTGTCTCCCTGGTCGAGGGACTGCCCGCGGTGACCGCCCTCGACGTCGGCGACACACACGCCTGCGCGCTCGCCGAGGACGGCGGAGTCTGGTGCTGGGGAGACAACCACGCCGGCGCGATCGGCGATGGCACCCGGATCGATCGGCCACGGCCGACTCGCATCCTCGAGGCGGCGAGCGCCATCGCACTCGGCGCGGCGCACACGTGCGCCCTCGGTCGCGACACCAAGGTGCGTTGCTGGGGTCGGAACACCGAGGGTCAGCTCGGCGACGGCACCTTCGTGGATCGACTCACACCCACGGAGGTGGTCTGGTGAGAGAGGGCCACCGTTCACGGAGCGCGCCGATCCTCGGGCTCGTGACGCTCTTGTCGGTCACCTTCACGCGCGCCGCGATCGGGGGCACGCTGGCGTTCGCGCTCAGCCTGGACTGGAGTCTGATCCTGCCCGCGGCGCTGATGGACGGACTGTTCGGCCTCGGCGCCGGGGTCCGGGCGATCCGTGACACGCGGCAGGAGGGACGCTGGAGCCTCGCAGAGCTGTTTGTCCGGCTCGTGCTCACGCTAGGTCCACTCCAGTACTGGTTGGGCGATCTCTGGACACACTGGGACTGGCACAGCGGCTGGACGGTGGGGCGCATCGCGGTCCTGATGCTGTGGTTCGTGCCCGTCTTGATCGGACGTCTCGCGATTGCACCCGTTCTGGCGACGTGGCGCGGTTCGCAGGTCGAGCGCAGACGGTCTCTGATCCTCGCCGTTGGCGTCACCACCTTGGTCACGGCGCTGTGCATGGCGGGGCTCCTGCGGCGCTGGTCGCCCCCGTTCGTCGCGGCATCCTTGCTCGGGGGGATCATGACCGCGTTGGTTGTCGTCGGAGCCCGACGACGCCGACAGTGGCTGGCGGCGATCGGCGCCGGGCGGGTGGACACCCACCGTCTCGACGCGCTGGACGAAGCCGCTGGGGTGCTTCTCCTCGACGAGCACCCCGACGCTGTGCTGGTCGAGGTCGCACCTCAGGACACGTTCCGCTCGCAACCCGCGACCGTCGGCGCAGTCCGTACCCAGGGACCGCTCGTCCCGACGGCCCCATCGCTCGCGCGCTTCGCGCTCGTGGCCCTCGTGCTGACCGGAGCCTTCGACGTCGCGTGCTGGCATGGCACGGGCTTCGTTCCCGTGTACCAGCGGTATGGCGACCTCCGGCCAGTCCCGCACTACGCGGCGGAATCCGGGATGATCGAGTGGCGTACACCGCAACTCGATCCGCCCTCGCAACTCTGGGTCGACTGGCAGGTCCGGCATGGCCGATTCGAGTCTGCGTGTCTGGGCCCTACGCCGTCCCCGCGGTGCTGGTGACGAGGGCGACACCTCTCGGCCTCGTTCCGACGATTGCCACCACGACTGCTTCGGGCGTCTCGAGTGCAAGGACGGCAAGGGCACGGTATGGGCGCACCCCCGGGCCGGCGACGCCGGCTGACGGTCACGGCCCCGGCAGCACCGCGCAGCGCTTCGCGAGCCCCTTGAACGCGCACCCGCAGTGGTTCTGCCCGCACTCCACCGCGCTCGCGGCGCACGTGTTCGTGCAGAGCGTCCCAGGCAACATCTCGCCCGCGTTCGCGGCCGTGCGACACCGGTCCGGGTGGCAGGTGCGCTCCGGCACGCAGTCCGTGTCCACCTTGCACTCGTCGTCCGAGAACACCACCGCGCTCACCGCGCCCGAGGGCAGGGGGGTCGCGCTCGAGGCGCTCGCCACCGCGACCTCACCCCCGGCGTCGCTCGCGCTCGACGCTGTACCCGTCTTGGGCGGAGCAGGCTTCCCCCCCGTGCAGGCGAGGGCGGCGATCGGACCGATCGCGAGCGAGATACAAATGCAGATCCAGCGCATCGTCAGAGGTCGGTGATGAGGTAGTCTTTCAGCTTGTAGAGCAGCGCGCGGTGGCTGATTTCGAGGATCTCGGCGGCGCGGGTGCGGTTGCCCTTGGTCTTCTGCAGGGCGCGCCGGATCAGCACCTCTTCGATGACCCGCGTCGTCTTCTTGATGGAGAGCTCGCCGCTCGCGAGCTGCATCTGCACCGGGTCGCGCGCCTCGCGCACGCGCTCGGGGAGGTCCTGCACGTGGATGAGATCGCTGTCGGCGAGCACCATCGCGCGCTCGATGGTGTTCTCGAGCTCGCGCACGTTGCCGGGCCAGGCGTAGTCGATGAGCGCCTTGCGGGCCTCGGGCGAGATGCCGCGCAGCTGGGTGCCGAGGCGGATGTTGTTGCGGGCGATGAAGTGGTCGAGCAGGAGGGGGATGTCCTCCTTGCGGTCGCGGAGCGGCGGCAAGGGCAGGGGCAGGACGTTCAGGCGGTAGTACAGGTCCTCGCGGAACCGGCCGGCCTTCACCTCGGCGGCGAGGTCGCGGTGCGTCGCCGCCACGATGCGCACGTCGATCTTGATGTCCTTGGTGTCGCCGAGCCGGCGGATGGTCTCCTCCTGGAGCACGCGCAGGAGCTTCACCTGCAGGGCCAGGGGGAGCTCGCCGATCTCGTCGAGGAACAAGGTGCCGGTGCTCGCCTCCTCGAAGAGGCCGCGGCGGTCGGCGCTCGCGTCGGTGAACGCGCCCTTGCGGTGGCCGAACAGCTCGCTCTCGAGCAGGTTCTCGGGGATGGCGCCGCAGTTGATGGCGACGAACGGGTTGTTGGCGCGGATCGAGCGGCGGTGCAGGGCGCGCGCGACGAGCTCCTTGCCGACGCCCGACTCGCCGACCACGAGCACCGTGGTCTTGTAGTCGGCGATCTTCCCGATGGTGCGGAAGATCTCCATCATCGGCGCGCTCTTGGCGAGGATCTCGTCGAACTTGTTCTCCTTGCGGATCTCCTCGCGGAGCTTCTGGTTCTCGCGCCGGAGGGTCTCGCGCTCCTCGGCCTTGCGCAGGGTGAGGAGGATCTCGTCGGGCTTGAACGGCTTGGCGACGTAGTCGTACGCGCCGGCCTTCATCGCCTCGATCGCGAGGTCGTGCGAGCCGTAGGCGCTCATCACGATGAGCGTCGCGAGCGACCCCTTGGCCTTGAGCGCCGTGAGCAGGTCGATGCCGTTCATCTTCGGCATGCGGACGTCGGTGAGCACCACGTCGGGGCCGAACGACTCGAACTTCTCGACCGCCTCTTCGCCGTTGGTCGCGACCTCCACCTCGTAGCCGGCGCGCTTGAGCAGCGTGCGCAGCACGAGGCGGATGTTCTCTTCGTCGTCGACGACGAGCACGCGGCGCATGGTCTGCATTTATTTCTAGGTCGGATCGGCCGGGCGCGCAATCCAGCCAGGAACGGCCGGAACGTCTAGGGAATCTTTGCGGACGCCACCTTCCGCTTGTGCGGCGCGGCGTGGACCTTCTGGGCGCGGGAGAGCGCCTCGAGGTCTCGCAGCATGGTCTTGGCCTCGGCGTGGTTCGGCTGCTTCTCGAGGATCTCCTTGAGCCGCAGACGCGCGGGCTCGAGCTGGCCGGTCTCGCGCAGGGCGCGCGCGTCCAGCAGGCGCGCCGGGATCGAGGCGGGCTCCTTGCCGAGCCACGCGACCGAGGCGAGGTGCGCCTCCTGGAACTTGCCCGCGGCGAACGCGGTCCTCGCCCACAGCGCCTGCGAGGCGGGCTTGCCGTCCGCCTTGAGCGAGCGCGCGTCGTCGAGCGCGCCGTCGGCGTCGCCGGCCGCGAGCTTCTTCTCGATGCTCGCGGTGGTCGGGCCGTCGTAGGCGATGGCCGGGGGAGGGGCTTCCGCGACGGGGAAGCCCGGCAAGGTCTGCTTCGCCGAGGCGATCGCCGCCGGCGGCGCCGCTGCGACCGGCGCAGCGACCGCGACCGGGGCCTTCGCCGCGACCGCGGGCCGCGCCTCGGGCTTCACCGCGACCTGCGCGGCGCGCGGGTCCACGACCTCGACCGCCTTCGCGGCCTCGTCCTTCACGACCGCGACCGCCACCGCCTTGCGCGGGTGCAGCTTGCCGTCGACGCCCTTCCAGGCGAGCCACGCGCAGCCGACGAACGCGGCGAACACCATCGGCACGAGCACCGCGCGGCGCGACGAACGGCGGCGGGCGGGCGGGGGCGCGGCGGTCTCGAACGTGATGGCCTCTTCCATGGCGACCTCGGCGCGGACCTCGGGCGCCTTCGCGGAGGCCTCGAAGAAGCCGCCGTAGATCGCCTCCTCGAGCGCCTCGCGCATCTCCGTCGCGTCGGCGAAGCGGGCGGTGGCCTTCTTCTCGAGGGCGCGCATCACCACGCGCTCGACCGCCTCGGGGATCCCACGGAGCGGCGCCGCGGTGCGTGGCGGGATGACCGGCTCGTTGACGTGACACGACATGGCGAGGATGGACGAGGGCGCGTCCTCGAACGGCATGCGCCCGGTGAGCAGGCGGTAGAGCACGCAGCCGAGCGCGTAGAGGTCCGCGCGCCCGTCGACCACGTCGCCGGCCACCTGCTCGGGGGCCATCGTGTCGGGTGTGCCGAAGATGGCGCCCGCGCGGGAGAAGTTCGGGTCGTCCTTCGACTCCGCGCAGTGGAGGTCCTTCGCGACGCCGAAGTCGAGCAGCTTCACGCCGATCTCGCCCATGGCGCCAGGCCGGCGGCCGCCGAAGCAGAGGAACAGGTTCGCGGGCTTCAGGTCGCGGTGCACGAGGCCCGCGGCGTGGGCGGCCTCGAGGGCGCGGCAGGTCTTGATCGCGACCTCGCAGGCGTCGCGGAAGTCCATGCCCTGCTCGCGATCCAGGAACGCCTCGAGCGTCTCGCCCTCGAGCCGCTCCATCGCGAAGAACAGGCGCCCGCCCCACTCGCTCGCGAGCGGATCGCCCGCGGTCTGGCCGAAGTCGTAGACCTGCACGAGGTTCGGGTGCACGAGCGACGCGATCGCGCGGGCCTCGCGGCGGAAGCGCGCGACGAACTCGGCCGACGTGGAGTGCTTGGCCTGCAGCACCTTGACCGCGACCTTGCGCCCGAGGTCGACGTGCTCCGCCTCGTAGACGACGCCCATCGCGCCCTCGCCGAGCTTGCGGATCATGCGGTAGCGCGTGCCCGGCAGCGCATCGGGGACCTGGGTCATGCGCTCGCTCGGCGTCTCGGCCTCGACGCGTGCGGGGGCCTTCGGCGTCGCGACCAGCTGCTCCTTGAGCTCGCGGCGCGCCTTGGTCACGAGGCGGGCGAACTCCACGCGCGAGGCGGCGGGCTCGGTCGGGTAGAGGCGGGCGAGCATCGTCTTGACGCGGGCGCGGACGCCGCGCTCCTCGACCGGCCGGCGCGGCGCCGACGAGAGGAGCCCGGCGAGGCGCTGGGCGGCTTCGCGGGCGCGTTCGCAGCGCTGCGAGGCGAGCGGCTCGGTGAGGAACGCGACGATGGCGTCGAGCTCGGCGGGCACCGGGCCGTCGCCGAGGGCGCCGAGGGCCGCGTCTCCCGCGAGCGGGGCGGGGCGCAGCTTGCCCGAGACGATCTGCGCGACGTGCTCGGTGGCGTCACCCTCGAGGTAGCGGCGGCCGGCGCAGAGCTCCCAGAGCATGACGCCGAGCGCGTAGATGTCGGCGCGCGGCGTGGCCGACTCTCCACGCGCCACCTCGGGCGCCACGTAGCCGGGCTTCGCGAGCACGTTGCCCGCCACCGTGTGGCACTTGCGGTTGTCGCCGCGCGCGGTGCCGAAGTCGATGAGCTTCACGTCGCCCGAGAACCCGACCATCACGTTCTGGGGGGACAGATCGCGGTGCACGATGCCGAGCGGCGCGCCGTCCGATCCGGTGCGCTCGTGCACGTGGGCGAGGGCGCTCGCGATCTCGAGGCTCACCGCGACGGCGTCGGCCCAGGGCAGGGGCTTGCCGAGGCGCGAGAGGCGGCCGCGCACGTCGGCGAGCGAACGACCCTCGACGTATTCGACCACGACGAACGGGTCGCCGTGCTCGTCCACCGCGGCCTCGATGATGCGCGCGACGCCCGGATCGTCGAGCTGCGACTGCACGCGCGCCTCGTCGAGGAACCGCGCGTGGAACGACGGGTCCGTGCGGTACTCGCGGCGGATGCGCTTGACCACGACCGGCCGCTCCGCGCCCTCGATGCCGACCGACGTGGCGAGGTAGACCTCGCCCATCCCGCCTCGCACCAGGAGCCGCAGCAGGACGTAGCGCCCGAGGAGGCGCGGGAGGGCTTCGGTGTCCGAGGTCGGGGCCGGCATCGGGTTCTGCATGGGCCGAAGGTGCCGATGTAGGTGCGCTGTGGACAACTTTTCGGATGCACATTCTTTGGCCTTCTTCCCCGACACGAGGCAGCGGGAGGCGCTCCTCGCCTCGAACCAACCTCTGAGGTTGGAACTCAACCATCAGACTTCATTGGAATTCCATGCGTCGCTCCCGGTCGAGGCCGGCGGTTGTGTATCGTGGGTCGGGTGACAGGCAACGCGGATGGGTTCGACGACGACGAGCTGCCCGGACCGGCGCTCGAGCTCGACACAGGCGGCCCTGGCGGATCGGCCGGCGGTGCTCAGCAACCCACGGGACACTCCGCGTTCAGCGACGACTGGGACGACGCGCCCGGAGAGAGCCCCGGGCTCGACCTCGCCGACGTGCGGCCGAGCGCGAAGATCGCGCCGTCCGCGAGCGGTCAAGTGGCGGCGAGCCCCGCGGAGGCGACGCCCGAGGGCCGGACGAGCCGCGCCGCGCAGCCCGCTCAGGCCTTCGCGATCGACGCCTACGAGGTGAAGGCGCTCGCCGACTACGGCGCGGAGCCCAGGAACATCGTGGAGTCGGTGCCCTACGCGCTCCGCGTGCTGCGCCGCCAGCGCGAGCTGCGCCGCGCCCTCGACGAGCTGCGCCGGGGCATCGGCGAGGCCGAGACGCGCCGCGACCAGCGCTTCGTGGAGCTCGGCGAGATGCTCGCCCCGATCGTGGCCATCGACCCGCAGTACCGCACGCTCGCCGAGCCGCTCGGGCGCGCCGAGGCGGTGGCGCGCGATCGACAGGGGGCCCTCGCCGAGGCCGACGACGCCTTCCGCGCCCAGGTCGGCGCCGTGGACGCGGATCTCGCGGCCCTCGATCCGCCGCGCGTGGAGGCCCAGGCCGCCGTCGACGCGCAGCAGAAGGTCTTCGACGAGGCGAGCCGGCTCGCGCAGAAGCACGAGGCCCGTCGCAAGCGCGTCGAGATCGACGTGCGCGCCGCCAAGACCAAGCTCGATCGCCCCGAGACGAGCCTGCCCGACCGCAGCGCGGCCCAGGCCCTCGTCGCCGCCGCCGACGCGGAGCGCGCGACCCGCGCCGCCGAGGAGAAGATCGCCAAGGACGCGATGCTGGCCGAGGAGAGCAAGCTCGCGATCGCTCGCCGCGTGCTCGCCGAGGTCGACGCGCGCATCGAGCACCACCGCGCGCGCCGTCGCAAGCTCGAGGCCGAGTTCGCGCGCCAGGCCGGCGTGCGCAAGGAGGGCGTCGACGCCGCCCACAAGGAGGTGCGCGGCGCTCTGCTCGAGATCGGCAAGCGCGCGGCCAAGGAGGGCGGGCCCGCCGTCGACGGCGTCGACCTGCGCCGCAAGGGGATCGCCGAGGCGGAGGCCGCCCTGCAACGGCTCCAGATCGACCAGGAGAAGCACCTGCGCGCGCTCGGGAGCGCCGATCGCGTGGCGGTGCGCAACGGCCTCGTGATCCTGATCGTGGTCACCGTGGTGGTCCTCGGCAGCTTCATCGCCTGGCGGGCGCTCCGGACCAACCCGTACATGGAAGGGGTCAAGACGACCTCGCTCGGCGAGACGACCGCGGTGGGCTAGGCCGTGCCGGTCCACGTGAAGATCTGCGGGGTGACCTGCGTCGAGGACGCCCTCGTGGCGGTCGAGGCGGGGGCTTCGTCCCTCGGGCTCAACTTCGTGCCCGCGAGCCCGCGCTGCGTGACCGGAGAGGTCGGGCGGGCCATCGTCGAGGCGGTGGCCGATCGGGCCCTCGTCGTGGCCGTCGTCGCCGACTGGACGCTCGAGCAGATCCTCGCGCTGCGCGCGGAGGTGGGCTTCGGCTGCGTGCAGCTCCACGGTGACGAGCCCGCTGCGCTGGTCGAGGCACTGCTCCCGCACGCCTACAAGGCGGTGCGGGTGGCCGACGCGCGCGACGTGGCGGTGGCCGCCGCGATGCCAGGGGACTACGTGCTGGTCGACGCGAAGGTCGACGGCGTGCTCGGCGGCAGCGGCGTCCGGGTGCCGCCGGCGCTCGTGGCCGGGCTGGCGAAGGTCAAGCGGCTCACCCTGGCCGGCGGGCTCACCCCGGAGAACGTGGCGAGCGCGGTCCTGGCAGTGCGGCCCTTCGCCGTCGACGTGGCGAGCGGGGTCGAGCGGGAGGGGGTTCCGCGCCGAAAAGACCACGATCGGGTGGTGGCGTTCGTGACGGCTGCGCGATCAGTTCTTTGACCGAACCTGCACCTACATATACGGTTCGGAGCGATGACCACGGACGGCGCGCTCGCCCGCTTCGCCCGGGACTTCCCCGCAGGCACCGTGGTGTTCCGCGAGGGCGAGCTCGGCGAAGAGATGTACGTGATCCAGGCGGGTCACGTGCGCATCCAGAAGCGCGTGGGTCGTACTGGGGGCCAGGCCTCGGGTGGCTCGGGCGCAGGCGCCACCGACGAGCGCGTGCTCGCCACCCTCGGCGCCGGCGAGTTCTTCGGCGAGATGGCCATCCTCAACGACAAGCCGCGCACCGCGACGGCGGTCGTCGCCGACGACGGCCCGGCCCGCATCCTCGTGATCGACGCCCACCGCTTCGAGCAGATGGTCATCCACAACCGCGAGATCACCGTCCGGCTCATCAAGAAGCTCGCGGCGCGCCTCGCGAGCGCGGACGCCCTCATCGAGATCCTGATGCACAAGGATCCGCGCGCGCGCGTGATGCGGGGCCTCGCGCGGCTCGCCGAGACGTTCGGCGAGGAGCAGGGCAACGGCCGCCGGGTCGGGATCTCGCGCGAGGAGCTCGGCGCCCAGGTCAACGCCGAGCCCGAGGAGGTCGAGGAGGTGCTCGGCCGTCTGCGCCGCGTGCGCGTGATCTCGGTCGAGCCCACGGCCATCGTCGTCCACGACATGGATCGTCTACTCGACTTCCTCGAGTTCCTCGAGATGCCCCAGCGGTTCGCCGGCGGGGCAGCGTTGTCCGGGGGTTCTGGCTTCCCGGGCGGGGAAGGGGACTCCCCATGAACCTCACGGTCGTCGGCTGCCACGGCGGCGAGACCCCGAAGCACCGCACGAGCGGCTTCGTCCTGCGCGCGGGCGGCCGGGCGCTGGCCATCGACGCGGGCTGCCTCACCTCGGGCCTCACGCTCAAGGAGCAGTGCTCGCTCGACGCCGTGCTCGTGTCGCACGGCCACATGGACCACCTCAAGGACCTGGCCACGCTCGCGGACAACCGCTGCCAGAACAACTGCCCGCCGCTCGAGATCGTGTCGATCAAACAGACGATCGACATCCTCAAGAAGCACTTCTTCAATGGCCTCTTGTGGCCCGATTTCACCAAGATCCCGAGCGCGCGTCACCCCACGATCACGTACCGCACGCTGCGCAAGGAGCAGACCACCGAGGTGGCCGGCTTCGAGGTGAAGGCCATCATGGTGAGCCACACCATCGACGCGTGTGCGTTCGTCGTCCGCGGCAAGGGCGGGGTGCTCGCCTACTCGGGCGACACCGGCCCGACCGAACGCCTCTGGGAGGTGCTCAACGACACCCCCGATCTCTCGCTGATGCTCATGGAGATCAGCTTCCCGAACGAGCAGCAGAAGCTCGCCACCGCGAGCGGCCACCACACGCCGCAGACCCTCGGGCCCGAGCTCCTCAAGCTCGACCGGCACCGCGAGGTGCCGATGCTGCTCTACCACATCAAGCCCACCTTCGAGCGCGTGGTCTCCCGCGAGCTCACCAAGATCAAGAACGGCACGGATCTCCAGATCCTGCGCATCGGCGACGAGTTCAAGCTGTAGTCGGACGCGGGGAGGCCGATGGCCACGCGTCGCGGCGTGGAGGCCTCAATGACGCGGGACCCGTGGGTGCACGAGCGAGGCATAAGCGACGACGGAGCCCTCGGGGTGCTTCGCGTCGCGGCTCTGCCCGCGCGCGACCACGCGTCCCTCGCCGACGCCGCCGAGGTGAGCGAGCGCCTCCAGGTAGACCAGCAACGTGGACAGCCCACACGTCTCGACGATGGCGCCGTCGTGCTGCTCTTCGCGGGCGCGGAGCGCGCCGACGAACCCCTCGATGTCGCCGGGCGCGAGGGCCGCCAGCAGTCCATCGGTCGCGGCGCCCACGGCCGCGGCCGGGACGTAGTGCGCCAGGTTCGACGTGGCGACGATGGTCACGCCGCCGCGGGCCACCACGGCATCCGCGAGCGCGTGTCCGATGCGCCGCGCGGCTGGCAGCGCGAGGTCGTGCAGGACGACAGGGACGATCGACAGCCGCGGCTGGGCCGCGAGCAGCAGCGGCAGCAGCACCTCGATCGCGTGCTCGCGCCCGAGCACCTCCGGCAGCTCGGTCAACCCACCGAGCGCCCGCAGCGACTCGGCGAGCGCGTTGTCGATGGGCACGTTGCCGGTAGGCAGCACGAAGGTGCCTTCGCTCACGATGGTGGCGCGCGGCCCGCGACACAGGTGGTTCGGCGCGAGCAGCACGACGACCTCCTCGAGCCGCGTGCTCGACAGCGCCGCGCCGACCAGCGACCCGATGTCCGACCAGGGCCCATGCGGCAGCACGAGCCCCGCAGCCCGCGGCCCGCTCACGACCGGCGTCACCCAGCCCTCGAGCAACCCTCGCTGCTCCTCCGCCTCGACCGGCAAGAACCGACCTGCGAACTGCGGCTTCCGGACCGGCTCCTCGACGTTCATCGCCCAGCAACCTACCGCCGCCACTCCGAAGCCGCCACGCCCACCACCTCCCAAGCCGAACCCTCCCAGCCAGCCGCAGAGGATTGGCAAGCTGAAGGCGCCGCGCCGCGCCGCCGCCTCGCGACCTGGAACCGCCACGCCGCGCCGCCGCCTCGCGACCTGGAACCGCCACGCCGCGCAGCCGCCTCGCCACCTGCAACCTCCCAGCCGCAGATGATTATGTAAACTCCAGAAATCAGCCACGTCCGCCAGGGAATCGGGCCTCAGAGCTGGAGTTTACATAATCATAATTATGCGATCTGGCGATGTGGGGCGTCTCGGGGTGTGCAGGGCTTGGTAGAAGCGCTCGGATGTCGGTCGTCGCCTCGTTCCTGGTCCTTGCCGCCACCTCCACCGACCCCCAGCCCCTCCGCGGCGACCGCACCTTCGACCTCGTCTACACCTCCACCACCGCCGCCGTCTGGCTCTTCGCCGAGACCGCCGGCAAGTCTCTCTTCGCCCCCGACGCCTGCCGCTGGTGCAACCCGCCCGGCTTCGACGAGAGCGCCCGCGACCTCCGCTGGAGCAAGCCCGTGGCCGCCGAGCTGGCCGGCGCCGGCACGGCCTTCGTCCTCGCGCCCGCCGCCGCCTTCGGCCTCACCTGGCTCGCCGCCGGTCACGACGACCGCGCCCGTGAGCAGTGGACCAACGCGCTCTGGGTGCTCGAGGGCGTGTCGAGCGCGATGGTGCTCACCAACGTCGTCAAGTGGTCCTTCGGCCGCGAGCGCCCGGCCGTGCACTTCCGGGCCACCGACTGGGAGAACTTCAGCGAGAAGGAGCGAAACCTCTCGTTCTTCTCCGGGCACTCGAGCCTCGCGTTCTCGCTGGCCGTCTCGAGCGGCACCGTCGCGAGCCTGCGCGGCTACCGGTGGGCCCCGCTGGTGTGGGCGGTCGGCCTCCCGGTCGCCGCGTTCACCGCCTACAGCCGGGTCGCCGCCGACGCCCACTACCTCTCCGACGTGGTCGTCGGCTCGGTGATGGGCGCCCTGGTCGGCGGCGGGCTCCCCCTGCTCTTCCACGGCCGTGTGGACGGCCCGGTGACGGCCACCCGCGTGGTGCCGTATGCGGATGGAAGGGTGTTTGGTCTGGCGGGAAACTTCGATTGAACAGCGCAGCTCAGAACGCGTAGGCGACGAACACCGATCCCTCTTTGGTCTCGTACGGGGTGTCGACCACGTAGGTCCGGGTCAGCACGTAGCGTACGCCGGCCTGGAGCGAGGATATGCTGCCGGCCAGCTCGAAGCGGTGCTCGCGGATCTTGGCGTCGTTGGTGGTGGTCGGGACGTAGTGGTAGGCGAGGTGTCCCCCGAAGTCCTCGGTGAGGAACAGGTGGGCGCGCGCGAGCAGCAGCGGATAGACCCGCCCGCCGGTGGTGCCGAATCGACCGCTGTCGTAGTCCGCGCCGAACCCCGCACCGCCTCCCAGCCGACCACGGACGCCCTTGGCCGCGCCGAAGTGGAACAGGCCGTAGTCGAACGCGGCGTCCCAGCGGAAGAACAGCTTGTTCGTGTCGCCCGCCAGCGTGCCGTCGCGCCGGATCTCCTCCCCCTTGATCAGGGCGAGCTGCAGCTTCATCTCGGCGCCGAGCAGCGTGTCGAAGCGGGTGGCGTCCCAGAACCCCATGAGGTCGAGGTCGAACCCGATGGCGCTGCGCGAGGCCTTGCCGGTCTCGACGGTCGGCGTAGGTGATGGGGCAGGGACCTGGGGGTACTCGCTGCTGATCATGGAGTAGTAGCCGCCGACCCGGCCGATGGCGTTCATCCAGCCCTTGGCCTCGTGGGGCTTCAGGCGGACCTCGCCACCGGCGCTGGCGCTGCTCGCGAGGGCGAGAAAGGCGGTCCCGAGGAGGGTGTTGGCGATGTGCTTCATGGCGGCCTCCTAGAACCTCACCCCGGCTTCGGCGGCCCAACCGATCGTCTTGGTGGACAACCCGTTGAGCGAGCCGTGGGCCCGGATGTACGCGCGATCGGTGACGTTGAGGTTGAGGCCGCCCCGGAGCGGACTGGTCCACACCCAACCCTTCTCGGCGACCTTCTTGCCGCCGAGATCGAAGAGGGTGAGGAAGTTGAGGTCCCAGTGCACGTAGGCCTCGAACCACCGCGTGAAGGGCACGTTGGCGCGCAGCATGACGCCGACGTTGCTGTAGTAGAGGTCGTGGAACAGGGCCGCGGGCTGGGAGCCGTTCTGCACGGCGCGCCCCTGGCCCGGCTGGAACTGCACCGAATCGCCGCGGATGTACGAGCCCACGAAGGCGATCTGGAGGATGGTCGGCAGGTCGCTCGGACCGCCGATCGACGTCTCGCCACCGAGGTAGAGCTCGAAGCCCTTGGCGATGCCGTACTGCGTGTCGTTCTTGCCCCACGCGACGGACCCGTAGACCGCCATCTCCATCAGGTACTCGGCGCTGATCGCCGCCGTCATCGCGCGCCGGTCGGCCTCGCGCTCGGCCGGCGACTTGGGCCGGTAGTAGTCGGTGCGCCAGACGTTGCCGCGGCTGTCGGTCGAGTAGCTCGAGCCCACGTAGCGGCTGTTCCCCTGCCCCATGGCCATGAGGAACGCGATGGTGAACTTGGAGATGTAGCCGTGGTTCTCCTGCACACGGACGCCCGCGAGCGTGGGCAGGCCGGCGAGCCCCGCGACCGCGAGCGGGCCGCCGGCGCCGACGAACGCACCGAGCTCGTAGAAGCGGTCGGAGAAGCGGGCCGTGCCCGTGACGAGCGGCTCGTCGTACTCCTGCTTCGAAGCGCCGATCGATCCCGACGAGGAAGGCGCGTCGCCGACGGGGGCCGGCGGCGGCAAGGCTGGGGTGGGGCCTGGCGCGGGCGCCGGCGCAAGCACAGGCGCCGGCGCGGGCGCCGGCGGAGTGGCCGATGGGTCGTCGTCTCGCGGATCCTGATCGGCGCGCGCCACGGTGGTGCCCGCGAGCACCGCGAGGCCCACGACGGCACCTCGGTAGAGTTCCCCCCATGAACATGGGGCCCTGAAAATTCCCATCGTTCCTCCTCGGCCAACATGCGGCCGCGTCGACTCGACAGTTAAGGGTCGGGGTGTTCGAGGAGGCCAGTTTCCAGCAGCGACACGTAGCCGTGGCGACCGATGATCACGTGATCGATGAGCGGCACACCGACCGCGACCGCCGCCGCGCTGACCCGGCTCGTGAAGCGCAGATCGTCGACGCTCGGGCACGGGTCGCCGCTCGGGTGGTTGTGCACGAGGACGAAGGCGCTCGCCGCCTCGCGCACCACGGGCCGCAAGGCGTCGGCGGCGGTGACCGCGAGCGCGTGCACGCCCCCGCGCGCGACGAGCCGCTCGCCGATGACCACGTTCCGGACGTCGAGCAAGAGGACCCACAGCTCCTCGTGCGGCAGCGCGGCGAGGCGCGGACGCGCCCACCGCTCGACGTCGGCCGCGGACGAGGTCTTGGGCCCCTGCCCTGTGGTGCGCGCGAGCCGGACGCCGAGCTCGATCGCCGCAGCCACCCGCGCGGCGCCGGCGAGGCCGAGCCCGAGGTCGGCGGCGAGCGCGCCCACGCCCCGCGCCGCGAGGCCCGAGACCCCACCCGCGAGATCGAAGAGACGGCGCGCCCGCTCCTCGAGGGGCTCGCCCTCCACCCCTCGCTCGAGGAGCAGCGCGAACAGCTCGTCGTCCCGCAGCGCCTCCACGCCGAGGGCACGCGCGCGCTCGCGCAGGTCGGGGCGTTTCTTCGGGGACGGCGACTTGGGTTCGCTCTCGATCTGCATGCCGACCGCCGTGCAGGCGCGATGCCACGGTTCACGTGAAGGGTCGCGTGAGCAAGATCCGACACTTGGACCGCAACACCTCTCGTCGAGTCGAGTCCCTCCGCCGGCGGCCGCCGGCGGATCGGCGGTAAACATCTTGGTCGTGGCGGAGGCGAGTCGGCGTTCACGGGCGCAGGTGAACGCGTTCACGGGCGCAGGTGAACGCGCAAGGGCCTGACACTTTTCTTGGCCCCGGCTCGCGACGGGGAGTAGCGGCTCGTGCACCGGGCGTTGATCCCGGTAAGGAGCGACGGACACATGACCACGAAGCGCAAGAGGATCGCGGTGCTGATGGGCGGTGTGTCCGCGGAGCGCGAGATCTCGCTCGCGAGCGGCGCCGCGGTGGCCGACGCGCTGGAGGCGCGGGGACACGAGGTGCTGCGCCTCGACGTCGGAGAAGACGTGGACCGTCAGCTGCGCCTCGCGCGCCAGCAGTTCACCCCCGACGCGGCCTTCATCGCGCTCCACGGCACGTTCGGAGAGGACGGCTGCGTGCAGGGCATGCTCGAGTGCCTCGGCATCCCCTATACCGGCTCCTCGGTGCTCACGTCGGCGCTCGCGATGGACAAGCTCAAGTCCAAGGAGCTGTTCCGCCTGCACAACGTGCCCACGCCGCCGTACTACGTGGCCAAGCAGTCCGACCTCGCCGACCTCGAGGATCTCCACGGCTCGTTCGGCTTCCCCGCCATCGTGAAGCCGCGCGCCGAGGGCTCGAGCATCGGGATCTCCCGCGCGCAGAACCTCGCGGAGCTCGCCGTCGGCGTGCGTCGCGCGCTCGACCTCGGCCACGACGCGCTCGTCGAGCGCTGGGTCAAGGGCGCCGAGGTCCAGGTCGGCATCCTCGGCGGCCGCGTGCTCGGCGCCATCGAGGTCGAGCCGAAGAACCGGCCGTTCTACGACTTCGTCGCCAAGTACACGCCGGGGCAGACCGAATACCACCTGCCCCCTCGCCTCTCGCCGACCCGCGTCCGCGGCGTCATGAACCTCGCCGAGCGCGCCGCGCGTGCGCTCGGGGTCGACGGTGCCTGTCGGGTCGACATGATCGTGACCGAGGGCGAGAACGAGTACGTGCTCGAGGTGAACACGCTGCCGGGCATGACCCAGACCTCGCTCCTGCCCAAGATCGCGGCCGCTGCCGGCTACGATTTCGGCGCGCTGTGCGAGGCGATCGTCGATCTCGCCAAGCTGCACGTGCCCCGCGCGCGCCCGGCCGCCGCGTACCAGGCCGCGAACGACGCGCGTCCCTCGGCGCTCCCGGTGGCGGTCCCCGCGACCCGTCCGCTGCGCGTCGCCGCCCGCACCCGTTGATCACGCGCTCGCGGCGCCCCGCCAGCGGCGCGCGTGTTCATGCTCGCCGATGCCCTCGGCGGCCTCGGCGCAGACGAGCAGCGCGCCGCGGTCGCCGTCGTGCCGACGCAGCCAGTCGAGGCCCTGCCGCAGCGCCTCCATGTGCTGACCGAGGCGCAGCAGGAGCGCCACGTGGGCCGAGAACAACGCGCGCTCGTCGCCCCCTCCCCGCGCGCCCGCGAGGACCGTGAGCGCTCGCCCCGTCTCTCCCCGCGCCTCGAGCGCCGCCGCGACCGACAGCGGATCGTCCGCCTCCACGGTCACCTTCGGCGCGCGTCGCGCGGGCTCGAAGGGCTTGTGCACCGCCACGCCGACGGAGGCGCCCCCGTGGAACACGAACACCTCGACGTCGTCGCGCTCGGGGTCGATGAACGGACGCAGCGCGGCGAGCAGCGTGTAGGGCGAGTACCAGGCCTTGTGGTCCGGGTGGACGCGCTCGTGGAACACGCCAGGCTCGCTGCGCATCTCGCGGAACCATGCGAGGTGCGGCGCGGTCACGAGGTAGGTCGTGGCCTTGATCGAGAAGATCTCCTGCAGGAACGCGTGGGCGTCCGGCACGTGCTCGATCACCTCGGGGGCCAGCACCACGTCGTACTCGCCGCGCACCAGGCTCGCCGCGTCGTAGTAGTCGCCGGCGACGTGCTTCTCCAGCACCTGCAGGCCCTCCACGCTCGTGTCGAGGCCGTCGAGGTGCTCGGCGTAGCGCGCGAGGTGCACGTGCAGGTTGGTGTCGGGGTCGAACACCGGCACGTCGGCGCACCCCACGTGCAGCACCTGGCGGCCGCGGCAGCGATCCGCGAAGAACGCTCTTCGATCGGGGACCTCCGCGACCTTCACCGCGTGATCGAGGAACCCCGTCGTCTGCACCACCTCGGAGAGTCGCATCGAAGGATCGGACGGCCTGCGCCGCCTTCCCTTGAATTCGTCGCGGAGGACCGGACCGGGACGGTCCGGGAGCGACAAAGCCAATTCGTGCTCAGGCCATGAGGCTCACGACGGCCGCTCGACGCGAGCGCCACCGCGAAGCCGCCCGCTCGAGCGCCTGCCCGAAATCACGCACGAAGCGGCTCTTGCCGAACCGGACCTCTGCGCGCGCCCTCGCCGCTTCGCCCATCGCGCGGGCACGCTCGGGCTCGGCCAAGAGGAGGCGCGCGGCCACGGCGAGCTCCGCCGGGTCGTCGGAGAGAAAGCCCTGGACGCCGTCGTCGATCGGCGAGGCGGGGTGCCTGTTTCCGAGCACGGGCAGGCCCGCGGCCATGGCCTCCGCCGTCGACATGTTGTGGCCGTCCTCCAGCGCGGAAGCCGCCGTGTGCACGTAGAAGCGGTGCGAGGCGAACAGCTCCTTGAGGTGGTCCCACGAGCGCGAGGGCTCGGAGTCGGGCACCCCGGGGTTGTTGCCGACGATCGTCACGGGCACGTCGGCGAACGCTCGTTCGTGGAGGTCGACGAGAAGGGCGTCGCGACGCTGGTGGAACTGGTTGGACACCCGCAGGCCCGCCGCGACGTCGCCCCGCGCCGGCAGGTAGTCCGCCGGATCGGCGAGGAAACCGACGACGTCGAAGGGCGCCTCGAGCCCCCACGACGCCCCTTTGCGGTCGGAGACGGCGACGACGTGGGCCCCGCTCCAGGCGAGGTATTGATCGAGCGCGTCGAGGTAGCCGGGCGGGAGGTCGCCGAGGTGCTCCTGCGTGAGGCGGTACTCGAGGGTGGTGTGGATCACGAGGATCCGCGGCCCGGGGAGCTTCTTCGCGTCCATGAGGTCGCTGAGGTTGTGCGCGACGATGCAGCGGTACTCGCCCTTGCCCGCGAGCGCCTGCGCGAGGGTCAACCGCCGGGCGTTCTTCGGGAACGGCCGCATGCGCTCGTCCCAGGCGCGGGTCACCCGACCAGGGAGGCCATCCACGATGTCGAGCGGGACGCCGAGCGCCGAGAGCTGGTGCACCCAGCCCTCGTGGCAGTTGAAGACGAGCACCCGGCCCTCGCGGCCGAGTCGTTTGGCGAGCCCCATGCCCCCTGAACGGCCCACGCGCCGCTGCGTTCAGTGGTTTGCGGTCGGCTCCGCGCGCCGCACCTTGGCGCCGGTCTGCAGGTAGTCGGGTGGACTCATCAGCAGGAGCTCGCCCGGCTTCACGCCGGTGAGCGCCTCGATCTGCTTGCCGAGGTCGCGCCCGAGCGTGATCGGCACCAGCAGCACCGTGTCGTCGGGCATCAGGCGCACCACGAACGGCCCCTCCTTGCGCACGGCGAGCGCCGAGGCCGGGATCACCGTGGGCGGCGATTCGACCTGGAGCTGGAAGCGGACCTGCACGAACGCACCCGCGAAGATCGCGCCCGTCCCCGGGATCTTCACCTCTACGCGCAGGGTGCGCGTGCCGACGTCGAGCGCGCCGGCCGTGCGGAACACCTCACCCTCCACCGCCTTGCCCGCGTGGTTGGGCAACGACACCGTGGCCTTGGTCCCGAGCTTCACGCTCGCGGCGAGCGACTGCGGCACGTCGACCTGGACGCGCAGGAACGAGACGTCCTGCAGCTCGAACAGGACGGTGGCCGTGGGCCCGGACCCCGCGTTGACGAGGGCGCCCACGTCGACCGAGCGGCGCACGATCACGCCGTCGAACGGCGCCACGACCCGCCGATAGGCTTGCAGCACGCCGAGGCGGGTGAGGTCGGCCTTCGTGGTCTTGACCGCCGCGGCCGCCGAGTTGGCCTTGGCCTGCTGATCCTCGAGGTCTTGCTGGCTACCGATGCCGTCCTTCGCGAGCTTGGCGAGCCGCTCGGCGCGGGCCTTGGCGAGCGCCGCGTTGGCCTGGGCCTCGTCCTGCTTGGCCTTGGCGAGCAGGAGCTCCTGCTCGGACTCGGGGATGTCGAGCTCGACGAGGAGATCGCCCACCTTGACCTTGTCGCCCAGGTCGACCTTGAGCGACTTCACGAAGCCGCTCGCGCGGGCGTAGATCGGGGTCTTCTGGAACGGCTGCGCGTTGGCCGGCAACGTGAGATCGACCTGCTTCGGCCCCGCGCTCGCGACGCCCACCACGACCCGCGGGGGCGCGCTGGACTCCTTCTGGGTCTGCACGACGGCCTGCTGCCTGGCGAGCCGCGGGCGAAGCCCCACGTAGACCAGCGTCCCGAGCAGGGCCACGACCACCAGCACGAGCAGGCCGCTCGCGCCGACCCCGAGGGGCGCCGGCGGCGGCCCGACCTCGTGCTCGTCGTGCGCCGGAGGCCCACCGTCGACGACGGGGGGCACGGGCTTGGCGACGGGGTCTTCGGTCATGTCTCGAGCTCCGGATCGAGGACCTGCTCGCGGAAGCGGGCCCGCAACAGACTGTAGATGACCGGAACCAGGACGAGGGTTGCAACCGTCGCCCCGGCGAGGCCGCCGATGACCGCCCGCCCGAGCGCCGCGTTCTGCTCCCCGCCCTCGGAGAGCCCGAGCGACATGGGCAACATGCCGATGAGCATGGCGAGGGCGGTCATGAGCACCGGGCGCAGGCGCACCCTCCCCGCGGCCAGCGCGGCGTCCATCGCCGACTTGCCGAGGGCGCGCTGCTCGTTCGCGAAGGTGACGAGGAGGATCGAGTTGGCGGTGGCCACGCCGATGCTCATGACCGCGCCCATGAGCGACGGGATGCTGA
Source organism: Myxococcales bacterium (assembly GCA_016794445.1). GTDB lineage: Bacteria > Myxococcota_A > Polyangia > Polyangiales > JADJMO01 > JADJMO01. Next base: position 45,182 of record JAEUKC010000440.1, read on the forward strand.
AGGTGGTGTTGGTGGCGAACAGCGAGACCACGATGCCGATGGCGGCGCCGGGGAGCGCCATCAGGATGATGAACGGGTCGAGCCACGACTGGAAGTTCACGACCATCACGGCGTAGACCGCGAGGGCCGCGACCAGGAGGCCGAGCGCGAGGCCGGAGAAGCCCTGGCGCATGCTGCCGACCTGCCCCTGCACCTCGATGGTCGCGCCGGGCGGGAGCAGCTTGCGGTGCTTGTCGATGACCGCCTCGAGGCCCACGGCGACGCTCCCGAGGTCGGTGTCCTGGACGTCGGCGCGCACGTCGAACGTGGGCTGCACGTTGACGTGCGAGGCCACGATCGGCGTGGCTTTGTGCTGGATCCGGGCCAGATCGGCGAGCGACTGCATGCCCTTCGGCGACCCGATCTGGAACAGCGACAGCACGTCGACGCTGTTGACCTTGAGCTCGGGCACCTGGACCGCGACCGAGTAGCTGTTGTTGGTGATCGGGTCGATCCAGTACGAGGGGCTCACCTGGCCGCTCGAGCCGACCAGGAGCAGCAGGTTGCCGGCCACGTCGCGCTCGGTGAGGCCGACGTCCATCGCGCGCTGGCGGTCCACCTCGACGTGGAGCCGCGGCGCGTCGAGCACCTGGTGGAGGCGGACGTCGACCGCACCCGGGACGAGGCGCAGATCGTGCTCGATCGCGCGGGCGACCGCGTAGGTGGCGTCGCGCTTGACCCCGGAGATCTGCACGTCGATCGGCGACGGCAGGCCGAAGTTGAGGATCTGCGAGACGATGTCGGCCGGCTGGAAGTAGAACCCGAGCTCGGGGAACTTCTTCGGCAGCTCGCGGCGCAGGAGGCGGACGTAGTCCGGCGTCTTGCCGGTGCGCTCGTGCTTGAGGCTGACGAGGATCTCGCCGTCGTTGGTCGCGAGGTTCTGGCTGTCGGTGACGGCGAGCGTGTAGCCACCCGGCGGGCCTAACTGGGTGAGGATCTTCTGGCGATCGTGGTCGGGCACGAGTCGCCGGATCTCGGCCTCCACGTCGCGGAACCAGGCCTCGGTCTCCTCGATGCGTGTGCCGGAGGGCGCGGTGACGTGCAGGCGCAGCTGGCCCGCGTCGACCGCCGGGAAGAAGTCGCGACCGACGCGCGGCACGACCCACGCGGTGCCGGCGGCGACGAACACGAAGGTGATCAGCACCACCGCGCGCAGGCGCAGCGCCCGACCGAGGACGGCGAGGTAGAAGTCGCGGAACCGCTCGAAGCCGCGCTCGAAGGCGGCGTGGAACCGCGCGAACGGCCCCGTCCCCCCGTGCTTCTCGTTGCGCAGGAGGTACTGGGCGAAGGTGGGGACCACCGTCCGCGAGAGCAGGTACGAGATCATCACCGAGAAGGCCACGGCGAGCCCCATCGGGAGGAACAGGTAGCGCGCGGGGCCCTCGAGGAAGACCACCGATACGAACACCACGCTGATCGACAGCGACGCCACGAACGCCGGCACCGCGATCTGCTGCGCGCCGTCGAGGATGGCGCGGGTGAGCGGCTTGCCCATCGCGAGGTTGCGGTGGATGTTCTCGATCTCCACCGTGGCGTCGTCCACGAGCACGCCGACCGCGAGCGCGAGCCCACCCAGCGTGGAGACGTTGATGTTGTGCCCGAGCACGCGCAGCATCAGCGCGGCGCCCATGACCGAGAGGGGAATGGAGACGGCGACGACCAGCGTGCTGCGCAGGCTGCCGAGGAACACCAGGATCATGGTCGCCGTGAGCGCGGCCGCGATCAGGCCCTCGGTGAGCAGGCCCTCGATCGCGCGGGTGACGTAGCCGGACTGGTCGGCGAGGATCTCGACGCCGAGGTCGGGGGGCGAGGCCGCGCGGATCATGGGCAGCATGTCCTTGATGCGCCCGGCGACCTCGGTGGTGGACGCGTCGCCGGTCTTGAGCACCGAGAGGACGACGGCGCGCTTGCCGTCGAGGCGAGCGATGTTGGTCTGCACGCCGAAGCCGTCGTGCACGAACGCGACGTCGCGCAGGTAGATCGTGCGGCCGTCGGGCTTCTTGATGGGGACGTCGTTGAGCGCGGAGACCGCCTCGGGGCTCGCGTTGACGCTGACGCGGTACTCCTTGTCGAAGATCTTGGCGCTGCCGGTCGGGAGGACGAAGTTCTGCGCGCTCACGGCCAGCGCCACGTCGTTGGGTGACAGGCCCTGGGCCTGGAGCGCGCCCAGGTCGAGATCGACGCTGATCTGCCGGAAACGACCGCCGACCGGGAGCGGGAAGCGGGTGCCGCGCACGACGCTGAGCAGGGTGCGGATGCGCGTGTTGACGTGGTCGAAGATCTCCTGCTCGCCGAGGGTGTTGCTCGTGAAGGCGATCTGCAGGATGGGGACGCTCGAGGCGCTGTAGCGCACGACGATCGGCGGCTGGGTGCCGGGCGGCATGCGCCGCAGGATGGCCTGGGAGCCCGCGGTGACCTGCGCCATGGCGGCGGCCACGTCGGCGCCGGGCTGCAGGAAGAGCCGGATCACCGACACGCCGTCGAGGGTCTGGCTCTCGATGCGCTGCACGTCGCCCACGTTGCCGGCCAGCGAGTACTCGCTGAACTGGGTGATCTGCTGCTCCATCTGCCCGGCAGGCAGCCCGGTGTACGTCCAGACGACGCTGAGCACCGGGAGGTCGATCGCGGGGAAGATGTCGGTCGGCGTCTTGCGCACGACCTGCCCGCCCGCGAGCATCATGACGAGCGCCAGCACCAGGAAGGTGTACGGGCGACGCAGCGCGAGGCGGACGATCCACACGGCCCCCCGTCATGGTCGCGGAGGACGCGGCCGGCAAGCGCGGCCCTGGGTGGCGAAGGCACGCCTGGCTGACGGGGAGAGCCTTTTCCTGGCCCTCGGTGCGATTGTGTTTGTTGGTTGTGCCCTAGTAGACGGCGAGGCCGATGAGGAGCCCGAACGTCCAGCGGTGGAGGGTATCGCTGCCCGCGCCGAGGAAGTCCCACGAAGGGGCGATGTCGACCGTGAGGTACGGGCGCTTCCAGCCCTTGGAGTTCGGCATCAGCGGCACGTGGTACCCCGCCGCGAACGTCACCCCGATCCCGGTGTAGGGATCGGGCCGGCTCGGATCGACCTGGTAGCGGGTTCGCGCCATGCCGGCGCCGATCCGCAGGTGCGCCCGCTCGCCGACCACGAAGGCCTGCGCGCCGTAGCGGCCGCCGATCGAGCCCGTGTTCTCGAGGCCGTTGACCCGCTGGCCGTCGACCATGCCGTCGGCCGTGAGCTCGAGGCCGACGCTCTGGTTCGGACGGATGGTCCAGGCCCACCCGACTGCGAAGTGGAAGACCATGCCGTGGGCGACCTTGGGGTTGATGCCCTGGATCTCGCTGAACGCGCCCGCGGCGTACCCCACGCCCGCCTCGACCACCAGGTCCTGGGCGGGGCCCCGCGGCGGCGGGGGCGGGTCTCCATCGGCCGCGCTCGCGGGGAGGACGACGGCCGACAGCGCGAGGAAGGTCCCGAGGAAGCGCATCGCGACCGATGTTATCGACACCGCCGGTCGTTGTGCTAGGTTCCGCGCCCCCTTCCCTCCGGGGTCTGGGGCCGTGGATTCTCGTCGACCCATTCCGGGCGCCGGATCTCCGCGGAAAATCGGCTCCGTCGTCGCCTCCGGCCCTGGTGCTGGCTCTGCCCGAGAGGGCAGGTCGGTCGGTCGGGGGTTCCGCCGGCCTCCTCGCGAGAGGGGGAAGCAGCCTCAACCGAAAGCGAGTTCGCACATGACCGAGACTGTCACCGAGGCGGTTCGCCAGCCGTCTCCCCAGGCGGGCGACCTGCCCCTCCCCCTCCGTTCGCTCCTCGACGCCGGCGTTCACTTCGGCCACCAGACCAAGCGCTGGAACCCGAAGATGCGGCCGTTCATCTACGGCGCGCGCAACGGCATCCACATCATCGACCTCGACCAGACGGCGCGCCTGTTCCGCCGCTCGTACGAGAAGATCGTGGAAGAGGTCTCGCGCGGTGGCTCGGTGCTGTTCGTCGGCACCAAGCGCCAGGCGCAGGACATCATCACCGAAGAGGCGCAGCGCGCCGGCATGTTCTACGTGACCAACCGCTGGCTCGGCGGCACGCTCACCAACTTCCGCACCATCAAGACCGGCCTCGAGCGCCTGCGCGCCATCGAGCGGATGAAGGAAGACGGCACCTACGAGAACCTGACCAAGAAAGAGGTCGTGTTCATCGAGCGCGAGCGCGAGCGCCTGGAGAAGTACCACGGCGGCATCAAGAACATGACCAACCTCCCGGCGCTCATGTTCGTCGTCGACCCGCACCAGGAGCAGATCGCCGTCGAGGAGGCCAACAAGCTCGGCCTGCCGATCGTCGCGATCACCGACACCAACTGCGACCCGGACAAGATCGACTTCGTCATCCCCGGCAACGACGACGCGATCCGCTCGATCAAGCTCATCACCGCCCGCGTCGCCGACGCGTGCATCGAGGGCGTCCAGCGCCGCAAGGACGAGGGCCGTGGTGGCCGCGACCGCGGTCAGCAGGGCAACGAGGCCAGCAACGAGGGCCAGGGCCCCGGGCCGCAGGTCGTCATGGCTGGCCGTGGTCGTCCGGGCCAGGGCAACGTCACCGGCAACCGCCGCAACTGAGGAACTCATGGCCGAATTCTCTGCCTCCCAGGTCAAGGAAGTCCGCGAGCGCTCCGGCGCTGGCATGATGGATTGCAAGAACGCCCTCGCCGAGGCCAACGGCGACGTCGAGAAGGCGCTCGAGCTGATCCAGAAGAAGGGCCTCGCCAAGGCCATCAAGAAGGCCGGCCGCGTCGCGAGCGAGGGCCTCCTCCACGCGTACATCCACGCGGGCAGCCGCATCGGCGTGCTCCTCGAGATCAACTGCGAGACCGACTTCGTGTCCCGCAACGACGACTTCAAGCAGTTCTGCGAGGACACCGCGATGCAGATCGCGGCCATGAACGCGCAGTTCGTGAAGAAGGAAGAGATCCCGGAGACCGCCGTCGCGAAGCAGAAGGAGATCTTCGCGGGGCAGCTCAAGGAAGAGGGCAAGCCCGAGCAGGCGTGGCCCAAGATCATCGAGGGCAAGCTCGCCAAGTGGAGCACCGAGGTGTGCCTGATCGACCAGGAGTCGATCATCCACCCCGGCAAGACCGTCGAGGCGCTCCGCGCGGAGCTGGTGGCGAAGATCGGCGAGAACATCAACATCCGCCGCTTCGTTCGCTGGGAGCTCGGCGAGGGCATCGAGAAGAAGAAGGAAGACTACGCCGCCGAGGTCGCCAAGCTGGCCGCCGAGAGCTGAGACGCTTCTTCGTCCGCCCACTTTGGGCGGCTTTCGAGGGGACCTTCGCGAGGAGGTTCCCTCGTCTGCGTTTTGGCGCTAGCACACCGTCTCGATGGCCTTCCGACACCTCCTCGGGATCGCGGATCTCTCGGCCGAGGACGCAGTGAGGATCCTCGACACGGCGCAGAGCCTGGAGGGCGAGCGCAAGGCGGTCTCGCTTCGCGGCAAGACGGTGGTGAACCTCTTCTTCGAGGCGAGCACCCGCACCCGCACGAGCTTCGAGATCGCCGGCAAGCGGCTCTCCGCGGACGTCATCAACGTCTCGTCGAGCGGCTCGAGCGTGACCAAGGGCGAGACCCTGCTCGACACCACCCGCAACCTCGACGCGATGCACGCCGACGTCGTGGTGGTCCGCCACTCGAGCTCCGGCGCCCCCCACTTCGTCGCCAAGCACACGCGCGGCGCAGTGGTGAACGCCGGCGACGGCATGCACGAGCACCCGACGCAGGCGCTGCTCGACGCGTACACGATCCGCAAGCACAAGGGCCGCATCGCGGGCCTCACGGTGGCCATCGTCGGCGACATCGCGCACTCCCGCGTCGCCCGCAGCAACGCCCACCTCCTCAACAAGCTCGGCGCCCACGTGCGCTGGTGCGCGCCCGCCACCCTCCTGCCTGCCCGCGCCGCCGAGATGGGCGTCGAGATCTGCACGAGCCTCGACCAGGCCCTCGACGGCGCCGACGTCATCATGATGCTCCGCGTGCAGCGCGAGCGCCTGGTGGACGTGCTCATCCCGAGCACCCGCGAGTACTCCCGCACGTTCGGGCTCTCGCTCAAGGCCCTCGCCCGCGCCCCCAAGGACGCCATCGTGATGCACCCCGGGCCGATGAACCGCGGGGTCGAGATCGACGACGCGGTGGCCGACGGACCGTGCAGCGTCATCCTCGAGCAGGTCGAGACGGGCGTGCTGGTCCGGATGGCCGTCCTCCAGATGGTGGCCTCCTAGCGCCTCCGCTCGCCCGCGCGCGAGCACGGACGCTCGACGCCGCCACGCGCTCGACGGCGCGCATGCACAGCATTTGATTGCGCGCTAAAACCACGCCTGCACGCGCGCACATATGGCAATTGACTGTGCGCTTTTATTGCGTTTGATTGGTATACATAGTTTGTTTATGCACTCCATATAGTGCATTTATGTGCATGATATACATCGATTGTTTTGCGGCGAAAACTACGCCCGGCTCCAGGCGTGGAGGGTGGCGAGGTCGTTCGCGTCCACGAACCACCCGAGCGTCTCCTCGTCGGCGTCGTCGGCCGGCTCGCGGGCCAGCCGCTGCAGGGCCGCGCGCGCGACCGCCGCCACGGCCGGGTGCGGGGCCGCCGCGAGCCGGTGCAGCTCGGGCGCGAAGCGGTGCAGCCGCAGCTCCCCCGCCACCGCGGCGAGGAGCGCCCACGGCTCCTCCTCGCGCTCGGAGACCCGCTCGGCCTGCGCCCGGAGCGCGGCGATGACCGGCTCCTCGTGCTTCGCCGCCATCTGCGCCCCGCGGTACGAGGCGGGCGCGAGCCCGAGCGCCTCGCCCAGCGTGGACACGAGGCGACGCGCCGCGCTCAGCGTGCGCTCCGCGAACTGCGCGCCGTCCTCCACCGCGACCCCGCCTTCGAGGTCGAGCGCGAGGGGGCGCGCCGACGCGGCGACGACGCGGTCGAGGTGGTTGCCGAGGGCGCCGAGGTCGATCGTGTCGGGCGCGAACCCCACGAAGCGGCCCGCGATCGAGTCGATCTCCACGCGCGCGTAGACCGAGCCGTCGTAGGCCTTGTGGTAGGCCACCTGCAGGGTCTGCACGCCGCTCCAGCGGATGGCGCTCGTGTCGGAGGCGCGCTCGACGAGGAGCCCCCACGGGACGAGCGCCACGCCGGCCGACGGCGAGAACGGGTGCCCCGCGCTCATCGACCCGCCGAGCCCGCCGAGGACCCCACCGATCAGCATCGGGATCACCGCGTCGCCCTCGGCGAACATCGACGCGCCCACCGTCGCGAACACGAGCCCGCGCACGACGCGACCGAGCAGCTGGCGCCGCGGAGGGCGCGCCTTCAGCGCGACCCAGCGCACGCACCGCAGATCGGGGAGCTCGGACACTCCTCGATCGTTGGTGCTCGCTCTCGCCTTGTCAAAGGCGCCCGGCTGCCCGGTCGAGTTGACGGGGCCGACGAGTCGCAGCTCAGCGCTTGGCGGCGGGCGGCGTGGGCGCCTGCGTACCCTGGCTCACCCACGCGCGCTCGGCGGGCTGGGCGATCCAGGTGACGGGGACCTTGGTCTTGCCCGCCAAGATCGACGCGCCCGGGGCGCCGAGGACCGCGGGGGCCGGGATCTGCACCTCCTTGGAGGCCTTGATCGCCTTGAGGCCCGCGTCGTCGACCTTGAGGCAGACGATGCCGTGGCCGGCCAGCTGGCTGACGAGCCCGAGGGGCATGTTGACGGCGACGACGGCGCGGAGCTTGGCGAGCGCGACGAGGCGCGCGCTGCGCCCGGCGACCTGCCGCACCTCGCCCGCGGACGAGCACGCCGCGAGCCACGGGCCGACCGCGATCTCGCTGGGGCGCGGCTCGGGGCCGTTGGGCTTGCCGCCCTTGGCGTAGACGAGGCCCGGCTCGTAGACCTGCACGGTCTCGCCCTTGAACGCGGCGGCGAGCGGCGGGACGGGGAGCATCGGGGGCTTCTTGTTCGAGCCCGGCGCGTCGCGGCGCTCGCGGACGACGAGCTGGTCCTCGGTGGGCAGCTCGCGCGGGATCTGGACGCGCACCGGGCGCTTGAACGCGCGCGGGTCGCCGATCTGGCTGTGCGCCACGGTGTACGCGAGGGTCTCGGCGCTCACCACGTAGCAGCCGGCGCCGGGCGCGCACGGCTCGGGATCCGAGGTGCGGACCGAGACGCCGATGTCGAGCGGAGGCGGCGGGTAGAGCTCGCCGTAGGTGCCGAGGCGATCGGGCTCGACGAGCCGCGCGCCGGTGGCGAGCAGGTCGGTGAGCGCGCCGGTCTTGGCGAGGATCTCGAGGATCTGGCGCGACGGCGGCGCGATGAGGAAGTCGAGCCGGGGCCCGATCTTCTTGCTCTTGAGGAGCGTGGCCGCGGCGAGGAAGTCGCGCGCGGTGGCGGTGGCGTCGCCGCCGAGGATGACCTGGGCGACGGGCTTGCCGGCGACGTCGCGCACGGAGCGGACCGCGCCGACCGGATCGAGGACGAGCGGATCGACCGTGGCGAGGTCGATGTTGACCACCTCTTCGCACGGGGCGCCCGCGTCGGGCACGAGCGCGCGGTGGGCCTTGCTGCGGCGCTGATCGCGCAGGTACGCCTCGGTCTTCTCGTCGCTGATGAACAGGGCGCCGCACGCGCCGACGAGCGGGGCGACGGAGGCGAGCACGGCGCGCTCGGCCACGCTGAGCAGCTTGGCGCTCGGGCCCGCGAACTCGAGCACCACGGGGCAGCCCGTGCGTTGCTCGACGCCGCGCACGGTCTCCTCGAGGCCACGGCGGATGAGCTCGTGCAGCGCGTCGCGCGCGCAGACGAAGGGCCGGGTGCGTCCGGAGAGCAGCACCTGCACGCTGCGCGGGGCGCGGATGGTGGCCACGCCCTCGACGAGCGCGCGGGCGAGCTGGGCGCTCGACACCACCACGGTGAGCATGCCGGCGCCGCCGACGGTCGCGAGGCGCGGATCGTCGGTGAGCATGAGCCGGCCCGGCGCGGCGAACCGCTCGAGGTGCACGGCCGGCGGGACGCCGATGCCGGCGCGCGCGAGGGTGAGCGACTGCGCGGTCGGGTCGAAGGTGGGGTCGTCGAGGACGGGCTCCGGCTCTTCGGGCCGGGGCGCCGCGCTCGTGACGCAGCGGCCGTCGTAGATCACGGCGGCCTCGAGCTGCGTCTTCTTCAAGCCGAGGGCGAACGCTTCGGCCAGCACGCGCGAAGGACTCCGCGTCAGCACGACCTGATCGACCTTGGCCTTCACCAGGTCGGTCGGCGGCGCGCCCTCGTCGGAGCGGGACGCCAGAATCTTCTGAGCCATCGTGCGGGGGGGATCCCCTGCTCGCGCGCGCATCCTTGGTCGCCTCCGTCGCCGTCCAGCGCCCGGACCTCGACGCCCAAGGGAGGCGGAGAGGGCCGGCCGGCGGATGCGGCGCCAGCACTGCATTCGGAAAACAGAACCGTCTTTCCCGCGGAAATCCCCGGGAACGACGGGCGCCGACCGTACCAACCCGGTGAAGGCCCGGTCAAGGGCGGATCTGCGGTTAGTTCTTGGCGCCCTTGTTCACGGCGGCCCAGGCCGTGTCGAGGCTGTCCTCGGAGAATCCCACGAGGATCTTGCCCCCCACGTCGAACACCGGGATCGACCCGCTCTTGAGGCCCGCGGCCGCGAGTTTGTCGCGCATTTCCTCGTTCACGTTGGGGTCGTCGATGTCCTTGTGGGTGTACGGGATGCCCCGCTTCTTCATGTACGCCTCGGCCGCGTGGCAGGGCTTGCACCAGTCGGCGCCGTAGAGGATGACCTGGGCGGCCCCGGCTTTGGGTCCCGGAGCCTCGATTCCGCCGGGTTTCGGCCCCTTGGGCTCGGACGGTGGGCCCTTGTCGCCCACGCCCTTGTCGGCCAGCCCCTTCTTGCCGCGCCGGTCGGCGGCCATCTTCTCGAAGGCCTCCCGGAGCATGGTCTCGACCTTGTAGGTGCCGTCGGGCAGCGCCACGCGGAGATCGGCCACGTAGACCCAGGGGCCGGCGATGCCGTCGCCGCTGATCTCGGACCAGACCCGGACCGCGTCGCGGGCCTCGAGCGGGACGTCGTCGACGCTGCGGGCGAGCTGGAAGCCGCCGTCGGTCGTGATGTAGCTGAAGGTGAGGCCCTGTGCGGCTGGCTTGACGACCAGGGGCGGGAGCGCCGCCGCCCCGGAGCTGGCCGGATCGGGCTGCGCGGAGGCGGGTGCCGTCTTGCGGCAGCCACCGGACAGGACGGCGAGGCCCAGCGAGGCCGCGAGGACAGAAGCCCAGAGACGGAGCGAACGCGGAGCGCGATGCGAGGGACCTGACGTGGCGTTCATGCTCATGCTGGTTGCGGCGCAGGCAGCTAGAGGCCGGCGACCTCCACTGACAACCGAGACCACTCTTCTAGCATTGCATCGAGCGCGCGCGAGGCGGACCTTTCTTGCTCTGCCCGTTCGGCCAGGGTCGCCCAGTCGCCCTTGGGGTCCTCCGCCAGGGCGGCGCGCATGGCGGCGAGGTCGACCTCGGCCTTCGCGATCGCCGCCTCGAGCTCGCCCACCCTGCGCTTCTTGCGCTCGACCTCGCGTGAGGCGGCGCGACGGGCCGCGAACTCGGCCTTGCCCTCGTCGACCGGGGCCGCCTTGGCGGGCTTGGCCTCCTTCGGTGGCGGCACGGAGACCGGAGCCTCTCGACGAGAAGCAAAGTCGGCGTACCCACCCGGCAGCACCTCCGCCTTGCCGTCGCCGACCACGACGAGGCGGGTGGTGACCGTCTCGAGGAACTGCCGGTCGTGGGAGACGAGGAGCAGCGTGCCGTCGAACCCCTCGGCGAGCGCTTCTTCGAGGATCTCGCAGGCGGGGATGTCGAGGTGGTTGGTCGGCTCGTCGAGGAACAGCAGGTTGCGCGGCTCGAGGAGCAGCTTGGCGAGCGCGAGGCGCGACCGCTCTCCGCCCGAGAAGCCGCTGATCGATCGCAGCGCGTCGTCGCCCGTGATGCGGAAGCGCGCGAGGTACTGGCGCGCGGCCTCGACGTTGAGATCACCGCGGATCGAGCGCACCTCCTCGACCGAGGTCTTGCTCGGATCGAGCTCGCCGAGGTGCTGGTCGAAGAAGCCCGTCGCGAGGTTGGAGCCGCGGCGCACCGAGCCCTTGTCGAGCACCGGGTCGCCCTTGCCGGCCAGCATCTTGAGCAGCGTGCTCTTGCCCGCGCCGTTCGGGCCCACGATGCCCACGCGATCTCCGCGCCGCACCAGCAGATCGAGCCCCGAGAACAGCACCCTACCCCCGCGCTCGGCGGAGAGGCCCTTGGCCTCGAGCACGATGTCGCCCGACCGCGGCGCCTCGGCGAAGCGGAGCCGGAGCTTCTGGGCCTCGGCCCACACGTCCTCGGGGCGCTCGAGCTTGTCGAGCTTGTCGAGCATCTTGCGGCGCGACTGCGCCTGCTTGGTCTTCTGCCCCGCGATGTTCTTGCGGATGAAGTCCTCGGTCTTGTCGATGTACGCCTGCTGGCGCTCGACGAGGGCGCGCTCGCGCTCGAGATCGGCGGCGCGCTGCTCCACGTATTGCCCGTAGGGGACGGGGTACGTGCGGAAGCTCGTGCGCCCGAGCTCGCAGGTGGCCGTCGTGACCTTGTCGAGGAACCGGCGGTCGTGGCTCACGAGCAGGATCGCGCTGCGCAGGCCGCGCAGGTGCTGCTCGAGCCAGGTGATGGTCTCGAGATCGAGGTGGTTGGTGGGCTCGTCGAGCAGGAGGATGTCCGGCTCACGCGCGAGCACGGTGCCGAGGAGCAGGCGTCCGCGCTCGCCGCCCGAGAGGCTCGTGACCGACCGCGAGAGGTCCTGGTCGGCGAAGCCGAGCTTGTGGGCGAGCATCTCGATCTTGCGCTCGAGATCGTCGCCGTGCGCGAGGTGGTACTCGTCCTCGAGGCGGGTGAGCTGCGCGAGCGCGACGTCGGCGTCGGCGGCGTGCGCGAGGTTCTCGCGGGCCTCGGCGAGGCGATGGCGGAGCGCGACGACCTCCCCGAAGCCGGCGAGGAACGCGTCCATCACGTCGATCGTGCCGGCCGCGAGGTCGAGCTCGTGCGACTGCCGGTAGTAGCCCATGGTCGCGTCCTTGCGACGCACGACCCGTCCACCGTCGGGCGGGAGCTCACCCGCGAGCAGGCGGAGCAGGGTGGACTTTCCTGCCCCGTTGGGGGCGACGAGGGCCACCCGATCCCCGGCCGAGAGCGAGAACGCCACGCCCTCGAAGAGGCGATCGGCGCCGTACCCAAAGGTGAGATCGTCGACCTGCAGCAGATGTTGCGTCGGCGGCGCCATCGGAAGGACGGCTGTGTAGCACTCGCGCGCGTCGCGCAGCACGGTGTTTGCGGGTGTGGGCACCCGGTGCTAGATCGAGACCATGGGCCTCGGCACCACGGAGATCCTGCTCATCTGCCTGCTCGCGCTGATCCTGTTCGGCGGCGGCAAGCTCGCGGACATCGGCAAGGGCATGGGCGAAGGCATCAAGAACTTCAAGAAGGGCATGCGCGAGTCCGACGAAGAGGACAAGGCAGCCGAGGCCAAGGACGAAAAGACCCCGCCCGCGAAGCCCAAGGAATCCAAGGGCTGAGAGCGGTTCCCTCGGTGTCCGTGGAGGACGAGAGGGAGGTTCGTCGTGTCGAGGTCGACCGCGCTGCGCAAGAGCCTGCCTCGGCACGTGCCCGAGACGCTGGTCGTGCACGAGATCTACGAGAGCGTGCAGGGCGAGAGCTCGTTCGTCGGCGTGCCGTGCACGTTCGTGCGGCTCACCGGGTGCAACCTCCGGTGCCGCTGGTGCGACACCGAGCACGCCTTCTACGAGGGCACCCGGAGGCCGTGGCGCGCGGTGCTCGCCGACGCGCTCGCGCACGCGACGCCGCTCGTGGAACTGACCGGTGGGGAGCCGCTCCTGCAGCCGGCCGCCCTGCCCCTGATGGCGGCGCTCGCGGACGCGGGGCGCACCGTGCTGCTCGAGACGAGCGGCGAACGCGACATCGGCGCGGTCGACCCGCGCGTGCACCGCATCGTCGATCTGAAGGCGCCGGGCAGCGGCGAGGTCGCGCGCAACCACTGGGACAACGTCGCGCACCTCGGCAAGCGCGACGAGGTGAAGTTCGTGCTCGCCGATCGCGCGGACTACGAGTGGGCGCGCGCGGTGATCCGCGAGCACGACCTCGCCGCGCGCGCGGGCCACGTGCTGCTCTCGGCGGTGTTCGGGTCGCTCGATCCGAAGGATCTCGTCGCCTGGATGCTCGAGGACCGCGTGCCGGCGCGCTTCCAGCTGCAGGTGCACAAGCACGTGTGGCCGGCGGCGGCGCGCGGGGTCTGAATCGCCTCGAGTCTGGATTGCTTCACTTCGCGAACAGGGCGCCGAGCGCCAGCGGGAGCGCCTCGAAAGGTTCCGCATGCACCACCGCGTCGCCCTCGAACGTGTCGAGCAGAGTCCAGCGACCAGCGTCCAGTCGATACACTTCGAGCGTCTCGAGGCTCGGCCTCGGGAGCCACACGTGCCGCACGCCCTCGCGGCGGTAGATGCGCATCTTCACGCCGCGATCGAGCCGCTCGGTGCCCTCGGAGAGGCGAGGATCTCGCCGATCATCGTGGCGGGGTCGCGGCGTACTTGCTCGACCGCGGGCGCGTTCGGGGTGGGATCGCTCGACGTTGCCGCCCTCATGGCCACGGAAGGTAGCACCTCGCCCTAGTGCACCTCGATGGGCACCCCGAGGCCCACGCCGACGGAGAGCTCGGGCGAGAACCCGCGACCGAGCGGGATCGAGAGGCCGAGGAAGCCGGCGAAGAACGCGGCGCCCATCGTGGAGACGCGCGCCGCGAACGTGCGGTCGGGGGCGTCGAGCGGGCCACGGAGACCGAGGCCCACGCGCGCGAAGGCGACCCTCCGTCCGGCGCACGCCTCCGCCTCGAACGACGGACCGCCCGCGAAGCCTGCTTCCACGTCCCACGTGCTGCCGCGCGGCGAGTCGATCGCGAAGATGCGCCCGTAGCCTCCGTAGCTCGCGCGCGGGCCGATGCGCGCGCCGGTGAGCTCGGCGCCGACGAGGAGGCCGAAGGTCGGCCCGATGCGGAAGCCGACGAACCCGGTTGGTACGACGACGGTCGCGGGCGCGACGCCGGGGGTGCTCGGCCCCTCGACGTCACACGCGTGCGCTCGCACTGCGCTCCCCACGACGACGAGCGCGACGAGAGCAACGACACGCGGCATGCACCTCCTTACGGTGCACGCAGCTTCCTCGCAAGCTCACGCGCGGAGAGCGACGCGCTGCTCGCAAAGGCCCACCAGCGGTTCGATCGCGGTGTGGTCTTCCCCGAGCAGGAACCGGAGGCCGTCGCGGAAGTCGGTCGCGATCTTGATCGGCAGATCGGGCCGGAAGAGGCTGAACACGCCGGTGACGGCGCCGCGGTGGACCGCCGCCCCGAAGCCCTCGCCCGCGACCACGACCGAGAGCCGCGCGGTCTGCTTCGCGAGCCGACGCGACACCTGCAGGATCGCGCTCCGCACCCGCGCCGACGGAGGCCGCGCGTGACGAGGCGGCAGCACGAACAACACCTTCGCCTTGCCCGCCACGCGGGCGCGGTCCTCGACGATGCGGGCCGCCGTGAACACGTGGGCCACGTCGTCGCTCGAGCCCACGAACGCGAAGACCAGCACGAGGTCGCCCCACGCACCGACCCAGTGGTTCGGCGTGTCCTCTTCGACCTGGACCGCGAACCCCGGCGCAACCTCGACGTTCATCGGTCACCCCGTTGTACCATGTTTGTACAAGGTCGCACCGGCCCACGCGTCTCGCGTGGTCGCAGAGAAACAACGGTCGGGCCACCCGGGACCCGAGCGAAACAGTTCGCTCGGGACGCGCCCCCACAAGACGGTCGGGTCACCCGGGACCCGAGCGAAACAGTTTCGCTCGGGACGCGCCCCAATGGGCGCGAAACCCGGCCGCAGGCCGGAGAAAGAGGGCCGGACTAGATCGTCCACTGGTCGTGGACGATCGCCACGAGCTTCAGCGCGCCCTCGTGGGCCTCGAACACCAGGCGCAGCGCGCGCCAGTCCATGCCGTCGTGCTCCGGGTCGTTGCCGTCGAGGAACAGCTCGACCGCCTGCCCCGTCGGGTAGACGTCGCGGTGGTTCGGCACGGTGTTGCCGTGCGCCTCCTTCGGATCGAGGACCAGCTTGCCGGCCGTGAAGTCCACGTCCCACACGAACTCGGCCCAGTACTCGCCGAGGCTCAGCTCGATGGGCTGGCCGCTGCCGTCGTAGGCGCCGAAGGTGAGCTTCTTGGCGTCGGTCATCGCGGGCGCGAGCTCGGCGGGCTTGAGCACCACGCCGCCCTCGGTCTCGATGTAACCGTACGGCGAGAAGCGCACGCCCTTGGTCGGGTGCACGTAGGTGGCGAGGGTCGTGACGTCCTTCGCCTTGAGCGCCGCCAGCACCGCCTTGCTGCGGGCGGTGACGTCCATCGCGTCCGCCGCGGCCGAGGCGCTGGGCTTCGCGCTCGCCGACGTCGACGACGCAGTGGCGACCGTGGGCTCGGGCTTGCGGCAGCCGTTGCCGCAGCCCACGAGGGTGACGAACACGAGGGACCAGAACGGGCGCATCAGTGCTTCCTCCCGTCGAGGATCCGCTCCGGGTACTTGCGCATCTTCTCCGGCACCGTCGGTGGGATCAGCTGATGGAAGAACGGCCGCAGGGGCCGCACCTCGACGGTGCCGACGAGCACCCGGTGCTGGCCGTCGTTCGGGCCGGTGAGGACCTTGAAGCGGTCGCCGTTCTTGCGATAGGCGCCGATGTACACGCTGTACGTGCCGGGCTTCATGTTGATGGGCAGCTGGAAGAGCACGCGATCTTCGAGGATCTGGCCCTTCTGCCAGCGATCGGCGGGGTACATCGAGTCGCCGGGGACGTGGTCCATCGGCGCCTGGTAGCCCTCCTTGGCGACGTGCAGGAAGAAGAGCACGTCCTTGCCGAGCGGCCCGGGCAGCTTCCACCAGGTGGTCACGAAGAACTCGTGGCGCTGGATCGGGTTCTGCGGATCGAGCGTGCCGCCGAGCAGCTCGAGGCCCTCGTCGAAGGTGGCCTTCACGCCGGTCACGCCGGGCGGCGGCTGGTCGAAGACCACCTCGCCCGGGGTCTGGTCCCAGAGGTCCTTGCGGCGGAACAGCGACAGGTAGTAGCCGCGCGATCGCTGCCACGTGCGCACGTGCACGTAGCCGGCGTGGAAGCGCGGGTCCTCCCAGATGCCGAACTGGAAGCTGTTGTTGGCGTAGGCGTTGCCGATCGAGGCCGGGGTCGGGTCGCGGCCGAAGCGTTCGGCGATCGCCTGCTCCTGGTCGCGCGGCGGGTACACGGTGAGGATCGCCCACTCGGGGTTGCGGCGCCAGAAGTACTCCCGCATCTCGGCGTTGTACTTGAAGCGGTTGCCGCCCTCGTCGCTGGCGATGAAGGCGTGCAGGCCGTAGGCGTGGCGGGCGCGCGCGACCGTGCCGTCGGTGAGGCCGATGAAGTCGAGGAAGTCGACGTCGGGCGCGTGGTACGGCGTCGAGCCCATGTCCTGGAACGCGACGAGCCCGCCCGCGCGCTCGTGGCGGGTGATGAACTTGCCGAGG
>JAEUKC010000451.1:0-20931 GCA_016794445.1 Myxococcales bacterium
ACCGTGTTGCGGTCGTCCTCGATGGTGGCCTTGAGGTGGTGGAGCACGCGGCCCGACTCGCACATGCCGCTCGCGCTGATGATGACGCAGGGGGAAGGGTCGGCGTCGATGCGCACGCTCTCCTCCTTGTCGGCCACGTACTCGAGGGTGGGGAAGTCGAACGGTGAGTCGCGCCGCAGGAGCGCTCGGCTCTCCTCGTCGTAGCACTCGGGGTGCAGCCGGAAGACGTCGGTCACCTTCACCGTGAGCGGTGAGTCCACGTAGACCGGGAGGCGAGGGATCTTGCCCTCGAGCTCGGCCTTCTTCAGCGCGAACACGAGCTCCTGGGCGCGCTCGAGCGCGAACGCGGGGATGATCACCTTGCCGCCCCGCTGGTAGGTGCGCCGGATGACCTCGGCGAGCTCGTCGCCCATCTCCTGGATCGGCGCGTGGAAGCGGTCGCCGTAGGTGCTCTCGGTGATGAGCGCGTCGACGCGATCGGGGACCTCGGGGTCGCGCAGGATCGGCATGTTCTTGCGGCCGAGATCGCCGGTGAAGCACAGCCGCTTCCAGGTGCCCTCGTCGTCCACGTCGAGCACGACGATCGCGCTGCCGAGCACGTGCCCCGCGTCGAAGAACGTGAGCCGCACGCCCTCGGCGATGGTGTGCACGCGGTGGTAGGGTACGCAGGTGGTCTGCCCGAGGGTGCGCTCCACCTCGACCGCGGTGTAGAGCGGGTCGACCCGGTCCATGTCCACGTTGTCGCGGTCGATCATCTTGTTGATGTGTCGCGCGTCGGCGGCCTGGATCATGGCCGCGTCCTCGAGCATGGCGGCGCAGAGGTCGCGGGTGGCCGGGGTCGTGTAGATGTCCCCCTGGTACCCGTTGCCCACCAGCAGCGGCAGCGCGCCCGAGTGGTCGATGTGCGCGTGCGAGAGCACCACCGCGTCGATCTTCTGCGGATCGAGGGGCAGGTTCTTGTTGCGCTCGATCGATTCACGGCGCCGCCCCTGGTAGAGCCCGCAATCGAGCAGCACCGTCGCGTGCGGGGTGTGCACGAGGTGCATGGAGCCGGTGACGGTCTGCGCCGCCCCGACGAACTCGACGGTGATCATGCGGGGCCGCAGAGCTTGCCGCCGACGCTCTTGTTCTTGGCCGCGGGCTCCCCGACCTTGCCGCACTTCTTGTCGCCGTCCTCGAGGAACGCGGGCCCGGTGATGTGCTCGAACGTGCAGCCGGTGATGGTGACGCCGCCCTCGATCTCCTTCGCGGTCACGCCGTACCAGCGGATCGCGCCGACGCCGTTGTCGTCGTGGCCGGCGTACTTGAACACGCAGTCCTCGAGCTTGAGGTTGGTGGTCTTCTTGTCGAGGATGAACCCCGACCAGTCGCCGGCGGCCGCGGTCGCGTTGGCGCTCGTGAAGGTGACCTCCTTGGCCTGCACGCCGCCGCCGTTGCCCCCGCCGATCCACACGTGGACGCTGGCGGTGAACTTGACGGTGGTCTTGTCGGCGATCTTCACGATCGCCGCCGACTTGTCGCCGTTCACCTCGATGTTGGCGTCGACCACGATGGGACCGTCGACCTCGGGCCAGTTCTGCGAGGCCTTGATGGTCCCGTGGGTGTGGATGGGCTTTCCGCCGAGCTTGTTCTTGCCGAGGCTCCCCATCCCGCTCGCGTGGACGGTGATGGCGGTGCCCTCGACGCCCTTGAAGTCGTTGCCCTCGAGCTTGGCGAAGGCGCTGTCCTCGCTGTCGTTGAGGACACCGTCCTCGGCGTGCGCGAACGTGCTGTTGGTGATCGCCACGCGGCCCGGGCTCACGTGTCCGTAGAAGGCGATCGCGGCCTTGCCGTTGTCGTCGTGGCCCGTGTAGTCGAACTTCACGTGGTCGAAGACCGTGCCGGCCGAAGTCTTCTCGGCGAGGCGTACGCCGGTCCAGTCGCCCTTGGCCGGGGACTTGTTGTTGGACGTCAGCGTGATGGGCTCGTCTTCGGTGCCCTTGGCGACGATCTTGCCGTAGTCGACCCACACCACGACGTTGGTCTCGAACTTGAGCGTGACCCCGGGCTCCAGGGTGAGGACCGCGCCCTCGGTCACGTGGAGGTTCTCCTTGACGACGAGGCTGCAGCCCTTGGAGAAGGTCCAGTCCGCGCTGATGGTGCTGCCGCTCTCGGGGAGCTTGCAGCCGGCGCCGCCCTTGCCCTTCTTGGGCGCCTCTTCTTCGTCGCCCTTGTCGGCCTTGTCGTCGCCCTTCTTCTTCTTCTTGGTGCTGCCCTTGTCGTCGTCGTCCTTGTCCTTGTCCTTCTTCTTGGACTCGGTGGGCGGATCGGCCTTCTTGGTGCAGGCCGCGGCGCTGCAGACGACGGACAAGGCGACGAGGAGAGTGAGCTTCCGCATGGGCGCGATTTACGCCCGTCCAGGCCGGCGCCACAACCCCCTGACGCCTCGCGCTTCAGGTTGCTCTTCCGACGGTGTGCACGAGCCGCAGGGCCCCGCAGGCCGCGCCGAAACCATTGTCGATGTTGACGACGAAGAGTCCGCTCGTGCAGCTCGCCAGCATGGCCGACAGCGCCGTCTCGCCTCCGCGCGCCGCGCCGTAGCCGGTGGAGGTGGGCACGCCCACGATCGCGCACGCGACCAGGCCACCCAGCACCGTGGGCAGGGCGGCGTCCATCCCGGCGACGGCGATGACGACCTGGTGCCGACGGATCTCGTCGACGCGGTCGAGCAGGCGATGCAGCCCCGCGACCCCGACGTCGGCGATGGCGGTGACCGGCTCGCCGTAGAAGCGCAGCGTGCGCGCCGCCTCGCGCGCGACCCGCGCGTCGGAGGTGCCCGCGGAGACGACGCAGATGCGGGGGGCGGTGTCGGGCAGGGGGCTCGGCGCGCCGAAGAACGCGGTGCGCGAGACCAGGTCGTAGTCGACGCGGTCGCGGTGGCGCTCGGGGAGCGCGGCGTGTTGCTCCTCGGTCATGCGCGTGCAGAGGAAGGCGACGTCGCGGGCCGCGGCCTGGTCGAAGATCTCGGCGAGGTGGTCGTCGGTCTTGCCGGCGCAGAGGATGGCCTCGGCGATGCCGATCCGGCTGCCCCGATCGAAGTCGAGGCGGATGTCGTCGCGTGCGCTCACGGGTGGTCTCCAGCGGTGAAGGGCGAACCTACCCCTTCATGAACAGGCCGAGGATCTTCTTGCCGATCTCGATGAAGAACAGCGGCAGGAACAGGGTGAGCAGGGTGAGGATGCCGACGAGGTGCACGCGCGCCTCGATCTTGGCGTCGGGCCGGCGCCGCGAGATGAACTCGTAGACGAGGAACGCGATGCGCCCGCCGTCGAGGGCCGGGAACGGGATGAGGTTGAACACGCAGAGGTAGATCGACAGCAGGATGAACAGGCCCACGAACTCGTACACGCCCTGGCGGTACTGCTCGCGCGCCTCGTCGACGATGCCGACGGGGCCCTTGAGATCGGCCTTGTCCTTGCGGCTGATCACCCGCGCGAGGCCCACCACCATGCGCGCCGCGCTCTTGGGCGGCTCGACGAGGGCGAGCTTGGTGGCCTCTCCGACGCCGACCCTGCGCCGCGTCTCCTTGGCCACGATGCCGATGCGGCCCTCCTGCGACGGCGTGACGGCGAGGGGCACGAGCGCTCCGTTGCGATCGACCAGCACCTCGATGTTCTTGCCCGCGTTCTCGGAGATGACCTTCTTCATCTCCATCCAGTCGTGGACCTCTTTGCCCGCGACCTTGCGGATCTCGTCGCCGGCCAGGATCTTCCCCTCGGCCGCGGCCTGGGGGACGATGTACCCGACCTTCATCCCGTCGATCTTGCCGTCGCCGATCCCGAGGCTCATGGTGAGTGCGAAGAACGCGAGGACCGCGAACAGGTAGTTGGCGAGCGGCCCGGCGAGGATGGTCAGGAACCGGCCGAGCCAGGAGGCGTTCGCGTAGCTCCCCTTGTCGTCGGGCTCGATCTCCTCGTGCGGGTTCATGCCCGCGATCTGCACGTACGCGAGGAACGGCAGGAGGCCGATCTGGTAGGTGGTGTCCGAGCCCTCCGGCTTCTTCGAGTACAGCACCGGACCGAAGCCGATCGAGAACCGCAGCACACGCATGCCGAACAACCGCGCGACCGCGAAGTGTCCGGCCTCGTGGACCGCCATCAGGAGGCCGAGCCCGAGGATCGAGAGCAGTACACCCATTCGCCGAGGAGCTTAGCGTGGACGACGCTCCAGTGCTCGAACCTGATATGCTCCTCGTTCCATGTCGGCTCCATCCGAGAAGACGGCTCCCCCGAAGCCCCCCGAGACCTCGACCGTGTCCGCGATCGCCACGCCGACCCCCGGTTCGTCGATCCCGGGTTCGTCGATCCCAGGGTCGGGCCTGAGCGCTGGCCTGGAGCGGGCGGCGACCATGGACCCGCTGGACGAGCTCGACACCGGCAAGAGCGTCCCGCCTCCGCCGCCGGTCGAGCAGGCCATCCGCGCCGCGCTCGACAAGCAAGACGTCCGCACCGCGCTCCGGCTCGCCGCCGAGCACTACCGCACGCCGCTCGTCCGCTTCTGCCTGGCCTTCGTGAGCGACGAGGTCACCGCCGAAGACGTGGCGCAGACCGCGCTCGCCGTCGCCGCCGAGCGCGCCAAGGACTTCTCCGGGCAGAGCACGTTCCGCACGTGGCTGTTCGGGATCGCGCGGCACAAGGCGCTCGATGCGGCGGTGGCCCGCCAGGGCATGCCGCTCTCCGCCGTCAGCGACTCCCGCTGGATCGCCGACGCGATCGGGCCGGTCACCGGCCTCCGCCAGGCCGAAGACCTCGGCACGCTGCGCAGCATCCTCGACACGCTCGGCGAGGAGACCCGCGCGCTCCTCGAGATGCGCTTCGAACAAGAGGCCTCCTACAAGGAGATCGCCGAGGTGTTCGAGATCAGCGAGCAGGCCGCCCGCAAGCGCATGTTCGACGCGCTCGAGAAGATGCGGAAGCTCATCACCACCGCCCGCGGCGACTTCTTCGACAGCCGTCGCTGAAGCGGGGTTCAGTGGACCCTGCTGGGTTCAGTGTATGGAGTGCACCGAGCTCGCGGGGCTCGGCGCGCTGCGGATCGACGCGGCCTGCGAGGCGACGGTGATCCCGACCACGGCGGCGAGCGCCGCGGCCACGAGCGTGAGCACGAGCGGCCTGCGGGGGCCCAGTAGGCCTTGGGTGCGCGTCACCGCCGGCGGCGCGGCCGGGAGCTCGAGCGGCTCCTGTTCGCTCGTGAGCAGCCGCTGCGCGAGCTCGGCCGAGCGCGGACGCCGGGCCGGATCGAGGTGGAGGAGCGCGGCGAGCACGGCCTTGGTGACGGCGTCGGCGCGCACGTGCCCGAGATCGGGCCGCCCGCCGTGCCGGTCGAGCGAGTTGGGCGAGCGCCCCGTGGCGGCGTAGTAGGCGGTGGCGCCGACCCCATAGAGATCGGCCTCGATGGAGACCTCGCCCGCCCGCTGCTCGGGCGCCGTGTACCCCGGCGTGACGACGAGGGTGGGGTATCGCGCGTCGCCCTCGGCGGCGATGCCGTCGAAGTCTATGAGGACCGGACGCCGATCGTTCGCGCGGAACATCACGTTGCGCGGGGTGAGATCGCCGTGGAGGATCTCCTCGTCGTGGAGGTGCTGCACGACCGCGAGCAGATCGTCGAGCAGCGCGCGCAGCGAAGAGCCGATGAACCGCTCGCCGGCCATGACCCGCTGCGCCAGGGTGCCGCCGTCGAGGCGCTCGAGGGCGAGGAAGGAGCGTTGCGTGTGCGACTCGACCCCGAGCACGCGAGGCAGACTGGGGTGCTGGAGGGTGGCGAGGAGCCGCGCGCTGTCGCGGAACACCTCGTGCACCGCGGCCGGGTTGAGGGGGGACAAAGGCAGCACCTTGACGGCGGCGCGCTGCCCCGACTCGCTCTCCGCCGCGTAGACGGTGCCGAGGCCGCCCTTGCCGAGCTCGTCGCCGAGCCGGAAGCCGCCGCACACGGCGGTGCTGCGGAAGCAGCTCGCGCAGGCCTCGGAGGTTCCCGGGAGGGGGGCGTCGCAGTGGGGGCAACGGCGCATACTCGACAAGGACAACGGAGGTGCCATCGGAGTTCCTACACTGCGAACCGAAACGCGCTCGGAGCTTGGGACCTTCCCGACCATGCGCGTTTCGACGCATGGCCGGGTGGATCGATCTGTTCTCCCTGGCTCGCTCCGTTCACCTACTTGTGCTGTGCGGCGGTGTAGGCGCGGGCCACGTCGATGAGCTCCATCGGCAGGGCGAGCACGACCGTGTTGGAGGCGTTGGGGCCGAGGCCGTCCAGGGTCTGGAGCATGCGGAGCTGCATGGCCCCGGGCGAAGTCGCCATGGTGGACGCGGCCTCCGCGAGGGCGGCGGCCGCCTGCCGGTCGCCGTCGGCCTTGATGATCGTCGCGCGCTTCTCGCGCTCCGAAGACGCCTGGCGCGACATCATCTTCTTGAGCTCCTCGGGGACGTCGATGTCCTCGAGCTTGATGGCCTCGACGTGCAGACCCCAGGCGCGGGCGGCGCCCTCGACGCTGCGCGCGAGCTCGGCCTCGAGCTTCTCCTGGTGGGAGAGCAGCGAGTCGAGGGTGAGGCGACCGACGGCGTCGCGGATCGTGGCCTGCGCCATGCGGAAGATGGCGACGCGGTAGTTCTCGACCTTCAGCGCCGCGGCCTCGGGGTCGATCACCCGGAAGAAGATGACGCCGTTGAGCAGCACGGGGACGTTGTCCTCGGTGATGGCCTGCTGGCGTGCGACGTCGACGCTCTGCACGCGCATCTCGACGTAGATCGGCGTGTCGACGACGGGCACGAGCAGGCGCAGGCCGGGCTCGCACACCGACTGGAACTTGCCGAGGCGCAGCACGATCATGCGCTCCCACTGCGCCACGACCTTGACCGACGCGGCGAGCAGGGTGCCGACCACGAATCCAAGCGCGATCGGCAGCACGAACGACGCGGGATCACGGGGCGTGCCGAGGACGGCAGCGAGCCCGATGCCCGCGACGAGCGAGAGGAAGAACAACAGCGACGACACGGCGGAGGAGGGACGCATGATGACGGAGCAAGCTAAGCACCGCCGCGCGTCGCGAAAGCTGGAACGCCCCATGCTCTCTGCGCTCTTCGCTTCGCGCGCTCTGCATCGCGCACGCCAAGCACAGAGTCCACGCCTCGCTCAGCCGCGGACGCGGGGGTGGTCCTTCCACGCGGGCATCTTCGCCATGTACGCGAGCGTCGCCTTCTCGGCGGCGTCGCGCGATCCGGTCGGATCCTTGCGCAGTTGCCACGAGACCATGCGCTCGAAGCGCTCGTCGAACGCCTGCAGCGCGCCCGTCTTCTCGTCGATGCAGTGGGGACAGTAGGGGCCGGTCTCGATCGGCATGCCGCAGCTCTCGCAAGGGTGCTTGTCAGTCATGGGGCTTCTCCTCGGGTCGGGGGGCGGCGTGCAGCAATGCACGAAGCCCGGTGAACAGCGCCGCGCGATCGGCGTCGGTCATGCGGGCGAGCGCGGCCTCCACGAACGGGCGCTCGAGCACCTCGCGGTCGCGGGCGAGCGCGGCGTGGCCCGCGTCGGTCAGCCACACCAGCACGCGCCGCTTGTCGCGCGGGTCGCGCATCCGCTCGAGGAGCCCTTTGTGCTCGAGGCCGTCGACGATCTCGCTGACGACCGACTGGGCGCGCGCGAGGTGGTGGCTCGCCTCGCCGATGGTGAGGGGGCCGGTCGTGGCGAGGTGCATCAGCACCGCGCGCGACGCGCCGTGCAGCTCGCTGCGCTTGTCGTCGCGCCGGTGGAAGCGCAGGTACGTGTCCTGGAACAGCTCGACGAACTCCGCGGCGTCCATGCCCCGAAGGTGCGGGGCCGGGCTTCCATCGTCAATCCCGATGGATTTGCGTCAGGGCTTCTTCGGCTTGCCGCTCGGGGCCGCGGACGCGGGCGGCGCGGCGCTCGCCGAAGGAGCGGCTGGTGCGCTCGACGACGAGGCGAGCGCCGTGAGGTCCGCGACGGGCCCGGTGAAGGTCGCGGTGATGCCCGCCTTGCCGACCGCGAGCGCCCCGAGGCGCACGCCGGCGAGCGTGGCCACGGCGCCGAGCTCGCTCGCCTTCGGCGCCTTGTCGGTCTCGCCGTAGTAGGCCGCGACGAGCCCCTGCTTCGGGAGCTTCTCTTCGAACACCTTGCTGCGCGGATCGTTGCGGAACAGCGCCTTGCTGTTCGGGTCGACCGCCGCGTCGAGCAAGGTCAGCTTGCCCGTGAGAGGGAGGTCGAAATACAGGTACTGCGCCTTGATGGCCCAGCGCGCCTCGTGTTTTTCGCCGTTCTCGGTCCAGGTCAGGGTCTCTCCGTCGGCGCCCTGCTTGCTCCACGGCGCCCGACCCACCTTGCGGTCGGGCTTGCTGCCGATCTCCTGACTCAGCAGCTGCTGGAGCGCGGCCTTGCCGGCCTTGGCATCGGCGAGCTCGAGGCGCAGGAGGATCTCGCGGAACGGGTCGCCGGGCTTGGCGCCCTTCTCGGCGAACGAGAACGCGAGCTCGTTGCCCACCGAGCGCACGAACGAACCCCACGCCGACTTGCTCTGCGCGGGATCGACGCCCTCCCACGCCTTGGCCATCGCGTCGGGGAAACGGACCAGGCCGGCCGAGCTGGCCTTCGGGAGCGACATCATCGAGGTGACGGGCGCCGAAGGGTACGCGGCGAGCAGATCGGACAGCTTGCCCGTCGCCCCGACGCGCACCTCCATCGACCAGTTCTCCTTGTCTTGATCGGTCCACGCGTCGACGTCGCCGAGATCGCCGATGGCCTCGACCAGGATGCGCTCGAGGGGCTCGATCGAACCGAGGTCCGGGTCCTTGCCCTTCTCCTTCCAGCTCTGCTCGGCGTCCTTGCGCAGCGCACCGGCGAACTTGCCGAGCGAGACGTGCAGGACCAGATCGTGGGGAGGCGTGCCGTCGGCGGCCTCTCGCGCCGTGAAGCGGCCGGCCGCGTCGAGCGCGGTGCCCGTGTCGCCGAACACGAGGTAGTCGCCGAGCACCGTGATGGCCCCCTTGTCGACCGCGAACACGGTGGTGCCGGTCGCCGCACTGTCGGTCCCCTTCTGCTGGCTCGCGAGCTTCTCTCTGGTCTTCTGCGCGTGCTGGAGCTTGCCGGCCGCCACGAAGTGCCAGCTCTCGGACTTGCGCAGATCGCCGAGCACGACGACCGCCATCGGCGCGTGGAGATCGAGGTCCGACACGGCCTCCCCCACCCCCTTGGGCGCCTTGCGCATGTCGGGCAGGGGGTTGCTGGTCCCGAGCAGCCCCGCGTTGGTCTCGGTCAGGACGCCGACGTCACGGACCAGCAGCGTGCCGAGGAGGTCCTCCGGGGTCTCGATCGGCCCGAGCTTCGCCGGAGGCGGCGCGGCGGCCTTGGGTTTGTCCGTGCAAGAGAGCAGGGCGAGGCCGGTGACGAGGCCGAGCACGGGGAAGCTGACGCGCATCGCTCGAGCATCGCTCCGTTTTCCGCCCGCCTCAATCCACTCGCGCTACCATCGCTCTCCCACGTGGACGCGGAGGAACTGTCGCAACATGTCGACGAGCTGGAGCTCCGGCTCGAGCGCCTGCGCGTCCTCTACGACCAGTACTTCATGGGGATCGAGAAGGTCCCGCCGGCCGTCCCCCAGAAGGACGTCGACCGCCGCATCTGGGTGCTGCGGCGCGAGAAGATCCGCAACACCGGCGTCCGCTTCAAGTTCCAGACGATCATCCAGCGCTACAGCACGTTCCACTCGTACTGGATGCGCATCATGCGCGAGATCGAGAACGGCACGTACAAGCGCCACGTACAGCGCGCGAAGCGGCGCTTCGGCGAGGATCCGACGCCCAAGGTGGACGCCGCGCGCGAGGCGCCGCCCTCGATCGAGCTCGACGACGCCAACACGTTCGACGTCGATCTCGATCTGATGGACGACGACGCCAGTCTCCCTGCGACGGGAGACGATCTCGGCATCTCCACGGCGCCGCCTCCTCCACCCGGGTCGCGTCCGCCGGCGATCCTGTCGCCGCTCGGCACCATGCGGGGACCGGCGCCGTTGCCGACCGCACCAGCACCCGCCTCCGGGGCACCGACCACCGGAGCGCCCGCCACCGCTGCGCCACCCGCGCGTCCGCCCCTCCCCGCGCGCGCGGGCGCGGTCGCTCCCTCGCTCGCCGCGCCGACGACGGCGGTCGCCGCCGCGCGCCCCGCTCCGCCGCCGTCCAAGCCCGCGCCGCTCCCCGCGAGTCCTCCCCCGTCGCCGTCGAACAAGGGCGTCACCACCACCGCGCCCGTCGTGGCCTCGGCGGTGTCGAGCACCGCGGTGACCCAGCCGCGCGCCGCCACCACCGAGCCCAAGCCCCGCGCGCCCACCGCCTCGGTCCCCAAGATCCTCGCGGCCAAGGTGCACAACGACGACGACCTCGACGCGATGCTGAACGAGGCGCTCGGTGGCCCGGCGGGTGCCGGCGCCTCGCGCCCCGAGCCCAGGCTCCCGAGCACGACCACGCAGGGCGTCGGCCCCTCGCGCCCGTCCGACGCGCGGGCCTCCACCGGAGCCGCGGGATCGACGGGATCGTCCGCTGGCGCCGCGCCGATCGCGCCGAAGCCGGCAGCGCCCGTGCCGGCTTCGCGCCCTGCCGCCCGGCCGGCGACCGCACCCGTGGTTCCTGCACCCGCTTCGGTGGTCGGCGGCGGCGATTTCCGCCAGGTCTACGCCAAGTACGTCGAGGCCCGCCGCAACAACGGCGAATCCACGGCCGGGCTCACCTACGAGTCCCTCGCCAAGAACCTGCGCGACACCACCGAGAAGCTCAAGACCAAGAGCGGCGGCAAGCCCATCGACTTCGACGTCGTCGTCAAGGACGGCAAGACCATCCTCAAGCCCGTGGTCAAGTAGCGCCATGTTCGAGTCCCTCCCGGATCGCGTCTCCGTCTACGAGGTGTCGCCCCGCGACGGCCTGCAGAACGAGACCGCGATCGTCCCGACCACCAAGAAGAAGCGCCTGCTCGACGCGCTCGCCGTGTCAGGCCTCGCCCGCATCGAGATGACCTCCTTCGTCTCGCCGCGCTGGGTCCCGCAGCTCGCCGACGCCGACGATCTCTGCGCGCTCGTCGATCAGCGCGACCCCTCCGTCGTCTACAGCGCGCTCTGCCCCAACGAGAAGGGCCTCGAGCGCGCGATCGCGGGCGGCGTCCGCGAGATCGGGATGTTCGTCTCGGCGAGCGAGACCCACAACAAGAAGAACGTCAACAAGACCATCGACGAGACCCTCGCGGTCTTCGAGCCCG
This sequence comes from Myxococcales bacterium, assembly GCA_016794445.1. GTDB lineage: Bacteria > Myxococcota_A > Polyangia > Polyangiales > JADJMO01 > JADJMO01. The sequence goes on from JAEUKC010000451.1 coordinate 11,290, forward strand.
TGTGCGTCGGGGCCCGCGCGGCGGGGATCGCCGTGCGCGGCTACGTCTCGTGCCTGTGGGGCTGTCCGTACGAGGGCGCCATCGATCCGCGGCGCGGGCTCGCGGTCGCCCACCGGCTCGTCGAGCTCGGCTGCTATCAGGTCTCGCTCGGCGACACGATCGGCGTCGGCACCCCGAAGCAGACGCGGGACATCGTGAAGCTGTTCCTCGCCGAGTTCCGGCCCGAGCAGATCGCGCTGCACCTCCACGACACGCGGGGCACCGCGCTCGCCAACGTGATCGTCGGCCTCGACTGCGGCGTCCGCGATTTCGACGCCTCGGTCGGCGGCCTCGGCGGGTGCCCCTACGCGCCCGGCGCGGCCGGCAACCTCGCCACCGAAGACCTCGTGTTCACCCTGCACGGGATGGGCGTCCGCACGGGCGTGGATCTCGAGCGCCTCTGGGAGGCCGGCAAGGTCGCCGAGTCGATCGTCGGCCGCCCGCTCCCGGGCAAGGTGCACCAGGCCGGCGTGCGGTCCCTGCGCTCCTGATCCAGCGCGCCGTCAGGTACAGGTGCCGCCCGAGCAGGTGCCGCCGTCGCCGCACACGTTGAAGCACTTGCCACAGTGGCTCGCGTTGGTCTTGAAGTCGACCTCGCAACCGTCCGTGGCGTCCCCGTTGCAGTCGCCGAAGGTGGGCGAGCACACCGAGCTGCACCCCGTCGGCAGGCAGATGGGCACCGCGTTGGTCGGCGTGGGGCAGACGTTGCCGCAGCCGAGGCAGTTCTTCGGGTCGTTCTTGGTGTCGACGCAGAGCGTGCCGCACTTGGTCGTGCCACCGACGCAGAGGAGCGAGCAGCTCCCCGCGGAGCAGGTCTCGTCGCCCGCGCAGGCCTTGGCGCAGTCGCCGCAGTTCTTCGGGTCGTTGTTGGTGTCGGCGCAGATCGCGCCGCACTTCTTGGTGCCGCCGCTGCAGGTCAGCGCGCAGGTCCCGGCGCTGCACACCTCACCGGTGGCGCAGTTCGTCCCGCAGACGCCGCAGTTGGTCGGGTCGTTCTTGGTGTCGACGCAGAGGGTGCCGCACTTGGTCGCGCCGCCGACGCAGGTGAGCGCGCAGGTGCCGCCGCTGCAGACCTCGCCGGTGGCGCAGGCCTTGCCGCAGACGCCGCAGTTGGTCGGGTCGTTCTTGGTGTCGACGCAGAGCGAGCCGCACTTGCTGCTGCCTCCACTGCAGGTCAGCGAGCAGGTGCCCGCGTTGCAGACCTCGCCGCTCGCGCAGGTCTTCCCGCAGGTGCCGCAGTTGGTCGGGTCGTTCTTGGTGTCGACGCAGAGGGTGCCGCACTTGGTCGCGCCACCGACGCAGCTGAGCGCGCAGGTGCTGCCGCTGCACACCTCGCCGGTACCACAGGCCTTGCCGCAGGTGCCGCAGTTGGCCGGGTCCTTGGTGGTGTCGACGCAGGTGGACCCGCACTTGGTCGAGCCGCCGACGCAGGTGAGCGCGCACGCGCTCGCCGAGCACACCTGCCCGCCGGTGCACGCCTTGGCGCACCCGCCGCAGTTGGCCGGGTCCTTGGTGGTGTCGACGCACAGTGAGCCGCACTTGGTGGAGCCGCCGACGCAGGAGAGCTGACAGGTGCCGCCGCTGCACACCTCGCCGGCCGCGCAGGCCTTGCCGCAGACGCCGCAGTTGGCCGGGTCCTTGTTGGTGTCGACGCAGAGCGAGCCGCACTTGGTGGAGCCGCCGACGCAGGAGAGCGCGCACGTGCCCGCCGAGCACACCTGGCCGGTGGCGCAGGCCTTGCCGCACGCGCCGCAGTTGGCCGGGTCCTTGTTCTGGTCGACGCACAGCGCGCCGCACTTGGTGGTGCCGCCCGCGCACGCGAGCTGGCAGGTGCTGCCGACGCACACCTGGCCGAGCGCACACGCCTTGCCGCAACCGCCGCAGTTGGCCGGGTCCTTGGTGGCGTCGACGCAGACCGCGCCGCACTTGGTGGTGCCGCCCGCGCACGCGAGCTGACACACGCCGCCCGTGCAGACGAGGCCGGCGCCGCACGGCTTGTCGCAGCCGCCGCAGTGCGCGGGGTTGCTCTGCACGTCGACGCAGAGCGCGCCGCACTGGGTGGAGCCGCCGCTGCACGAGAGGCCGCAGTCACCGTTGGAGCACACCTGGCCCGCGGGGCACGTCTTGCCGCAGGAGCCGCAGTTCTTGGGGTCGACCTTGAGATCGACGCACAGCTTGTTGCACTCGAAGGTGCCGCCCTTGCAGAACCCGTTGCACGAGCCGAACGAGCACAGCTCGCCATCGGCGCACGCCTTGTTGCACTCGCCGCAGTGGACCGGGTTGCGCGAGGTGTCGACGCAGAGGTCGCCACACTTGGTGCCTCCGCCCGCGCAGCCCCCCCCCGACTCGATCGCGGCATCGTCTCCGCCGTCGGCGGGCGTCTCGGACTCTCCCCCCGGGTTGAAGCAGCCCGCGACCTCGAGGCCGGGCAAGAGTGCGGCAAGGAAGAAGGCGGCAGCGACGGAGCGAGCGCGAAGCATCGAACTCATACTAGCCTGCACCACGCCCGCGCTCATGTTCCATCGCAGCCCCACGGAGCCACCCCCGAGTCACGTCGTCTTCCCCGACCCGTCACGGGCCGGAAGCCGGGAAATCCTCGCGGTGGGGGTCGACTTCAGCCCCGGGACCCTGCTCGCTGCCTACCGCCAGGGCATCTTCCCCTGGCCCCAGTCCCGCACCCTGGTGCCCTGGTGCAGCCCCGACCCACGCGCCGTCTTCCCGCTCGAATCCGAGCCGCACTGGTCACGCTCCCTGCGCCGAACCCTGCGCAAGAGCCCGTTCCGGGTCTCGGTGGACGAGGCCTTCGGTCAAGTGATCCGCGCCTGCGGCGAAGAGCGCGACGGCGGGACGTGGATCGTCCCCGAGCTGGTCGAGGGCTACGTCCGCCTCCACGAGCTCGGGTGGGCGCACAGCGTCGAGGTCTGGGAGGCCGACGAGCTGGTCGGCGGCATCTACGGCGTCGCGATCGGCGGTCTGTTCGCGGGCGAGTCCATGTTCCACCGGAGGACGGACGCGTCGAAGGTCGCCTTCGCCCACCTCGTCCATCGCCTGCGCGCAGGGGGTTTCGTGCTGTTCGACGTCCAGGTGATGAACGACCACCTCGCCTCGCTCGGCTGCGTGGAGGTCCGTCGCGGTCGGTTCCTCGAGCGTCTGCGCGCGGCCTTGCCGCTGCAGGCCGGCCTGTTCGAGGGCTAGAACGCGCCGTCGACGCCGAACGCCACGCCCGTGGTGCCGCTCACGCCCCTGGCGAACAGGGGCACCACCGTGGGGCGGACGAACGCCGCGGTGCCCTCGGCGGCCTTGTCCTCCTTCTTCGCGGGGCGCGCCCAGACGAGCGCGAGGCGGTGCCCGACGAACGCGCCCATCAGCGGCAACACGACCAGCGAGCCCCACTTGCCCACGGTCTCGAGCGCGCGGCCGTTGGGGTCGATGTTGGCGCAGAGGACCGCGCCGATGCCCGCGCCGAAGCCGAGGCCGGTGAGGGTGCCGGCGAGCGACGTGTCCTGCTCGCGGAGGCCGCGGATGAGCCAGGCCCCCCCGGATCCGCCGGTGAAGCCGCCGATCGCGCCGCCTGCGATGGGACCGATGACCGCCGGCTGGTTGCCGTCGAAGGCCGTGCCCGTCAGCGCACCAATCGTCACGCCCGCGGCGGCGCCGAGGAAGATCGGCAGCCACTGGCTCGACGCGACCTGGCTGCCGTGCAGCTCCTTCTCGCCCTCCTCTTTCTTCGGTTCTTCGGCCTTCTTGGGCTCGTCGCCGTCCTCGGCGAGGGCGAGACGAGGGAGGGCCATCACGGCGAGGAGCGGCAGGGCGACGAGGGCGGCGCGCATGACCGAGGAGCCTACCAGACACGGACGTTTCCCCGAAGCGGTCTGCATGCTACTGCCAGCCGGTCAGGCGCGACGCCCATCCACATGTCCGATCTCCTTGTTTCCGAGCTGAAATCCCTCATCGTCCGCGAGCTGAACCTCGAGGGCCGCGACCCGGCCAGCATCGTCGACTCGGCGCCGCTGTTCGGCGAGGGCCTCGGCCTCGACTCGCTCGACGCCCTCCAGCTGGCCATGGCCGTCGAGGAGCAATACGGCGTGCGCATCCCCGAGGGTGACGGCGGCCGCGTTGCGTTCGCCTCGGTGGCCGCGCTCGCCACGTGGGTCCGCGAGCACGGCGGCGCGTCCAAGGGTTGAGATGGGCGGCGTCGGCCTGCGTCTCCGAGTGGCGGGCGCGCTCACTGGCTTCGGCGTCGTGTGCGCGGTCGGCCGCTCGGTCGCCGAGGCCTGGCCGCGCGTGCTCGCCGGGGAGCGCGGCATCGGCCCGCTCACCGTGTTCGACGGCACGGGGCAGCGCACGAGCCTCGCGGCCGAGGTGAAGGGTCTCGTCGTCCCGAGCCCCGTCGACGGCTCGGTGTGGTCGCGCAGCGACGCGATGGCCTTCGAGGCGGCGCGCGAGGCGCTCGCCATGGCGGGCCTCGATCCGCGCCGGGCGCGCGTCGGGCTCGTCGTCGGCGGCACCACGAGCGGCATGCTCGAGACCGAGGAGCTCCTCGCGCGCATGCACGCGGACCCCACCGCGCGGCAGCCCACGCCCGACATGATCGCGCACCCGCTGTCGGCCACCGCCGATCGGCTCGCCGTCGCGCTCGGCCCGTTCACGCGCGCGCGCACGGTGTGCTCCGCGTGTTCGAGCGGGGCCAACGCCTTCGCGATCGGGCTCTCGTGGCTCGCGCTCGGCGAGGTGGACGCGGTGCTCGTCGGCGGCACCGACGGCCTGTGTCGGCTCACGTTCACCGGCTTCAACGCGCTCGCCGCGATCGACCCCGACCCCTGCCGCCCGTTCGACGTGCGGCGGCGCGGGCTCTCCATCGGCGAGGGCGCGGGCTTCTGCGTGCTCGAGCGTCCGGCCGCGGCCCAGGCGCGCGGCGCACGCTTCGACGCCGCCGTCGTCGGCGTGGGTGTCACGAGCGAGGCGCACCACATCACCAACCCCGCCGAGGACGGCGCGATGCCCGCCGAGGCCGTGCGCCGCGCGCTCGCTTCGGCCGGCCTGCGCGCCGAGCAGGTGGGCTACGTGAACGCGCACGGTACGGCGACGCCGCTCAACGACGCGATGGAGACCCGTGCGCTCGTCACCGCGCTCGGCCCGCACGTCGAGCACGCATGGGTCTCGTCCACCAAGGCCGTCACCGGCCACACGCTCGCCGCGGCGGGCGCGCTCGAGGCGATCTTCACCGCCCTTTCGCTGCGCGACGGGGAGCTCCCCCCGACGGTGGGGCTCGAGCAGGTCGACCCGAAGTGCGCGGCGCTGCGCCACGTCGTCACGCGGCAGCGCGCGGACGTCGACGTCGCGCTCTCCGACTCGTTCGGTTTCGGGGGCGTCGACACGGTGCTCGCGCTCGCGCGCGCCGACCGCGTCGACGCGCTCGCCGTCGCCCGTCGCAGCGTGTACGTGAGCGGCCTCGGCACCGCCTCGCGACTCGGCGCGCTGTCGGGCCTCGAGAACCTGGCCCTGCTCGGCGAGGCCGGCGCGCCGGTCGATCCGCTGTCGGGGCTCGACCCGGCGAAGAGCCGGCGCTTCGATCGTCACGCGCGGCTCGCGACGGTGGCGCTCGCGGCGGCGGGCGCCGTGCGCGCCGACGGCGCGTTCCTCGGCACCGCGTACGGCGATCCGGACGGCAGCGCGGCGTTCCTCGCGCGCGTGTTCGAGAAGGGGCCGCGCCTCGCGCCGCCGGCCGATTTCCCCAACCTCGTGCCGAGCTCGCCCGCGGGGCACGCCTCGATCTACCTCGGGCTGCAAGGGCCGGTCATGGCCGTCGCCGATCTCTCGACGAGCGGCGAGGCCGCGCTCGCCACCGCGTGGGAGTGGATCGCGATGGGGCTCACCGACTCGGCCTGCGCCGGCAGCGTCGAGGGCCCCAGCGTGATCGCCGAGACGTGCCTCGCGCCCCAGTTCCGCGCGCTCGAGGGGATCGTGCGACCGAGCGAGCGCAGCGACGGCGCGGCGGTCGCGCGGCTGACCAGCGAGCGCTCCGAGGTGGAGGTGCTCGCGGTGGCGCAAGGGGTCGACGGCGCGGCGGTGCTGGCGGCGTTGCCTCCTCCGGGGGAGCGGGCGTCGATCGTGGTCGCGGAGGACGACGCGGAGATCGCCGCCGCCCTCGCGGGTTCGGCGTGGGCCGCGGTGCCGCGCGTCGACGTGCTGCGCGCCGCGGGCCGGCACGAGGGTGTGGGAGGCTTCGCGTTCGTCGCCGCGTGCGCGCGGGTGCTCGCCGGCGAGGTGGAGTGCGCGCTGGTGCTCGGCGTGCCGCGCGGCCGCGCCTACGGCCTCGTCGTGAGCCGGACCGCGTGAGCCGGGCTGGCTAGACGCCTACGAATTCTCAGAGCGGGAAACGGGGCTCGAACCCGCGACCCTCAGCTTGGGAAGCTGATGCTCTACCAACTGAGCTACTCCCGCGTGTTGGTAAGGGCCGACTACGCTACCCAGTCGTCGCGCCGTGTCAAGCGGTAGGCTCCGGTGGAGGATTCCGCCCCACACGGACCGGGTGACAGTTTCGGCACACATCGGGTTGACGGCGGCGGTGCTGGGGTCATACCGTCCGCCGCCTTCCTAGGAGCACACTGCCCCCAGGGAGGGGTCTCTGGGGCGGCGTCTCGGTTCGCACGATCCGGGTTCACCGTCAGGGGCGCATCGGTCCTGATCTTCGATCATGACATGGGCGTCACACCCCCCGTGACCATCTGGGCACGCGCCGCCATGCAGCTCGGGCCCCGAATCCCCCGCCATCCACACCACTCGGTCACGATGGCACGCAACTCGCGTAGGGGGCTGGCCTGACGGGTCGCCGACGACTTGGGCTGCCGAAGGGCCTGGGCGGGATCCTCCCGCAGCGAAACTTTCTCGAGCAGACGTCCGGGCTCGGCCGGACCAGATCTTTCCGAAACTTGGAGGAGCAGTCATGACGAAGCGTGTTCTCGGGGTCCTCGCGGCCCTCTCGATGACGGTGGGCGGGGTTGCCGCGTGTAGCTCGAGCGATCCGGAACCGGTCGTCCCGGCCAAGGATTCGGGCGTTGCGGACACGAAGACCGACGGCGCGATCGACAGCAAGCCGGGCGATGTCTCGGTGGTCGATGGCGACACCAAGCCGCCGCCTCCCGTCGCGGACAAGACCACGGGCAAGACCTGCACCTCCGACACGGACTGCGACGTCACCGGCAACGGCCTCGGCCGCTGCACCAACAAGATCTACATCATCTCCCCGCTCAACCCGACCGCGATCTGCATCCAGATCGACGGCGGCGGCGGCGACGCCTGCGACATGGGCGACGGCACGACCATCCCGTTCTGCGACGGTGACACCGGCCTCTGCACCAAGAGCGGCACCAACCCGTCGATCTGCGACGCGTTCTGCGCCATCGACGACACCGGCAAGGTGACCCAGGCGTGCGCGGGCAAGAACGCCTGCAACCCCGAGCTGCTCGGCACCGACGGCACCACCAAGAAGAACACCCTCTACGGCACCTGCCAGAGCGGCTGCGCGACCGACGCCGACTGCCCCACCAACTCGGTGTGCGACGAGCTCCAGAACTTCTGCGTCGAGAAGACCTGCACCACCGACACGGACTGCTCCAAGCTCTTCACGAAGCCGCCGCCCGGCTTCAAGTGCGTCGCCGACGCGACCGGTGGCAAGAGCCACTGCAAGTTCTCCTACGCCAAGAAGGTCGGCGACAAGTGCACCCCGGCGGCCACCGCTGGCACGTCGTCCGCCGACTGCATCTGCTTCGGCAAGACCGGCGCGGGCACCGACGGTGGTATGTGCATCTCGCTCTGCAAGACGGTCGCCTTCGGCACCGCCAACGCGGAGTGCGGCACCGGCTTCACCTGCGACCCGCTGCTCAACGCCAAGGACAAGGACGGCAAGGACATCTACGACCCGTCCTTCAAGCTCCCCGCCGGCATGGGCGGCTACTGCGTGAAGAACTGCGCCGCGGACGCGGATTGCGGCATCACGGGCTGGACCTGCGAGCAGTCTGCCGGCACCGCCGCCAAGACCTGCCGCCCGCCGGCCTGATCGGCCGTCGCGGGTGCGACCCTCGTGCAGCGATGCACGGGGGTCGTCCCTTTTTGTAAGGAACCCATGCGGTCGCTCGCCATCTTGCTCGTGCTCGCCTCGTTCGCTCCTGGCTGCGCCGACTGCAGCGGCAAGAAGGAAGAGGTGGTGCCCGCGCCGCCCGCCCCGCAGCAGGCCCCCGTCCAGCAGACGCCGGTCACGAATCACCAGGTGAAGAAGGTGATGGACCTGCACCCGCCGGGCGTTCCGAAGGCGTTCGCGCCCGCGCCGAGCGAGCTGGCCGATGCCGGATCGCCCGCCGCCGACGCGAAGGGACCATGACGCTGGCGTCGCACAGTTCGGTCCTGGGCAAAGCGACGCAGTGAAATGTGACCGAAGGCGTCACGCAGGCTAGACTCGATCATTCCTTCTTTGGAGGCTGCCATGCGTTCGTCTTCCCGTGTGCTCTGGTCGGTCCTGTTTGCTTCGGCCGTGTGCGTCCCCGTCCTCGGGATGGCCGCGTGCGGTGGCGCGGAGGATCCGACGGTCACCCCCAAGGTCGACTCGGGCAAGAAGGACACGGCGACGACGGACGGCGTCGTCACCGACGACAGCGTCGACACCGGGACGCCCACCGGCGAGACCTCGACGATCGACACGGGTACCGGGTCCGATGCCAAGGAGACCGGCCCCGTCGGTGGCTGCGATCCCCACCCCGGCGACAAGTGCGACCTCGTCAAGCAGGACTGCCCCGGCACGCAGACCTGCGCCTACGACGGCACCTCCAACGCCTGCGCTGCGCGCGCGATCGGCGCGGGCACCAAGGGCGACCCGTGCACGGGCGACGGCGACTGTGACCGCGGCCTCGAGTGTCAGAGCAGCAAGTGCACGCCCGCGTGCTGCCCCGGCGACAACAGCGTCTGCGTCGGCAGCTCCGCCGCGTCGAAGGCCGGCAAGTGCAACGTCTCGCTGACGGACTCGGCGGGCAAGACCATCTATCACATCTGCAGCTACAGCAACGCCTGCAACCCGTTCAAGTACGACTGCCCCGCCGACCAGGTGTGCCTCTTCAGCGAGGCCCCCGACGCGTTCAAGTGCAGCAAGCCCACGGGCGCGCTCGGCACCAAGCCGGCCATCACCTGCAAGTACGCGAACGACTGCGGTGAGTCGCAGCTCTGCACCGAGCTCACCACCAAGCCCGACTCGGGCACGGGCGTCTCCACCTGCTACCTGTTCTGCTGGCTCACCAAGCCCACGGGCTGGACGTACCCGGGGGCGAGCGCCGCGGGCGGTCGCTTCGCGGCCGACGGCACCTGCACGGTCGGCGGCACCAACTACGGCACGTGCACCAAGGTCGGCGGCATCGAAGGCGGCCTCGGCCTCTGCGTGAAGTGAGGTGCGCGACGCGATGCGCCCGTCTGGGCCGCCCGCGAGCGCCTAGAACATCCCTGCCACTCCGAAGGTCGCGCCGCCCTGCGTCGGCGCGATCGTCGGGGAGAACTTGGCCTCGTCCTTCACGCGCGGACCGTCGTCGCGCGGCATGCTGCTCGTGAGGGCCCACGCGG
>JAEUKC010000457.1:0-9088 GCA_016794445.1 Myxococcales bacterium
GCGGTGCAGCCGGTGTCGACGGCGCCCGTGTCGACCACGCCGGTGTCGGGCGCGCCCGTGTCGACGGCGCCCGTGTCGAGAGGATCGGTGTCCGTCGCGCCGCTGTCGACGGTGGCGCTGTCGGACCCGCTGTCGGAAGGAGCGCTGTCGAGGAGGCTGTCGGCCGCGACCGCGTCGGTGGTCGCGTCCCCGTCGCCGCCTCCCTCCTCGCTCGAGGGGACATCGGCGACCGCGTCGTTCGCCGTGTCGAGCGAGGCGTCGTTGCGCACCGGGTCGTCTGCGCTGCCGGTCGCACAGCCCGCTGCCGAGAGGGCCAGGATCGCCACGATGTATCGCATCGACTTTCGTTCAATATAGCCGCCTGGACCGGCGGCGAAGTGCGCCTGGGCCGTCCGAGCGTCCGCGGCGGATTCCACACAGTTGCCCGCGCGTCGGCGACCGAGCGCGAGCAGCGCGCGATCGTCCGTGTCGCGGCGGCCCCATCGACACATGTGCTTCAATGATCGAGCCATGCGTTGGCTCGTCACGATCGTTCTCGTAGTCGCGGGGTGTCGGTCCGAAGAGGGCATGGCGGCGGACGCGCCCTGCATCGAGGGCACACAGGGCGCCTGCTACACCGACACGTGCTGCCGGATGACCTTCACGGTGTGCCAGCAGTGCCAATGGGGCGAGTGGCGCTGGCCGGTCGACGACAACTGCCACTTTGCCTGCCCGCCCGATGCAGGTCGCCCCGACACCGCGGTCGACGCGAGCGACGCTGATGGGGCGGCCGCGGAAGCCAACGTCGATGCGGACGTCGAGGCCGACGTCGAGGCTGGCTCGACGCCCGACGACGGTGCGGGCGACACGGGATAGCCGCCTCCTCGATCTCGAACCCGTCAGCAGGGCAGGTCGGGCGGTGGCAGCGGTCCGAGCACCGGCTTCGGCCTGCTCACAGGAACCAAGCTCCACGAGAAGACGGCTTGTCGGCGTCGACCATGTCGCCCTTGCCGAGCCATCTCATGGACTGCAAGCAAGCTCGACGACAACGGCGAGACGACTTAGAGGCACTGGTACATGATTTGTTGGGCAAGATTCTCCTTGGTGCTTCTGCTCGCGCCGAGTTTGTCCGCCGCCTGCGGCTCTTCGGTCGAGCAGCCGCCTGCCCCGCCCCCGCCCCCTCCACGCGCGCGTGGCATCGTCAGTTTTGCGACGAGCCCGGACTCGGCATTTGCTTGTCCGGTCGCCGGCAAGGTCGTCCAGATTGGCGATGGCCCGGCGGCGGTTGGTGGCTGGCTCGAGCCGAGGCCGGCACCGGTTGCAGTGACCGTCTCCTGCGTGATCGACACCTCGAAAAAGTTGGCGTCCGTGGTCGTCGAGGATGTCAGTCGCAACCTCCGCGTCGCGGTCGATATCAATCCTTCCTCGTTCAATCTCGAGTGGACGGAGGATTGGGCTTACATCAACAACCTGCGAGTTCGCTGGAACGGCGACGGGGTGACCAACGAATACTGGCTCAGCCCGATACACAGGGGGTCGAGCAGTCAGGTCCGCATCGATGCCACAGGACACCTCAGGCTGACCTTCTCTTGCCAGGAACTCGATGGCGCCGGCCCTCTACCGATCTGCGCGGTGGACCCCGAGAAGACCGGCGTCACCTGGCTCGAAGTCGAGCACTGCACTGTGCGCTGACCGCGAGGCGTGGACCGCCGCACCTCGCTCGGCGGAGAGTCCACCTGAGGTCAAGGCTCCTGCGCTGCCGACGTCACGCTGCAGGCAGGGTCCTTCTTGAACCCCTCTTCGCTCGTGGATCGAACACCGATGGTGAGGGCCTCGTCGGGCTTGAGGACGAACTTCGCGCCGTGGATGCTGATGCCGCCCATGGGTGCGAACACGAACCAGCGGGGCTTGCTCGGCTTGCCGGCCAGGAGGAAAAGGTCGTTGGGGCAGCCGGCACCGACCTGGATGTCCGTGATGATCAGCGGCCCGACCGTCACCTGCTGGCACAGCGAAGCGCCCAGCGGCGTGGAGATCGCGCCGAAGGGAGCGCACGTGTAGGCCAGCGGATTCGCGGCCGGCACGACGGTGGAGGTGCGCAGGCCCGTGGCGCCGACCCCGCGCGCGTCGTTCGCTTCGTCTCCCTTGGGCTTCGCCTCGGCCTTTGCGGCCTTCTCCTCCTCCGGCGCCAACGCGCCCCCCGTCTCGTCCGCCAGGAGATCGCAGACCTCGCCGACGGCCTTGCCGTAGCTGCCGAGCTGCGGGAGCGACGCCACGACCTTGAGCCGAGCGGCGTAGCGCCGGACACGGGTGCTCGAGTTCTTCGCGACACCCGCGCGCAGCTTCTTCTCGCCCTCCTTCTTGTCGCCCTCGATGTAGAGGATGATTCCATCGGCGAGATCGTCGCAGCCCTTGAGGCCGGCTTCCTCGCACTTGCTCACGACCGGTGGCTTGACGACGAGGGATGTGGCGGTCGAACAACCGCCGACCGCGAGTGCGATGCCCAGGGCGACGACACGCATGCTTGTTCCTCCCGGCGCACACAAGAGCACGGGCATCGGATCAAACGCGGAAAATCGACGGAGCTCGACGCAAGCGGCCATGGGTATTGCGCGCGTGCTCCCTGAGCGACGGCCTTGGGGGGCGGCCGGCCTTCGAGGAGCCTCGAACGCGAAGCTGCGGCAGCGCCGTGCCGTGCGTTCGTTGGCGCCACCCCTCAACGGCGCGATCGAGATCGTCGGCCCCGTGTATCCTCGCCCGCACTGATGCCCACGAAGCGTGACGTCCTCGCCCATCTACACCGCGACGAGCTGCAGGCAGTAGTCGAGCGGTTCGAGCTGACCGTCGAAGACCGCCGAGTCAAAGAGAAGCTGCTGGAGGCGATCGACACCTCCAAGAAGGCGACCCTCGTCGCCATCCTCCCCGAGTACTCGCGGGACCGCCTCAAGGAGCTGTGCCGAGCCCTCGGGCTCGACGACTCTGGCAAGGAGAAGTCCGTCATCGTCGAGCGCATCGTCGGTGGGGAGCAGGTCGCCACCGCCCCGGTCGCACCAGCCCCTCCCCCCGCACCGACGCCCGCAGAACGACGCCAGCCGGCCACCGGCGGTCCGAACCTCTCCGCCTTCCTCTGGTCCGTCGCCGATCTCCTCCGGGGCGACTACAAGCAGTCCGAGTACGGCAAGGTCATCCTGCCCTTCACCGTCCTTCGACGCCTCGACTGCGTGCTCGAAGGTACGAAGCCCGCCGTCCTGGCGGAGAAGGCGCTCCGAGAGAAGGCCGGCCTGAACCCCGAGCCCTTCTTGCTCAAGAAGGCGGGCCAGCTCTTCTTCAACACGTCGCCGCTCGACCTGAAGAAGCTGATGGGCGACCAGGACCACATCGCGGAGAACCTCCGGGCGTACATCCAGGGCTTCTCCGCTCCGGTGCGGGACATCTTCGAGAGCTTCGAGTTCCACACGCAGATCGACAAGCTCGCGAAGGCGAACCTGCTCTACCTCGTGACCGAGAAGTTCGCAGGGATCGACCTGCACCCCGAGGTCGTCAGCAACGCCGAGATGGGCCTCGTCTTCGAGGAGCTGATCCGCAAGTTCGCCGAACTCTCGAACGAGACCGCCGGAGAGCACTTCACCCCGCGCGAAGTCATCCGGCTCATGGTGAACCTGATCTTCATCGAGGACGACGACGCCCTCGTGAAGCCCGGCGTCGTCCGCTCCCTCTACGACCCGACGGCCGGCACCGGCGGCATGCTGAGCGTGGCCGGCGAGCACCTCACCGCCCTGAACCCCGGCTCCCGGCTCGTGATGTACGGCCAGGAGTTGAACCCCGAGTCCTACGCCATCTGCAAGGCGGACATGCTCATCAAGGGGCAGGACATCGCGAACATCATCTTCGGCAACACGCTCTCGGCGGACGGCCTGCCGGGCAAGCGGTTCGACTACATGCTGTCGAACCCACCGTTCGGGGTCGAGTGGAAGAAGATCGAGAAGGAGGTCCGCAAGGAGGCCGAGCAGCAGGGGTTCAACGGCCGCTTCGGTCCCGGTCTGCCTCGCGTGAGCGACGGCTCGCTGCTCTTCCTGCTGCACCTCGTATCGAAGATGCAGCCCGCCAAGGACGGCGGCAGCCGGTTCGGCATCGTCCTCAACGGCTCTCCGCTGTTCACGGGCGGAGCGGGGTCCGGCGAGAGCGAGATCCGGCGCTACATGCTCGAGAACGACCTCGTGGAGGCCATCATCGGCCTGCCCACGGACATGTTCTACAACACAGGCATCAGCACGTACGTCTGGGTGGTGAGCAACCGGAAGCCGGCGCACCGCAAGGGCAAGGTCCAGCTCATCGACGCAAGCGGCTTCTTCCAGAAGATGAGGAAGAGCCTCGGCAGCAAGCGCAAGGAGCTGGGCCCCGAGCACATCGACGACATCACCCGGATCTTCGGGTCGTTCGAGGAGGTCACGCGGGACGGGGTGCCGATCAGCCGGATCTTCAGGAACGAGGACTTCGGGTACCGGACCATCACGGTCGAACGCCCGGAGCGGGACGAGCACGGCAAGGCCGTGCTTGGCGCGACGGGCAAGAGCAAGGGCAAGCCAGTCCCCGACGCCGACCTCCGTGACACCGAGAACGTGCCCCTCTCGGAGGACGTGGAGACCTACTTCAAGCGGGAAGTCCTGCCCCACGCGGCGGATGCCTGGATCGACGACGAGAAGACGAAGGTCGGCTACGAGATCCCGTTCAACCGGCATTTCTATGTCTTCAAGCCGCCGCGTCCGCTGGCCGAGATTGACGCTGACTTGAAGGAGGTCACGGACCGCATCCTCACGATGATCGCAGGGCTCACGAAATGACCTTCCCTAGGTACGAGAGCTACAAGGACAGCGGAGTCGAGTGGCTCGGTCAGGTGCCCGCACACTGGAGCGTTGCTCCCCTGCAGAAGCTCACGGACCCGGACCGCCCAATCATGTACGGCATCGTGCTGCCAGGGCCAGATGTTGGGGAAGGGATTCCGATTCTCAAGGGCGGAAACGTCAAGCCGTCCCGAATGAATTTGGAGTCGGCCGCTCGCACGACACTAGAGATCGAAGCCCCGTATGCACGCGCCCGGCTTCGGGAAGGTGACCTCGTTTATTCTATCCGAGGCTCCATCGGCGACTGTGAGCCCGTCCCAGCTCAGCTTGAGGGTGCGAACATCACTCAAGACGTTGCCAGAGTTGCCATCGCGAATGGGGTCCAGTCCAGGTGGGCACGATGGGCGTTGCTAGCGCCGGAGGTGAGGGACGACCTTGCGAGCGGCAGCCTCGGAGCGGCCGTGCGAGGCATCAACATCTTCGATCTGAAGCGTGCCCGGCTGCCCGTCCCTCCTGTCCCCGAACAAATCGTCATCGCCGCCTTTCTCGACCGCGAGACGGGCAAGATCGACGCCCTCGTGGCCGAGCAGCAGCGGCTCATCGAGCTGCTGAAGGAGAAACGCCAGGCAGTCATCTCCCATGCCGTCACCAAGGGTCTGAACCCCTGCGTGCCGTTAAAAGAATCGGGGGTCGAGTGGCTAGGTGCTGTTCCTGCCGGTTGGCGGCTGGAGCGAGGCAAGTTTCTCTACTCAAAGCTGGAACTCGAGCCCGAAGCCGGAGACGGAGTGGTGACCTCGTTTCGCGATGGGCAAGTGACGCTCCGCGAGAACCGGCGCACCGATGGCTTTACTCTCGCCATCCTTGAGGTCGGCTATCAACGGGTGCGCAAAGGCGACCTCGTGATCCACGGGATGGACGCCTTCGCAGGCGCCATCGGCGTGTCGGAATCGACTGGAAAATGCACTCCGGAGTACTCCGTGCTGGAACCTGTCCGGCCTGGGCTCGACAACAACTACTTCGCGTTGGTGCTTCGTCTAATGGCGTTGCGTGACTACATCCTGGTGATCTGCCCCTCGGTACGAGAACGTGCGCCGCGCTTTCGATACGAGTCCTTCAAGGACGTTGTCCTCCCCGTTCCCCCTCATGAGGAACAACGGGCCATCCTTGAACGAGTCGCAAGCGAAGTGGCTCGCCTCGACGAGCTCGCTGTCGAAGCCAAGCGTGCCATCGACCTTCTACACGAGCGCCGTACCGCACTCGTCTCCGCCCTCGTTACCGGGCAGATCGATGTCCGTGAGGTAGCCGGGAGGGCCGCATGAGCGTCTACAAAGAGGTCAGCTTCGAGACCGAGGTCTGCGACTACCTCGCGACGCACGGCTGGCTCTACGAGGGCGGCGACGCGGCCAAGTACGAGCGGGACAAGGCCCTCTTCTCGCCCGACGTCCTCGCCTGGGTCCAGGCCACGCAGCCGGCCGCCTGGCAAGTGTTGGTGAAGAACCACGCCACGCTAGCCGGCGAGACGCTCCTGAAGCGCCTCCGCGACCAGCTCGACCAACGGGGTACCCTCGACGTCCTGCGCCACGGCATCGAGCTGCTGGGCCTCAAGCAACCCCTCAAGCTCGCCGAATTCAAACCGGCCCTCGCCATCAACCCCGACATCCTCGCCCGCTACGAGAAGAACCGCCTCCGGGTCGTCCGGCAGGTGCGTTACTCCCTGCACAACGAGAACGCCATCGATCTCGGCCTGTTCCTCAACGGCGTCCCCGTCGCCACCGTGGAGCTCAAGACCGACTTCACGCAGAGCGTCGCGGATGCCGTCGACCAGTACCGCCTCGACCGACTTCCCCACCCGAAGGGGCAGGCCCCTGAACCCCTGCTTTCGTTCCCGAGCGGCGCGCTCGTCCACTTCGCGGTGAGCAACCTCGAAGTCCAGATGGTGACGAAGCTCGAAGGCCCGGCGACTGTCTTCCTGCCCTTCAACCAAGGGAGCAACCCAGGAGGGAACGACTGCGGTGCCGGCAATCCCGTTAACCCCGCTGGGGGCCATCGCACGGCGTACCTTTGGGAGCGGATCTGGGAGCGCGAGAGCTGGCTGGAGATCCTCGGGCGCTACCTTATCGCGACACGAGACAAGAAGAAGCAGATCAAGCAGATCATCTTCCCCCGCTTCCACCAGCTCGATGTCACGAGGAAGCTCCAGGCGGCCGTGCTCACCGATGGCCCCGGCGGTAGGTATCTCGTCCAGCACTCGGCCGGCTCGGGCAAGACCAACTCGATCGCCTGGACGGCACACTTCCTCGCGGAGCTCCACGACGCCAACCACAAGAAGGTCTTCGACTCGATCCTGGTCGTCTCCGACCGCAACGTCATCGACTCGCAGCTCCAGGACGCGATCTTCGAGTTCGAGCGGACCACCGGCGTGGTGGCGACCATCACCAACAAAGAAGGCAGCAAGAGCGGCAAGCTCGCCGAGGCCCTGTCTGGCGACAAGAAGATCGTCGTCTGCACCATCCAGACGTTCCCCTTCGCCATCGAGGCCGTACGGCAGTTGGCGGCCACCCAGGGGAAGCGGTTCGCCGTGATCGCCGACGAGGCCCACAGCTCCCAGAGCGGCGAGGCGGCCTCGAAGCTCAAGGCGGTCCTCTCGGCCGACGAGGCTGCCGAGCTGGCGGACGGGGGCGAGGTCAGCAGCGAAGACCTCCTGGCGGCACAGATGTCCGCGAGGGCGGATGACTCGGGCATCACCTTCGTGGCCTTCACTGCGACCCCGAAGAACAAGACGATGGAGCTGTTCGGCACCCGGCCGGACCCGTCCCGCAAGCCCGCAGACGACAACGTGCCGACCCCGTTTCACGTCTACTCGATGCGGCAGGCGATCGAGGAGAAGTTCATCCTCGACGTCCTGGCGAACTACACGCCGTACAGCCTCGCGTTCAAGCTGGCCCACGACGGCAAGGAGATCGACGACAAGGAGGTCGAGAAGAGCGCCGCCCTCAAGAAGATCATGGGCTGGGTCCGGCTCCACCCGTACAACATCGCCCAGAAGGTCCAGGTCGTAGTCGAGCACTACCGGGCCCACGTTGCGCCGCTCCTCGAGGGGAAGGCCAAGGCGATGGTCGTCGTGGCGAGCCGGATCGAGGCCGTCCGGTGGCAGCTCGCCATCAAGAAGTACATCAAGGAGCGGGGCTACAAGATCGGCGCCCTCGTGGCCTTCTCGGGCGAGGTGATCGACAAGGACTCCGGTCCGGACCCGTTCACGGAGCAGAGCCGGTCGCTCAACCCGGACCTCAAGGGAGGCGACATCCGCGAAGCCTTCAAGGGCGGCGAGTATCAGGTGCTCCTCGTCGCCAACAAGTTCCAGACCGGGTTCGACCAGCCGCTTCTCTGCGGCATGTACGTCGACAAGCGGCTGGCCGGCATCCAGGCCGTGCAGACGCTCTCGCGGTTGAACCGCGCGTACCCCGGAAAGGACACGACCTACGTCGTCGACTTCGTGAACGAGCCGGGCGACGTCCTCGAGGCCTTCAAGACGTACTACACGACGGCAGAGCTGTCGGCGACGACGGATCCGAACCTCGTGTACGATCTGCGGGCGAAGCTCGACGCCGCTGGCCACTACGACGACTACGAGGTCGAGCGGGTCGTGCTGGTCGAGCTCGACCCGAAGGCGAAACAGAGCGACCTCGTGGCCGCGGTCGAACCCGTGGTCGATCGGTTGACCCGACGGTTCAAGGTGGCCCAGGAGGCGTTGAGGTCGGCGACCGACAAGGCCGACGCCAACTCGATCAAGGACGCGAGGGCAGAGCTCGACGCCCTTGCCCTGTTCAAGCGGGACATGGGCGCGTACGTCCGGATCTACACGTTCCTGTCGCAGATGTTCGACTACGGGAGCACGGCGATCGAGAAGAGAGCGCTCTTTTTCAAGCGGATCCTGCCGCTCCTGGAATTCGGCCGGGAGCGCGAGGCCATCGACATCTCGAAGGTTCGGCTCACGCACCACACGCTGAAGGGGCACGGCAAGGCCAGCATGCAGCTCGGCGACGGCGACAAGCCGAAGCTCGACCCCCTCACCGAGGCCGGAGGCGGCAGTGTGCAGGAGAGGGAGCGGGCTCGCCTCGACGAGATCATCGAGAAGGTGAACACCCTGTTCGAGGGCGAGCTGAGCGATCAGGACAAGCTCGTCTACGTGAACAACGTGCTGAAGGGGAAGCTGCTCGAGTCCACGACGCTGGTGCAGCAGGCGGCGAGCAACACGAGGGAGCAGTTCGCGA
>JAEUKC010000464.1:0-29390 GCA_016794445.1 Myxococcales bacterium
AAGATGAGTAGATCGACCTTGGAATCGAGCAGGATGCTGCGACGGACCGAGTCTTCCCAGTGGTCGTAGTGCGCGATGCGCCGGAGCGAGGCCTCGATGCCCCCGAGCACGAGCGGCACCCCCGGGAAGGCGCGGCGGCACAGGTTGCCGTAGACCATGCTGGCGCGGTTCGGGCGCAGGCCGACGGCGCCGTCGGGGGAGTACTGGTCCTCGCTGCGCAGCTTCTTCTGCGCGGTGAGGCGGTTGAGCATGCTGTCGAGGTTGCCCGCCGTGATGCCGACGAACAGGCGCGGGCGGCCCATCACGAGCAGGTCGTCGGTGGTCTCCCAGCGCGGCTGCGACACGATGCCGACCTTGAAGCCCGCGGCCTCGAGGCGGCGGCCGATGATCGCGGCGCCGAACGAGGGGTGGTCGACGTAGGCGTCGCCGTTGACGAGGAGGACGTCGAGCTCGGACCAACCCCGCGCCTCCATCTCGGCGCGACAGGTCGGCAAGAACGCACGCAGATCGTGCCGCGTACGCTTGAGCTTCACGAGGGACATCGCGTCGCAGTCTAGCCCGGCTTGCCGTCCGTGCGCGGGGTGGTCAGCAACTCCCAGTGGCTGACCACGAAGACGGCGAAGGCCAGGCCGAACAGCGTGCCCGCGAGGTGCAGCACGCCGAGGGAGCCGCGCCCGAGGAACGGCCCGACGACGCGCAGGAGCGCGGCGAGGGTGACGAGCGCGAACGAGACGACGACCGCGCGGGTGGGGGTGAGGGGGCGGCCGGTGTGGCCGAGCGAGACCCTCGCCATCATGCCGAGCGTGGTGCAGCCGATGGCGCCCGCGGTGAGCGCGTGGAGCGCCGACGAGGCGGGGATCACCGGGGTGAGCGCGGCACCGACGCGCAGCGCGAGACCGAGCGGCACGAAGGCGTGGCCGACGTGCAGGATCCAGAGGAGCGGGACCGCGCCGGTGTGTCGGGCGCCCCAGGTCGAGCTCCGGGCCACGGCGAGCGCGGCCGTGACGCCCGCGAGCAGGGTGCCGATGGGGCGATCGGGGAAGACGACGTCGGCGAGCACGAGCGCGGCCATGGAGATCGTCGTGGCCCAGTCGAGCGCGGGCTGGTTGCGGACGGTTTCGACCTTGGTGGCGTTGCGCGTGAACATCGGGAAGATGCGCGCGGCGACGAACAGGACGAGCAGCGTGACGACGTCGACGGCGACGAGGCTCGCGCGGCGGCGGACGCCCGGGAGCACGCCGAGCACGTCGAGGTGCATGGCGAGGTCGGCGAGGAACATCACCGAGACCATGGCGAGCACCGGGTAGTTGCGCCGGTTCCTGGTGGCGAGGATCGGGCGGCCGATCGCGAAGGCGAGCGCGGGCAAGAACGCGAGGTCGACGGCCGCGACGAGCGGGCGCGGCAACACCGCCGCCGCGGAGATCGCGACGCGGCCGGCGACGAACAGGCCGGCCAGCACGCCGAGGTGACCGCCGATCGCGGTCTCGCGACCGGTCCAGTTGGCGACCGCGGTGAGCAGGAAGCCCGCGATGACCGCGAGCGCGAAGCCGAAGACCATCTCGTGCGCGTGCCACGACATGGCGTCGAAGTAGTGGTCGGCGCGGACGCGCCCGGAGAGGACCACGAGCCACAGCGGCACGAGCAGCGCGGCGAAACCACCCGCGAGCAGGAAGAACGGCCGGAAGCCCTTGGCGAGCCAGGCGGCGACGGGCTCTGCGGGCGCGGGGGCCTCGCCGAGCAGGCGGAGCGACTTCATCCCCTCCGAGGTAGCGCGCCGCTGGTCGTGACGCCCTGACGAAGGTCAGTCAGACGAGGCGCGCGTCGTTGGCCTTCGCGACCGCGCGCACCACGGCGCGGGCCACCCAGGCCACGATCGGGATCGCGCAGAGCACCGCCCAGAGGCCCCCGCCGCGAAGGCCGAGGTAGGCGAGCGCGAGCACCCCGGAGGCCACGACCCAGAAGCTGTCGACCTTGCCGATGCGCCGCAGGAACGGGAACAGCGTGACCATGCCGATGCCGATGGCGGGCCACACGAGCACGGTGAGGATCTGCTCCGCGAGGCCGAGCTTGCGCACCTTCTCCACCGACTTCGCCGCCTCGGCGTGGGCGATCAGGAGCACCTGCGCGCGAGCTTCGCGGGGGAGCTCGCGCGGGGGGTCCACCTTCTTGGCGACGGGCTCGGGCGGCAGCTCCTTCGGGACGAACCCCGCGCGACGGTGACCACACAGCGGACAGATCGGCAGCGCCTGGGCGATCGGACGCCCACAAGCCTCGCAGGGCATCGGCGGACGGAGCTTGCCCACGGCTCAGGCCTCGATCCAGGTGTCCTGGTTGGGCAGGCGACCGAGGAGCTGCCGACGGAACACGGTGGCGCCGGGCTCCACCATCCCTGCGTAGTCGAGGCGCGGCGGGAAGTAGGACGCCTGATCGCGGCCCTCCTTGCCCTGGTAGTAGAGCCAGTGATCGAACTTCGCGGTGGGCTTCACGCGGCCGTCGTGCACGTGCACCGTCGGGAAGAACAGGCGGCTCGGGTCACGGCTCGCGAAGCGGAACGCCATGGGGTGCACGCGCTGCTTGCGCCCGGGCTCGAGGCGGAACACGGCGAACCCGTGGTCCTCGTAGTCGCCGAGTTCGCTCCAGATCTCCGATGGGAGCTGGAAGCGCGGGTCGAGCCGACCGAAGTCGCGCGGGCTCGGGACGAACGAGGCC
Organism: Myxococcales bacterium; assembly: GCA_016794445.1. Taxonomy (GTDB): domain Bacteria; phylum Myxococcota_A; class Polyangia; order Polyangiales; family JADJMO01; genus JADJMO01. The sequence goes on from JAEUKC010000464.1 coordinate 2,710, forward strand.
TCGAAGGCGCCGACCTTGTGCACCACGAGCTGCGGGAGCGAGATCGAGAGCGAGAGCCCACCTTTGCTGCGCGCCGCGGGTTGCATGACCACGAACAGCGAGAGGAGCGCGTCGAAGAACGCGGGGTGATCGGCGAGGCTCACGAACTCGAGCGCGGCCTCGCCGAGCTCGGGACGGATCGGCACCGGCAACAGCATCGCGACCTCGCCCGCCACCGAGAGCTCCATCGAGTACGCCAGCAGCTGCTGACCCCCGGGGAGCGCCCGCGCGAAGATGCTGGTGTCGGCGACGTGGACGCGCGGCGGGAAGAGGCGCGCGATCCAGCCGATGGGCGTGATGGGGGAGAAGCAACACATGCCCGCCGGATTGTAGACCTCAGAAGGCGCCGCCCGCAGCGAAGTGGAACCAGGGCTGCACGCCGAAGCCGTTGCGCTCGCCGAGCCGGTTGGCGGCGAGCAGGTCGAACCCCAGGCGGAAGACAGGGCCGCCGTCGAACGGCTGGGCGCGGTAGCCGACGCTGCCGAAGCCCACCGGCGTGAACCCGCGCTCCTTCGTGGAGAGGAGGTACATGTCGCCACCATCGGACGACCAGAGGGCGTTGACCCCCGCCCCGATCTCGAGCGCGTGGTGGTCGTCGTGCACGGGGAGCCAGCGCACGCCGACGGGCAGCGAGACGAACCGTGTCTTGGCGTTGCCAGAGCCCTCGACGAAGACCACTTTGTTGGTGCTCCACGCGCCGAAGCCGAGCCGCACGCCGAGATCGTCCCGGAGCATGCGCTCGTAGCCGACGGAGTAGAGGAGGCCCCCACCGCCGACCTCGGCGTCGAGCGTGTTGCGCGCGCTCCTCCCGCGCGGCCCTGCCTCGGCCTGGGCGAGGGCCGGCACCGACAGCAACGTGACCGCGAGCAGCGTGGAGACGAAGCGGGCCATGTCGACGCCGACAGCAACAATCGGGCCGCGAACCCGGGGTGGGAAGATCTCGGCCCTTTCGCGGGGAGGGGTTCTTCACCGCACGAGAGTTCGATCCGGCGGTCCGGGCCTCTGGTCGACAGGGTGGGGCGTGCATGACCGATGTCATCAACGCGGCCAGGGGGAGGTCCACAGTGAGGATCGATGCCGCCCCGCGAGCACCTTGGCGTACCGCTTGCGGTCTTCCTGTCGGCGTGTGGAACGTCCAGCCCTGCCCCGCCAGCCGTCGACGCGGGGCGCGACGGGTCCCTGGGGGTCGCGACGACGATGGAAGACTTCCACGTCCCCGGCACCCAGATCGGTGACCTCGACGGCAAGGCGATGCCCGTCGCGGAGACCTGCACCAGCTGCCACGAGGTCGAGAAGGGCGCCGCGGCCTTCGACGGCTGGGAGGGGAGCTTGATGGGGATCGCAGGGCGCGACCCGCTGTTCAAGGCGCAGCTGGCGACCGCGACCCAGGATGCCCCTGGCGTCGGCTACTTCTGCCTGCGGTGTCACGTGCCGGTCTCGATCGCGACGGGGCACGCGGCCGACCCGAAGGCGCTCGACCCGGTGGACGCCGACGGTGTGAACTGCGCGTTCTGCCACGCCATGGTCGACCCGAAGTCGACCAGCCTCGACGACGCCCCCCTGCTCGCCAAGCTGGTCGATCGACCGAAGCACTACGGCAACGCTCAGTTCGTGCTCGACGCGACCCGCGTTTGGCGCGGCCCCTACGAGCTCGGGGACGTCACGCACCCGACGCGCAAGTCCGACTTCCTGAAGACGAGCGAGATGTGCGGCACGTGCCACGAGGTCGGCAACCCGGTCACGATCCGCAACGCCGACGGCACCTACTCCTTCGACACGCTCGGGACCCGCGCGAAGGACGCCGATCCAGCGGCGCAGTTCCCGCTCGAGCGCACCTTCACCGAGTGGCGTCTGAGCGCGTTCGCCAAGGGCGGCGTCGACATGGCCGGCCGCTTCGGCGGCGACGGCGGGAAGGTCGTCTCGACCTGCCAGGACTGTCACATGCCCCGCACCGCTGCCAAGGGCGCCACGTTCTCGGCGCTGCGACCCGACCTCGCGCGGCACGACTTCGCGGGCGCCTCGGCGTGGGTCCTGCGCATCGCGGCCAAGGAGTTCCTCGAGCTCGACCCCGAGGTGCTCGAGGTCGGCGCGACGCGGGCCGAGGCGATGGTGAAGAAGGCGGCCTCGCTCGAGCTCTCGCAGCTCGCCAAGGGCCTCCGCGTGAAGGTGGTCAACGAGTCGGGGCACAAGCTGCCGACCGGCCACATCGAGGGCCGGCGGGTGTGGGTCTCCGTGCGGGTGCTCGATGCCAAGGGCGCGCTCCTGAAGGCGTACGGCGCCTACGATCCGGTGACCGCGGAGCTCGACGAGGCGTCGACCACCGTGTTCGAGATGCACGTCGGGCTGAGCCCGATCGCGGCGGCGCTCACCGGCTACCCGAGTGGAGCGACCACGCACATGTCGCTCGCCGACACCATCGTGAAGGACACGCGCATCCCGCCGCGCGGATTCGACAGCAAGGCCTTCGCGGCCGCCGGCGCGCCGACGGTGGGCTTCCCCTACGTCGACGGGCAGCACTGGGCCGAAGTCGACTATGCACTCCCCGCGGGCGCGACCCTCGCCCAGGTGACGGTCTTCTACCAGACGGTCACCAAGCACTACGTCGAGGCTCTCAGGACCGGCAATCGCACCGACGCCTGGGGCGAGAAGCTGCACGACTTGTGGACCGCCACCGACAAGTGCCCACCGATCGCCATCGTGTCCAAGGAGCTCGCACTGCGATGACCCGAGAGGCTCTCCTGCTCCTCACGTGCGGGCTGCTCCTCGGCTGCGGCGACACCGTGGGGCCTCCGGCCGACGCCTCGGTCGACGCGGCCGACGCCTCCGACGCGCTCGACACCGGGCGCTTCCAGGAGCTCGTGGTCGACGTGACGCTCGACGGGGTGCCCTCGCCCGCGACCAAGGTCGTCCAGGGCGGCAACCCGCTCGAGTGGACGACCGACGAAAAGGGGCGGGCCGTGATCACGGTCGATCGCTCGGTCACCGGCGACCTGTTCGTGATGGCCTCGCACCCCGACGCACGCATCCACGGGAACTTCGTCCCCGACAAGGGAGGGCTGACCATCCCGCTGACGCGGTTCTCGCGAACGGATAACCCTGCTTATGTATTCCAGGATCCGGGCGAGCCCACGCGCCGCGGCGACAGCTCCCAGTGCGCGCACTGCCACGTGTCCGCGGTGACGAGCTGGATCGGCTCGGCTCACCGCACCTCGGCCAAGAACCCGATCGTCCAGGACCTCTACTCCGGGACGGCGACCGCGTTCGCGACCAAGGCGGCCTGCGAGGCCACGGGAGGCCGCTGGTGGAGCGGCACGACACCCGGAACGGGGACCCCCGCCGACCGCTGCTACCTCGGCGATGGCGTCCTCCCCGCGCTCGATGGCGCGTGTGGCAAGACGGCCCCCTGCGACACGGTCGCCACCAAGTTCGGGGCCTGCGCCGACTGCCATGCTCCCGGCATCGACGGCAAGCTCGGCGGCCGGAGCCTGCTCGAGGCCCGCGGCCACGCCTACGAGTACGGAGTCCACTGCGACGTCTGCCATCGCACCGAGTCGATCGACCTCGCGGCGCCGGCCGGCGTCGGCGGACGCCTGCGGCTGCTGCGACCCTCCGAGAAGGGCTCGCCAGCGCTCGGCCCGTTCGCGCCGCTGACCTTCGGCCCCTGGCCCGACGTGATCAATCCGCGCATGGGGAGCGTGCAGCGCGACCACTTCGACTCGGCGGACCTCTGCGCAGGGTGCCACGAGCACACGCAGCCGGCGCTCGTCGCCGCGGGCACGGTGCCGACCACGCGCTGGCCCGACGGACGCCTCCCGGTCCACACCACCTACGGCGAATGGAAGGCGAGCCCGATGAGCCCGAGCGTGTCGTGCCAGGTCTGCCACATGCCGGCGGACTCGCTCGTGTGGAACGGCGCCGACCTGCAGCTGTTCTGGGACGGTGGCATCGGCGTGGTGGGCGGGTGGCGCAGGCTGCCCGGGCACGTGCGCCTGCACGCGTTCGACGGCCCGCGCACGATCGGCGCCGCGCTCGCTGGAACGAGCCTCGCGGTCACCAAGGAGGTCGTCGCCGGCAAGCTCACCGTGAAAGTGAAGTCCAAGAACACGAGCGCGGGCCACGCGATTCCCACGGGTGACCCGCTGCGCGCGCTGATCCTGGTCGTGGAGGCCCGCTGCGGCACCACGCCGCTCGTCGCCACCGGTGGCGACGCGGTGCCCGACTTCGGCGGCTTCCTCGCCCAGAAGCCGAGCAGCGACGACTGGACCCGCTGGACCGGCGCCAAGGTCGGCGATCTCGTGCGCGTGGTGCGGCGCACCGGCAAGTTCCAGGACTACGCCGGATATGGGCCTTTCGGCGACGGCACGTTCTCGACCGCCGACAAGGGCCTGCCGGTCGAGGAAGTCGTCGGCACCTCGAAGATCGTCTCGGTCACGGCGGGCGTCGCGACGTTCGATCCGCCCCTGCCCAAGGGAGATCTCGCCTACCGCGTGGAGCCCACGGCCTTCCCCGCGAAGGACGGTGTGGCCGGCTCGTGGGCCGGTGCGTCTGGCTTCGCGTTCGCGCGCGTGATGGTCGGGCCCGACGGGCGGCGAATGGTCCCCCACTTCCTCGCGGTCGACGTCGCGAGCGACAACCGCCTGCTCCCCTTCACGGAGTGGCCGACGACGCACGAGTTCGCCGCCACGTGCACCGATCCGGTCGTGCGGGTGGCGCTCGTCCACCGCCCCTACCCGCTCGACCTCGCGAGAGAGCGTGGCTGGGCGCCGCGCGATCTGGTGTTCTCCGACGTCACGAAGTGACCCTCCAAGATCTGCCACCGCCCCGGGTCCGATTGGGGATGCTGGGACGCGCCACCTTGGCTTCCTGCGCGGCCTGGGTGGTCGCATGCGTGGCCACGGTGCGTTCGCCGCCGCCCGTCGAACCGATCGCCATCGTCCCCTCGGCCTCGCCGTCGAGTCCGGCGTCGAGCGTGGCCAGCCCGCCCCCGCCGCGGAGCCCGTTCGCCTACGCCAACATCGACCCCTCCGACGACGACGTGGTCGGCCCACCGGAGCCGCGCGCCACCTGCGAGGCCGATCTCTCTGCCGGCAAGATCACCTCCCTCCCGCAGAAGCTGACGCCGTACGTGCAGCCCAAGAGCAAGATCACGTGCGGCGCGCCGCAAGTGGTCACCTACCGCGGCAGCCCGTCCAAGATCACCTGGTCTCCGAGCGTGCTCGTCACCTGCTCGATGGCGCTCGCGATCGCGCGGTTCGAGACGATCTTGCAGGAGGAGGCGCAGCGCACGTTCGGCAAGCGCGTCGTGCACGTCCGCCACCTCGGCACGTTCGTCTGCCGCGAGATGGCCGCGTATCCCGGGTGGATCAGCGAGCACAGCTACGCGAACGCGATCGACGTCGCGGAGCTCGTGCTCGAGGGCGGGGCCACGGTGAGCGTGCTCGACCACTTCGCGCCCAAGGCCGCCATCGCCAAGACCAAGGAGGGTGGGTTCCTGCGCGCGGTCGCGCGGCGTGCCTACGACGAGGAGGTGTTCTCGAGCGTGCTGACGCCGTTCTACGACAAGCTGCACGCGAACCACTTCCACCTGGATCTGGCGCGTTTTCGCAGCGATGGCGTGACGTTCGTGCCGACGCCGTGACCCGTCGTATCCTCCCGCGCATGTCCCGGTGGATGCTCCTGGTCGCAGCCCTGGCCCTGTCGTGTTCGCGCAAGCCGACCGCCGACGAGGCGACCCCGGAGCCGCCGGCCCCGAAGGCGAAGAAGGTCGCTCCGTCGGCCGACCTGCCGGATCAGGAAGAGCTCGCCGCCATCGCTGGATCCGCGGGCCAGCCCACGGCACCGGTGTCGGGCGAGGTCGGCGGGGCCGTCGCGGCCAAGACGCGCGGACCGGTCAAGGCCTGCTTCCTCGAGGAGATGGGCAGGACCAAGGGCGCCTCGGGCGCCATGCTACTGCGGGTGGTCGTCGACAAGACCGGCAAGGTCTCCAAGGCGGAGCTCACCGAGAACGCGTTCTCCAAGGCCTTCGAGGCGTGCGTGGTGACGGCCGTCGGCAAGCTCGCCTTCGCCCCGTCGACCCAGGAGCAGACGGTCCAGATCCCCTACAAGTTCAACGTGAAGTGAGGCTCGACGCGAGGCGGTCGACGCGGGCGTCGCGTTCCTTGTCCACCGGTGTGTTCGCTCGAGCGAGCGCCTCGTCGACCCGACGCAGCTGACGGTCGATGGCGTGCGTGACGAGGTCGTCGAGCGCCTCGCCCGCGCGCGGCTGCAAGGCGATCGCGCAGTACAGGCCGACGATGGCGTCGGCCAGGTGCACCTGCAGCTCCTGGCGCTCGAAGAGCCGGAAGCCCCAGGTCTTGCGCACCACGCCGAGCGTGGTCACGAGGGCTGCGATGCGCGGGTCGATGGCCTCCGAGACGCGCAGCGACTCGAGGGGCGCGAGCTTCCACCCGAGCGCGTCGCTCGCGAGGCTGAGGCGGAGGACGTCGTTGGCGCCCTCGAAGATGCGCGTGACGCGGACGTCGCGCAAGCGCCGGGCCATGCCCGCGTCCTCCATGAAGCCGGCCCCGCCCATCAGCTGGATCGATCGATCCACCACCGCGTGCGCGCCTTCGGAGGCGACGATCTTGGCGATCACCGACGGCAGCGCGAGATCGTCGGCCTCGACCGCGCGCTGGATCACGCGGTCGATGGTGAGCACCTCCGCGCGCAGGTCGGCGATCGAGGCGCGCACCAGCGCGAAGCGGGCCAGCGGGCGCCCGAACTGCCGGCGGTTCTCGACGTGCTTCCAGACGTCCTCGAGCGCGGCGCGCGCCGTACCGAGGCAACCCGCTGCCATGAGCGTGCGGCCCCAGGTGAGCGCCGCATGCGCGTGCACGAGGCCCTGCGAGGGCTCGCCGAGCACGTGATCGGCGGGGATCTCGACGTCGTCGAAGTCGATGGTGATGGTCGACGAGCCCTTGAGGCCGAGCTTGTGTTCCTCTTGCCCGCGCACTACCCCGCGCCAGCGAGGATCCACGGCAACGAGCGTGTAGCCGGCCTTGGCGCCGCCCAGGCCGGGGCTCCGCGCGAGCACCGTGACGAGGCCCGCGAGGCCGCCGTTGGTCACGTAGCACTTGCTCCCCGAGAGGCGCAGGCGACCACCGACCTCGACGAGCGTGGTCTTGACCGAGGCGATGTCCGACCCCGCCTCGGGTTCGGTCGCCGCGAACGCGCAGATGCGCCGACCCTCGGCGATCTCCGGCAGGTACTTCGCGGCGAGCGCGGGGCGGGCGCCGTGCAGGAGGGCGTGCAAAGCGAGCCCCGAGTGCAGCCCCACGCACGTGCCCACCGAGCCGTCGCGACCGGCGAGCTCCGCGATCACCTGGGTGGTCGCCGCGAGCGAGAGGCCGACCCCCCCGTGGCGCTCGGGGACCGTCAGCCCGAACCACCCCTGCGCGGCGATCGCGCCGAGGAGGTCGGCTCCGAGCGCGCCGTCGCGGTCGATGCGCGCCGGGTCGACGTGCGCCGCGCAGAACCCGCGTACCTCGCGCAGCACGACCGGGAGCAGCGGTTCGGGCGCGGCGCGCCGGGCGGGCTTCGCGGCCTGTTGCAGGGGGGTGATCGGTTCCGCCTTGTCTGACATCGGCTCGTCTCTCGCTGGGGTCAGAACTGCACGGTGCGGGCGTGGTGCTCGCGCTCGGCGATCTCGTTGCGACCGCTGTAGAACTCGCGCCACAGGCGCAGGTAGCCCTCCTGCAGGCGCTCGACCGACATCTGCTTCGGCTGGAAGACGACGTTGGCGTCGTTGTACTTCTTCCAGGTGCGGTGGAGGATGCGGTCCTCCGAGACGAGGCGGTGCCAGGCCGGGGTGTTCGGGTACGGCGTGAACACGGCGAACTCGCACTTGTCGAGCTTGGTGCGCTGGCAGAACGAGAGCATGCGGTCGAAGACGCCCTCGTCGTCGCCGTCGTTGCCGACGAGGAAGCTGACGTAGGGGTCGATGCCGAACTCGTGGCAGCGGGCGATCGTGCGCTCGGCCTTGTCGAGGGCCTTCGGGTCGCCCCAGCCGAACGCGGCGCGGGTGATCGGGTCGAAGCCGCCGACCAGGTAGAACCGGTCGACGCCGGAGCCGATCAGCTCGCGGAGGAGGCTCGGGTCGAGCGAGAGCACCATGGGCGCGCTGATGCCCACGTAGCTGATCTTGTCGTGGCTCGGCCGCGGGTCGTCGCGCAGCACCGCGAGGAACTCGCGGAAGTGCCGGCGCGCGCCCGAGAAGAAGAAGAACGAGGTGTCCTCCGTGAGCGCGGCGCGCTTGCCGAGGCGGGCCAGGTTGGCGAGCTCCTGGGCCACGGTGTCGCGCGGGACGACGCGCAGGCCCCGACCGAGCGTGCCGGGGACGACGCACGCGTCGCAGCTGAGCGGGCAGCCGCGCGAGAGCTGCAGCGGGTAGTCGTCGGGTTTGAGGTGCGGCGACTCGTTCTCGACGTAGAGGTCGACGCGCGGCGGCGGGAGCTTGCTGAGGTCGAACGGCTCGGTCGCCCGGTAGCGGGGCTTCAGGGCGCCGTTCTTGGTGTCCTCGAGCACCTCGGTCCAGACCCCTTCGCCCTCGCCGACCACGACCGCGTCGAAGTGCGCGGCGGTCTCCTCGGGCATCATGGTCGGGAAGATCCCGCCCGCGATGGTCTTCTTGCCCTGGGCGCGCAGCGCGTCGGAGAGCGCGAACGCGCGGGTGGCGGCGGGCGTGAAGAACGAGAAGGCGTAGAGGTCCGCGTCGTGCGCGGCCCCTTTGCTCACCTGGTCCACGGGGAACGGGTTCACCCGGTCGTCGTGGAAGGCGACGTCCACCTCGGGCGGGGTGACCGCAGCGATGCTGGCGATCCCGAGCCCGGCGCCGCCGAGGTACTCGTCGCAGGGCACCCATTGCAGGAGCTCGGGGTGCGACTGGGCGTGCCGCTCGAACGACGGGTAGATGAACTGGACGCGCATCAGGCCAGCACACCGGCGAGGAACTGCACCACGTCACCGACCGTGCGCACGTCCTGGACCTGCTCGACGTCGATGTCGACCTCGTACTTCTCGGTCACCTCGGAGAGGAGCTCCATCGAGTGCAGCGAGTCGAGGCCGAGATCGTCGCGCAGCCGGTCGGTCGCGCGGATGTCCCCGCTGTGCTCCGGCTTGAGGCGACGGATGATGGTCTCGAGGTCACGGGTGATCTGATCGGGCGTCACGTGCGGCATGCGCGGTTCCTCCGTGGGGGGTGGGGACGTATCGGTGGCGGCGGTACCAGGCGCACGCCTTCTGCAAGGTGACGGTGAGGGGGGTGGGCTCGGGCAGCCGGAGCTCGCGGCGGGCCTTGCTCGCGTCGACGAACCGGCCGAAGCGCACCACGTCGACGAGCTCGCGCGAGAGGAACGGACGGCCGCCGTCCTTGACCGCGGCGGCCCGCATCTCGGCGAACGTCGCGCACGGACCGGCGAGCCACGCGGGCACCGGCAGTGCGCGGAACGGGACGCCGAGGGTCTCCCCCACGCGCTCGAGGAGCTCGGAGACCATCAGGTCGTGCCCGCCGACGGCGTAGCGTTCGCCCGGTCGGCCGCGCTCGGCGGCAGCGAGGTGCGCGACAGCGAGGTCGTCGGCGTCGATGACGTTGGCGCGCCCCTCGACGTAGAACGGCAGCTTGTCGTTGCCGAGCGCCACGACCAGGAAGCCGGTGCCAGCCTTCACGTCGAGCTCGCCGAGGATCGCCGTCGGGAGCAGGATGACCGTGTCGAGCCGCGAGGCGAGGACCTCGTCCTCGATGGCGAGCTTCACGCGGTGGTAGACCGAGCAGAGAGCGCGCGGATCGAAGGGATCGGCCTCGGTCGAGCGCTGCTCGCCGCGCACCCGGGGTGGACCGACGGTGGCGATGGAGCTCGTGAGCACCAGGCGCTCGACGCGCGCGCGCCGCGCCGCCGCGATCACCCTACGGACCCGTCGCCGCGCGATCGCCACCTCGGCGTCGCCGTCGAGCGAGTAGCGCGGGTAGTGGCCTGCGCAGAAGAAGGCGATCTCGCGGCCGCGCATCGCGGCGACGAGCGAGTCCTCGTCGTCGAGCTCGGCCCGGACGAGCGGCGCGCCGAGCTTGCGCGCGAACAGCGTGTTGGCGGTGTTGCGGCGGGTGCCGACGGCGTCGTGACCGCCGGCCACGAGCGCGCGGAGGACGTTCATCCCCACGAATCCGTTGCCGCCGATCACGACCGCTCTCACGGCGCGACCTCTTCGACGACCGGGTGGCTGGGCAGCGCGCCCTCGAGGAAGCGCGTCCGGAGCGCGCCGCGGCGGAGCTTGCCGCTCGTCGTGCGCTCGATGGTGTGGGGCGGGACGACCACCGTGCGATCGGGGCCGAGCCCGAGCTCGCCCTGGATGGCCGTCTGCACCTCGCGCGTGAGCGTGTCGCGCTCGTGGCTGGTCATGGCGCGCGTCTCGAGGACCACGACGAGGTCTTCGGTGCCGGCCTTCTCGTTCGGCGCGCCGAACGCGGCGACGCGGAGCACGCGGCCCTTGCCGGTCTCGAGGGCCACGCGCTCGAAGTCGTCCGGCGGGTAGTTGCGCCCGCGCTTGATGATGAGCTCCTTGGCGCGACCGGTGACGTAGAGCTCGTCTTCGGCGACGAAGCCGAGATCGCCCGTGCGCAGCCACCCGTCGACGAGCGTGGCCGCCGTGGCCTCCTCGTTGCGGAAGTAGCCGTCCATTAGCGAAGGGCTCCGGAGGAGCACGTGCCCGGTCGTGCCCTGCGCGACGCGGCGTCCCTCGTCGTCCACCACGGAGACGCTCACGCCCGCGAGGGGCGTCCCGACCGAGACCAGCTCACCTGCGGGCGTCGCGCGCGCCGACCAGAGCGAACCGTGCTTGGGGAACGTGGCCGCGAGCGAGTTCTCCGCCATGCCGTAGACCGGCTGGAAGGCGCGCGCGTCGAAGCCCTGGGCCGAGAAGCGCGCGGCGAACGCGCGCAACGTGGTGGGCCGCACCGCCTCGGCGCCGTTGAAGGCGTGGCGCCAGTGCGAGAGATCGATGTCGACCAGGTGGCGGTCGGCCACGCGGTCGAGGGCGAGCTGGTAGGCGAAGTTGGGCGCGACCGACATCGTGGCGCGCTGACGGCCGATCCACTGCAGCCAGCGCCGCGGCTGGAGCAGGAACGACTCCACCGGCATCAGCAGCAGCGGGTAGTGCCAGACGAGCGCGGTGAGCAGCGCGCCGACGAGCCCCATGTCGTGGAACAGAGGCAGCCACGACACGCCGACGTCCTTGGTGGACATGCCCGAGCGGTCGCCGATCATCCAGGCGTTCGCGAGCAGCGCGCGGTGGGAGAGCACGACGCCCTTGGGCCGACCGGTGGTGCCGCTCGTGTACTGGATGACCGCCGGGTCGTTCGGGGAGCTCGAGGGCAGCGCCCGCGCCACCCCTCCTGGGCGACTCGTACCGTCGAGCGCGTCGACACGGACGAAGTCCACCGCGCCGAGCGCCGACGTCCACGGCTCGATCGCCTTGGAGCCGACCAGGAAGCGCGCGCCCGCGTCGTCGAGGATCGCGCGCACCGTCTCGGCGTAGCGGTCCATGCCGCCGAACGAGAGGTTGGGGCCGACGGGCACCGCGACGCCGCCCGCGAGCAGCGTGCCGAAGAAGCCCGCGAGCCAGTCCTCGCCCGTGGGCAACATGACGACCACGCGCTCGCCGCGCTCCATGCCGTGCGAGAGCAGGTGCTGCGCGACGTGCGAAGCGCGCTCGAGCAGCACGCGCAGGGCGAGCTCCTTCGGGGCGGTGTCCTTGTCGGCGGTCCACACGAACGCCCCCGCCGCGGCCGCGCGCTCGAGCGCCTCCGGCAGGGTGCTCGCCTTCAGGGTCGGCTGCGCTTCGTTCACGAGGAGAGACGTCAAGAGACCTCCGGGCGCGCGAACACGAGCGCGCTGTCATGACCACCGAACCCGAACGAGTTGCTCATGGCCGCGACGAGCGGCGCCGCGCGCGCGGTGTGCGGCACGTAGTCGAGGTCGCACTCCGGGTCGGGGCTCCGGAGGTTCAGCGTGGGGGTCACCGTCTGGTGCACGAGCGAGAGCACCGTGACCACCGCCTCGATGGCGCCCGCCGCGCCCATGGTGTGGCCGAGCATCGACTTCTGGGACGAGACGAGCAACCGATCGGCGTGCGCGCCGAACACCCGGCGGATCGCGCAGGTCTCTTCCTTGTCGTTCATCTTGGTGCTGGTGCCGTGCGCGCTCACGTAGCCGATGGCGTCGGGCGGCAGCCGCGCGTCGAGCAGCGCGGCGCGCATCGCGCGGGACATGCCCTCGCCCTCCGGCGCCACGGCGACGATGTTGTGGGCCTCCGAGGAGGCGCCGAACCCGCGCAGCTCGGCGAGGACGTTCGCGCCGCGGGCGAGCGCGCGCTCGCGCTCCTCGAGCATCAAGAAGCCGGCGCCCTCCCCGAGCACGAACCCCCGGCGCGTGGCGTCGAAGGGGCGCGACATCGTCTCCATCGGCTCGTCGCGGGCGGTGTTGAGCGCGCGCATCCAGGAGTAGGCGCGGAGCACGTCGCGCGTGATGACCGTGTCGACGCCGCCGGCGATCATCCCGTCGGCGCGACCGAGCCGGATCATGTCGAAGGCGACGCCGATCGCGTGGGCGCCCGACGCGCACGCGGTGCTCACGGTGAGGCTCGGCCCGCGCAAGCCCTCGAGGATGGTGATCCACGCCGGCGCGCCGTTGGGCATCACCTTGATGATCGAGGTGGGCCCGACGTCGTATCCCGCGGAGGGGTGCGGCACGCCGATGCCGACGCCACACACCACGCCGAAGCGATCGCGGTCGGCCTCGTGCGGTCGTCCCGCCTGCCCGAGGGCCTCGTGGGCGGCGGCGGTCGCGAAGTGGACGAACCGAGAGGTGCGCCCGCGCACGTCCGACGGAAGGCGCACGCTGAGCGCTTCCACGTCGGCAGGCGCGACTTCTGCGGCCACGGAGACCTTGTCCCCCTCGGCGTCGAAGGACACCTTCCGGACCGCGGATCGGCCATTTTTCAGGCCATTCCACGTGGTCTGCGCGTCGAGCCCGAGGGCGGTGACGAGGCCGACGCCAGTGACCACCACGCGGTGCGGGACCATGTCGCACCGTGTCCGAGCCCGGGGTGCGCGAGCATGACTTCGGTCATCTTCGCGGCAGAAACCAGAACAAAGACGAGGGCGATACGGCCGAGCTCAGGGCACGTCGTCGCCGACCGCGAGGGCCCGCCGGACGACGGGGGTGCTCGAACGCGCCGTGAGCCAGCGCTCGACCATCGGCCAGACCGTCGTCGGCGCCTCGGTGCCGACGAGGAGATCGATGTGCCCGAGCGGGAGCTCGCGGTAGGTCTTGTCGGAGGCGCGCGACACGAGGTAGGCGGGCTCGACCGAGTCGGGTGGGGCGAGGTCGTCTCCCGTGCCGGCGATCACGAGCAGGGGCTGGGTCGAGCGCTCGAACCGCTCGGCGTAGTCGAGGCCGTCGACCTTGCTGCGGCGCGTGCCGCCGAACGCGCTCTTCGACCAGCGGAACATGGTGAGCATCACCGGCACGTTGGCCATGTCGAACGCGTGGGCCATGTGCTCTCCGAGGATCTCGGGCTCGATGGCGCCGGCGTGCCAGCCGCGCAGGGCGATCGGGTAGAGCGGGCTCTCGAGGTACTTCTGCAGGCCGTGCATGGTGCGCCCGAGCAGGCGGATCGGCACCGGCACGTTCGCCGGCGCGAGCCCCAGCTTGTCGAGCCCCGCGACCACCGACGAGAGCACGCGCAGCACGCCGGACCCCTCGGTGAACCGGAACGGGCTCCCGATGGTGACCACCCCGCGGACGATGCGCGGGTAGAGCGGCGCCGTCGCGTAGGAGAGGAGCCCGCCGAGGGAGTGGCCGACGAGGAACAGGGTGCTCTGCCCGGACAGCTGCCGCACCTCCTCGAAGGCGCGGGGCATGTCGTGCTCGATGTACTCGTCGACGGAGCCCGGGCGCGGCGCCCCGAAGCGGCGCGATTTCCCCTGCCCGCGGAGGTCGAGGTTGAAGACGTCGAAGCCGGCGGCGGCCAGGTGGTTCGCGAACGAGCGCGACGGCAGGTGCCACGCGTAGCGGTTCTGCCCGAAGCCGTGGACCAGCAACACCGCTGCGCGGCAGCTCCCCTCGTGCTCGACCGCGCGCTTGCGCACCATGGCGAGCGGCACCGACCCGCGCACCACGATCTGCTCCTTCAGGAAACGCCCGAAACGACCCGTCCGGCGATCGATGGCCTGGTCGACGACTTCGGTGCGAAGGATGGTCACGCTGGGATCTCGCGGTTCCCCCCCGAGACACCTTCAATCTACCACCCGATCCAGCGTGGCGGTAGCCAGCGGACCTGCACGGACGAAGAGTGCCTTGACGGCAGCTGGATTTTCAATAACCTTTCCGGCCCCTCACCCCGCTACCAAGGATTCTGTCGATGGTCCGCATCCGTCTCGCCCGCGCGGGCACCAAGAAGGCCCCCTTCTACCGTATCGTCGTGACCGACCAGCGCTCGGCTCGCGGCGGTCGTTTCCTCGAGACGATCGGTACGTTCGACCCGCTGAAGAAGGACGCTCTCGCCACGGTCAAGACCGACCGCCTGTCCTACTGGCAGGGCAAGGGCGCTCAGCTCAGCGACACGCTCGACGTCCTCCTCAAGAAGGCCGCCAAGGCCGCTGCTCCCGTCGCCGGCTGATCCCGATGGCGCAGACGCAACTGTCCGACCTCGTCGCCGCGATGGCGCGGGCGCTCGTCGACAAGCCGGCTGAAGTCGACGCCGCCGAGTTCGACGGCGACAACAACAGCATCGTCGTCGAGCTCAAGGTCGCCCGCGACGAGATCGGCAAGGTCATCGGCAAGTCCGGACGGACGGCCGAGGCCATGCGCGTCGTGCTCGGCGCCGCCGCCCAGAAGCAGGGCCAGCGGCGCGTCCACCTCGACATCCTCGACTGAAGTGGCCTCGACTGCGGTGGGTCGGGCAGTCGGCGCTGCGCTGAAGAAGCCTGCGCCCGACGACTGGGTTCCCTTGGCCGTGGTCGGCCGCGCCCACGGTGTGCGCGGCGAGCTCCGCGCGCACCCGTTCGATCGCGACAGCCACCTGCTCGCCGAGGTCGACGAGGTGCTGGTGCGGTTCGTCGACGGCGAGCGCCGCGGCGAGGCCCACGAGGTCTCGGTCGACGGCGTGCGGCCCGGCAACGACGCGCTGCTCGTGAAGCTGCACGGCGTCGACGACCGCGACGCGGCCGACGACGTGAAGGGCGCGCACCTCTGCGTGAAGCGCTCCGATTTCCCGCCCCTCGCCGACGGCGAGTTCTACGCCTGCGACGTGGTCGGGGCGGAGGCGGTCCTCGCCGACGGCACCGTCGTCGGCGTGGTGCAGTCGCTGCAGGCCTATCCGAGCGTCGATCTGCTCGTCGTGGCGACCGAGGGCGGGCGCTACGAGATTCCGCTGGTCGACGCCTACGTCGACACGGTCGACGTCGCGGCGGGCAAGGTCACGCTGCGCACGCTCGACGGCCTCGATCTGACCTGAAGGCCCGTCGACGATTGCCCCGGGCTCAAGCCCCGGGGCACCGACATCACCGCAAGCCCGGGGCCTTTCACCCCGGGCTTCACGTCCCCAATCACTGGCTGGACGTCGCGCTGCAACGGACCGCAGAAGGGAGTTCAGCCAGCCCGGCGTGGCGTCGAGCCCGGGGTTGATGCCCCGGGCTTCAGCGGCCGTCGGTGCCCCGGGCTTTCAGCCCGGGGGCATTCTTCGAGACGGCTGACCGCTCGAGCAGCGGCGTCGACCGTTCGGCCCCTGCCCTCGACCGCTCACCGGCTTCCCGCGCGTCGCCGGCGTGGGCCGGTGGTTCTGTCGGGCATGCAGATCACCCTCCCTCGCTGGGTCGCGACGGACGCCTCGTTCGACCGGCGCGCACCGCGCGTGCTCGCGTTCGCCCTCGCGCTCGGCCTGTGCACCCAGGCGCTGTTCTTCCACGCCGATCTCGGCGTCTCGTTCCTGGTGTTCGACGCGCTCGTCGTGCTCGTGACGCTCCACGTGCTCGGCCACGCGCGGCTCGCCTTCGGACCGAGGGCCGTGAGCTCCGCCGCGCTGCTCTTCGGCGTCGCGACGGTGCTGCACCGCGGGGCGCTCGCGAGCTTCGTCGCCGCGCCGCTCGCGATCGTGAGCCTCCTCACCCTGCCCGTCGTCGCGGCCGACAACCTACGCTTCTCGGAGCTCCACTCGCTGCCGATGCGCCTGCTCTGGGTCGCCGTCGGCACGCCCGAGGCGGTGGGGAGGACGCTCACCCTGCCCCGCGACGCGATCTCCGGGCTCGGCGAGACGGGGCGCTCGGCCGCGCGGCGCACCGCCCTCGGCGTGGTCCTGGGGCTCCCGATCACGTTCGTCTTCACCCTGCTGCTGTGCGCGGACAGCGGGTTCGCGGGGGTGGTGGGGCGCGTCGAGGGTCGGACCACCACCGCGATCACGTTCGCGATCCAGGCCGTCGTGAGCGCGGTCGTCTTCGCGTTCGGGTACGCGCTCGTGCGGCCTGCACCGAAGGAGCCGAGCGCGGTCCCGACCCCCGACGCGCCTTACCGCACGCACCTCGCCGTCACTCGGCCTCTGCTCTCGCCACTGACCTGGGGAATCGTGGTCGCGCAGGTCGCGTTGGTGTTCCTCGTGTTCGTGGCGGTGCGGCGGGACACCGAGTTCGGCGGCCACGCGGTCGTGCGGGGGCGCGCCGATCTCACCTACGCGAGCCACCTGCACGCCGGCTTCTACCAGCTGATCTTCGCGACGCTGCTGGCGGTGGGGCTCGTCGTGCTCGGGCACCGGCTGCTCGGCCAGGAGCGGGGCCAGGTGCCGGGTGGACGCCTGCTGTCGGCGCTCGAGGGCACGCTCCTCGTGCTCACGGGGGTCGCCCTCTACTCGTGCGTCAACCGGCTGCGCCTCTACGAGCAGGCGTACGGCGCGACGCACCTGCGGGTGGGGGTGGGGTTCGTGTGCCTGCTGGCAGCGGTGGTGATCGCGTGCGCGCTCGTGAAGGCCGTGTTCCGCGGTCTTCCCTGGTTCGAGAGCACGACGATGGTGGCGCTCACCGCGTGCGCGCTCGCGTTCTCCTTCTTCGACGCTGACGCCTACGTGGCGCGGACGAACCTCGACCGAGCGCTCTCCGGCAAGGCGCTCGACGAGGCGCACCTCGCCTCGCTGTCGGCCGACGCCTGCCGCGCGGCGGACCACCCGTACCTGCGCGAACGGCCAGAGCTGCGCGCGCGCCTGATCGAGGCGTGGGCCAAGCCCGAGGCCAAGGATCCGCGCGAGCTCCGGGGCCTCTCGCGCTGCCCCGCTATGCTGCCCTGACCGATGTCCGAGGCCGCACTCGTCCGCCCGACCCTGCGCGCGCTGCTCGCGCCGCGGCGGTCGGTGCCGGTCGCCCTGATGTCGATCACCCTGATCTTCGCCCAGCGCGCGTACTCGCGCGAGCCGCGCGCGGCGTTCGTCGGCGTCGCGCTGTGCCTCGCCTTCGTGCTGGTCGCCCCGCTCGCGTTCCGCGTGCTGTTCCCCGAGGGCCTCGAGCTGCGCCACGGCGCCGTGCGCTTGCTCATCTACGCAGGTCTCTCGGTGTTCGTCGTCCACGCCGTCGGCATCGACCTGCCTTCACTGTTCGGGGTCGGCCCCACGTTCCTGACCGCGCGGTCGAGCGTGCCGATCGACGTCGCGCTGTTCATGGTCGGTGGGTGGGGGCTCGGGCGAGACATCGGCCTCGAGGCGAGCCTCGCCCTCGAGCGCAGCCGGGCCGCCGCGCTCCGTCGCGAGGCCGAGCACGCGCAGCTGCTCGCCCTCCGCGCGCAGCTCGACCCCCACTTCCTGTTCAACACGCTCAACGCCATCGCCGAGTGGTGCCGGACGGACGGCGAGACGGCCGAGCGGGCGGTGCTCGAGCTCGCGGCCCTCCTGCGCGCGGTGCTCACGGGCGTGAAGCAGCCGGCGTGGACGCTGCGCGAAGAGCTCGCGGTGGTGCGCACGGTGTTCGAGCTGCACTTGCGCCGCGACCCCGAGCTGTTCACGACTCGCTGGGCGCTCGATGCCGCCGCCGCCGACGTGCTCGTGCCGCCGCTGCTGTTGCTGCCGCTCGCCGAGAACGCGGTGAAGCACGGCCCGGCGCGCGGGCACCGAGGTGAGCTCTCGGTGGCGACCGAGCTCTTGGACGGGCACGTGCGGGTCACCCTCGGGAACCCGGGGGCCTACGGCGGCCCGCGCGCGGGCAGCCACGGATTGCCCACGCTCGAGCGACGCCTCCTCCTCGCGTACGACGGCGCCGCGAAGCTCGACCTCTGCGCGGAAGGTCCGCGTACGCTCGCGACCGTGGAGCTCCCGACCGCCGGCCCCGTGGTGACCGCGTGAGACCGCTCCGCGTGCTCATCGCCGACGACGAGCTGCTCGCGCGCCGGCGCCTCGCGCGTCTGCTCGCGGAGATCGCCGACGTGACCGTGGTGGCCGAGTGCGTGGACGCCGAGGAGGTGATCGCGCGGGTCCGCGAGGGCGAGGTGGAGCTCGCGCTGCTCGACATCCACATGCCGGGGCTGAGCGGGCTCGACGCGCTCGGCGTGCTCGGTGCGAGCGGACCGCTCGTCGTGTTCTGCACGGCGCACCCCGACCACGCGCTCGCCGCGTTCGAGGGCGGCGCCATCGACTACCTGCTCAAGCCGATCGAGCTCGAGCGCCTGCGCAAGGCGGTCGAGCGAGCGCGGGCGCGCGGCGGGCCCCGCGTGGAGGCCGCGCCGCGGCTCCCGATCGAGACGCGCCAGGGGATCGTGCTCGTGGACCCGGCGCGCATCACCCACGCCGAGCTCGACGGCGAGCTGGTCACGCTGGTCACGCTCGACGGCGCGCTGGTCACCGATTTCACGCTGCAGGAGCTCGAGCGTCGCCTCCCGGAGCCGCGGTTCGTGCGGGTGCACCGGCGGGCCTTGCTGGCCCTCGAGCACGTGGCGCGCCTCGAGCCGCTGCCCACCGGAGGGTATGCCGCGCGCACGGTGCGCGGACACGTGGTGGAGGTCTCGCGGCAGGCGGCCCGGGCGCTGCGGCGGCGCCTCGGGATCGGCAAGGACGACTGACTCAGGACCGGTTGAGGCGCGCGGCGATGCCGCGGACCACCGAGCGCGGCGCGACGCGGAGCGACTGGAACTGCAGGCGCTGCACGAGCGTCGGGATCGCGAGCAGCTGCCCGCGCATCGTCGCCTGGTAGGCGAACTCGGCGATCTCCGCCGACGAAGCCACCTTGGTGGACTGGAACAGCTTCGAGCGCGCGTTGCCGGCGCGGTCCGCGAACTCGGTGGCGACCGGCCCCGGACAGAGGCAGGTGACGGTGACGCCGGTGCCCGCGAGCTCGTCGGACAGCGCCTCGCTGAACGACACGACCAACGCCTTGCTCGCGTAGTACGTGGCCATGAACGGCCCCGGCTGGAACCCGGCGGTCGAGCCGACGTTGAGGATCTTCCCCCGCCCCCGCGCGCGCATGCCTGTGCCGAACAGGTGGGTGAGGCGCAGCAGCGCGGTGCAGTTCACGTCGATCATCTGCGCCTCGCGCTCGAGGTCGAGGTCGAGGAACGCGCCGTTCGAGCCGAACCCCGCGTTGTTCACCAGCACGTCGACGGTGACGCCTGCGGCCTCGCACGCGGCGAAGATCTCGGCCGGTGCGCCGGGGGCGCCGAGGTCGGCCGGGATCACGGTGACCTTCGTGCTCGGCAGCTCGCCGGCGAGCGCGCGCAGACGTTCCTCGCCGCGCGCGACGATCACGAGGTCGTGGTTCTCGCGGGCGAAGACGCGGGCGAGGTCCTTGCCGATGCCGGAGGAGGCGCCGGTGACGAGAGCGACGGGGCGGTCGGGCATGCAGGAACCTCCGCGAGGCGAGAGGGCGACGCAAGGCCCTCCCTCGACACGGGCTCGACCATGCGGTTCGATGGAGCGATGCGCCTGCGCTGGCTCCAGATCGTCGCTCTGCTCCCCGCGTGCACCCCCACGCCCGCGGCCAAGAGCACGAGCACGCCTTCGACCGCCGCGTCGGCCTCGACCGGTGAAGTCGTGAGCGCGCCGAGCACCACCTCGCCGCCGGCCGCCGACGGTTGCTTCTGCTTCCGGCACAAGTCGGACAGCCAGTTCATCCATGGCCGACCGCTGTGTCAGGTGGGCCAGGAGGACTACCAGGGCGAGATCTGCAAGGCGGGCGACCCGGCCGAAGGGCCCCACCCTCCCCCGGATCTGGCGGCGTGATCGATCTGCTCCCGCCGCCGCTCGTCGTCCACGTCGACGCGACGCCGGCGGCGTGGACCTCGTACGTCACCCCTGCGGCCACGTGGCGCGTGGCCGATCTCCCCGTGGTGATGGCGCCCGCCGGCCCACCACCGCCGGGGCTCGACGCCGAGGCGTTCGCCGCGGGTCTCGTCGTGGCTGCGCGCGCGTGGTCCCTCCCGGCCTGCAGCGGCGCGACGTTCTCCATCGTGGCCGCGCGCTCGAGCGCGGGACCGCTCGACGCCGACGGGCGCAACGACGTCGTCGTCCACACCACGGACTGGCCACTGCCCCTCACGCCGGGGGCTGCCGGGCACACCGTGATCTTCGTGAGCGGCGACCGCGTCGTCGAGGCGGACGTGCACCTGAACGCGCGTGACTTCGCGTTCGTCCTCGGCAAGGCCTCACCCAAGGTCGACCTGCGGTCGATCCTCACCCACGAGCTCGGCCACGTCCTCGGGATCGGGCACAGCGACGTGACCCGCGCGACGATGCACGCGGGACTGCCGGCCGGCATCGCCGCGCGTTCACTCGAGGACGACGACGTCGCCGCCGTGTGCACGCTCTACGCCGCTGCGGGGCCGAAGCCGGCGTGCACCTGCCCGACGGGCTACACCTGCGTAGGGTTCGCGTGCGAGACGCCGGGAGAGCTCGGAACGCTGGGCGCCGCCTGCACGGCGATCACCGACGTGCGTCGCTGCGAGGGCGCGGGAGACGACGCCCGCTGCCTGCTCACGAGCGTGGGCGAGCGCTGCGCGGTCCAGTGCGGCGAGACCGGCGTGTGCGGCGAGGGGCTCGCGTGCGTGAAGGACAGCGACGGATTCGGCCAGTGCCTGCCCGTGGGCGCCACGTTCGTCGCCGCGGACGCCGGAGTCGACGCGGGAGCGGACAGCGGCGGCGACGCGGGCGTCGTTCCCCCGTCGGATCCTGGTTGCAACTGTACGACCGGGCCAGCGGCGACAACGGGTCCGTCACCCTGGCTCGCCTTGCTCTCGCTCCTCGGGCTCCGGCGTCGTCAGCGCGTCATCTGCTCGACGGCGGCATAAGCCGCGCCGCGTGCGCCGAGGCGACGCTCCACCCAGCGCCGCGTCTCGGCGCGCGCGCGCCGATCGAGCCAGTCGTCGGCGAGGGGCACGGTCTTGCGCACCGTCTCGCGCGCGAACACCAGCGGCGCCTGCAGGAGGGGACCGAGCGCGAAGAGCCCCGCCCTCGGCAGGCCGTAGTGGGCCCGCGTGGCGGGCGGCACGAACCAGCTCACGTACCCGCGCTGCAGGCCGTACTCGAGGTGACGGGCGAGACCATCGCCCTCGTTCGGAGCGTACGACGCGACGTAAGACCGCGCGAGGTGCTTGCCGTCGTCGCCCGACGCCCGCGCTCCCTTCACCTGCGACGCGAACATGAGGCCGAGCGCCTCGTCGACGCCTCCGGGATACCACTCGGGTTGCACGCCCATGAGGTGGCCGACCCACCGCCAGAAGTGCATCGTGGCCTCGATCTCCTCGCGGGAGGTGCGGTAGCCGAGCGCGCGCAACCCGTAGCCGGGCACGAAGCTCCCGCCCATCTGGGTGAGGAGGGCGTCTCCCTGCGAGATCGGGACGCCCCACGCGGCGAGGTCCCACTTCGGGTGCGCGAGCAGGCGCCGCCGCACGAACACGTGCATGAGTCGGACGCGCAACGCGGTGGCGCGCCCCTTGGCTCCCTGGGCGAGTCCACCCGGCTCGGACACGTCGATCCAGAAGGACGCTGTCTCCAAGAAGCGGCGCCGCGCCGACTCACCGGTGTAGGCGCCGGTGAAGGCGAGCGGCTTGGCGACCGAGCTCTCGCGGTAGCCCTCGAGCGTGATGGCCCCCGCGAACGAGTGGAGGTGGGTGCCCCACCGACGGAAGACGCGTGCGCCGAGATCGACCTTCCGCTCGTCGAGCCACGCGGGGCGGACCTCGAGCTCGGCGAACAGCCGACGGAGGGAGGGCGGCGCATCGGGCACGGAGTCGACGCCGTGGGCGAGCGCGCGCTCGACCATCGCCCGCCCCTCGGCCTGCCCACGGACGAGGTAGACCTCGTCGACGAACGCCTCCGCGACCGGATCGGCGCGGAAATACGACTCGGCCCACGTCCGGACGGTCTGGTCGGGCAGGCGGGGATCGGCGCCGAAGGCGAGCCGCAAGAGCCAGCGCAGGCGGCGAGCAGGGGCCCGGTCGACGGCGTCGAAGTAGCGGAACTCGGTCGGGATCGGCGACACGACGTACATAGGGTACGCCCTCGGCACCCCGATTTCCTGGGGAATTTCGCCCGCGGCAACCGATCGCCCGCGCCGTTGAACGAACCGCGGGGGAGCGGGCACGGAGGACGATGAGCGCGCTCGGTGTCTGCGCTATGCCCGCGACGGTCGCCATGGATGCACCCTCTGCCTCCCATGACGACCCGCGCGTGCTCGTCGAGCGGCTGCGAGAAGGCGAGGTGTCCGCGGTCGCCGACGCCTACAACCGACACGCCGCCGCCGTCCTCGGGTTCGCCCGTCGCCTGCTGGGCGAGGAGGCGAGCGCGCAGGACCTCCTCCACGAGGTGTTCCTCACGCTGCCCTCCGCCATCCGCTCGTTCCGGGGAGACTCCTCGCTGCAGACCTTCCTGGTCTCGATCGCGGTGAACCACGCCCGCCACCACGTGCGCTCGGCGGTGCGCCGCCGCGCGGCGATCGAGCGCTACGGCCGCGAGCCCGAGCCGACCAGCACGACCCCCGAACGCGAGGCGGAGCGCGCCGATCTCGCCCGCCACCTCGCGGAGTGCCTCGACCAGCTGCCGCTCGACCAGCGGGTCGCGTTCGTGCTGTGCGAGGTCGAGGAGCGCTCGGCGGCCGAGGCCGCCGCGATCGTCGGCGCACCCGAGGCCACGGTGCGCACGCGCACGTTCCACGCACGCCGCAAGCTCCGTGAACTCCTCGCCGAGCGGGGGCTGCGATGAGCGACGACCTCCTCGACCGGGCGACGCGCGCGCTGCGCGAGGAGTCGCGCGTCGAACCCCGCGACCTCGAGGCCACGCGCGCGCGGCTCCTCGCCGACGTGCGCAGGACGCGCCGGCAGCGCTCGCGCATGATCCAGTGGGTGATGCCGATCGCGGCGGTGCTCGCCCTCGGCACGGCCTACGCGGCGGCGACCGGCAAGCTGCGCACGTGGGTCATGGCGAACCGGCCCGCCGCGGTGTCGTCGACCGCGCCGCTGGCCAGCGCCACGACACCGCGCCCGCCGACGGTGGTCGCGACGGTCGCGTCGGCCAGCGTCGAGGAGCCCGCTCCGCCGCCGCCCATCGTGGCGCCGTCGGTCGTGGCGTCCGCGTCCGCGCCGCCCGTCGTCGCCTCGGTGGCCGCGCCTCCGTCAGCGGCCCCGACGATCGTGGTGGCGCCGAGCCCCTCGGCGTCGGACGCGATGAGCGCCGACCTCGCGGCCTACCGCCGCGCCCACGCACTCCATTTCGTCGAGAAGCGCTGGGACGCCGCCCTCGACGCGTGGAACGCCTATCTGTCCGCGAACCCCAAGGGCACGTTCGCCCTCGAAGCGCGCTACAACAAAGCCATCTGCCTGGTGAAGCTCGGTCGCAAGGCCGAAGCGCGCGTGGCGCTCACGCCGTTCGCCGACGGCCTCGTCGGCGGCGGGTATCGACAGACCGAAGCGAAGTCTCTCCTCGACGCGCTCGACACGCCTTGAACGTCCGCGGTCGCCTCGGGCACCGAACTGCATGAACCCGATGTCGCTGTTCACCTCCCGACTCGCCGTCGCCGCCGTGCTCGCCACGGCGCTGCCGATCGCGATCGTCGCGACCACCCGATCGGCCCACGCCGAGGCCGACGACGCGCGCCTCGTGCTCCGCATCGAGGGCACGCTCACGGGGATCACCGCCGAGGAGCTGCGCGCGGCCATCGCCGCGGAGCTCGGCGTCGAGGTCGCCCTCGACGCGCCCGGCGTGACCGGGCGCGCCACGGTGACGGTGAAGGTCGAAGGCGCGCAGGCGAAGGTCACGTTCTCGGCCGGCGGTCGCGCGGTCGAGCGACCGGTGAAGCTGCCGAAGGCCGGCAACCAGGCGCTCGACGTGATCGTGCTGATCGTCGGCAACCTCGCGCGGGACGAGGCAGGCGAGCTGATCGCCGAGCTGCACGTGAAGATCACCGTCGGCGGCTCGGCGTCGGCGTCGACGTCGGCGTCGGCGTCCACCTCCGCGTCGGTCTCCGCGGAGCCCGCACCCGTCGCCGCCCCTCCCCCGGTCCCGAAGCCGGTGGTGGTGGCACCGAAGCCACCGCCCGCCAGCCCGCCGAAGCAGTGCTCCTGGAAGGGCTCGGTGCTCGGCGCCGACTTCCTGCCGGGCGTCGGCAGCTCCACCACCGAGGACGGTCGCCACGCCGTGCGCGTCGCCTCGTTCAACGCCGTCGGCGGCGTCTCTCACGGCCTGTCGGGCGTCGAGATCGGCGGCGTGTTCAACATCGAGACCGGCTTCGTCTGCGGCGTGCAGATCGGCGGCGCCGTCAACGTGGTCGGCGGCGACGTGAGCGGCGTGCAGCTCGGCGGCGCCGTGAACGTGGTCAGCGGCAACGTCGCCGGCGTGCAGGTCTCGGGTGCCTTCGGCCTCGGCAACGACTTCGTCGGCGTGCAGTTCGCGGGCGGCGTCGCGCTGGGCCGGGATTTCCGCGGCGGACAGGTGGGCGGTGGCGTCGCCCTCGCGCGGGATCTCGAGGGCGTGCAGTTCAGTGGCGGATTCGGCCTCGCGCGCAACGTCAAGGGCGTGCAGGTCGGAAGCTTCGTCGTCGCCAACGATCTCGTGGGCGCCCAGCTCGGGGCGGTCAACGCCGCGGTCACCCTGCGCGGCGCCCAGCTCGGCACGGTCAACTTCGCCACGCAGGTGTACGGCGCGCAGCTCGGGGCGGTGAACATCAGCACCGGGCGCGTCGCGGGCCTGCAGCTCGGCGTCGTCAACGTGGGCGACGACGTCGACGTGCCGATCGGTGTGGTCAGCGTCGTCCGCAAGGGCCACACCACGTTCGACCTCTGGTCCCACGAGTCGGGCTACATCGCGCTCGGCATCGTCCACGGCGGTCGCTACGTGCACAACGTGTTCGGCGTGGGCATGCAGCCGAGCTTCGACGGCGCGAGCGCGCTCCCCGGCCTGGTCTACGGCCTCGGCCTGCGAGCCCACCACGACGCGCGGTACACGCTCGACATCGACGCGCTGGTGACCACGTTCCTGCGCGTCCGGTCCACGCTCGAGAAGACCACGGAGTTCTTCACGGTGATGCCCGAGCTCCGCGCGGTGATCACGCTGCCGGTGTTCGAGCACGCCTCGATCATGTTCGGACCCACGGTGCGGGTGCTGGTCTCGACCGACCCGGACACCAAGCCCGAGGGCCCGTGGAGCGGCGTGCGGTTCCACGACGGCCGCTCGTCCACCACGTACGCCACCGGGACCGCGATCTGGATGATCCCGGGGGCGTTCGTGGGGATCCGGATCTAGCGCACGAGCCGGAGGCGGATGCCGCCGAGCACGCGGCCGTCGCTCGTGCGCTCGATGATGTCGACGTCGACGAACTCGGTGGTGCCGAAGTCGGCGGGCATCGGGATCTCGAGGTTCATCTTCAGCGGCTGGTTCGCGGGGCGCGCCACGCGGACGACGCCGGAGCGGGGCAGGTTCGCGACGCCGTCGATGGGCAGGAGGCCCGCGGGACGGGCGACGGCGAGCGCTTGCGAGGCCGCGAGGTGCGGCTCGAAGCGAGTGCCGGCCTTGGCGTCGAGGACCCCGACGTGGCCGCCCAGCTGCACGTGCAGCCGGGAGTCGTCGAGCAGGGTGATGGCGTCGCTCGCCTGGTTGTTCGCCGCGCGGGCCGCCGACAGGGCCGCCGCGTGGACGACGGGGTCGACCTTCAGCTTGATCGGGTCGGCACCGCGCAGCGCCGAGGCGTCGACGTGCACGTTGCTGACGGCCTCGGCGCTGGCGCGGCCGACCCAGAAAGAGAACTTCCAGGGGCTGCTGGCCTTGAGCACGGTGAGGTTGCGCTGCGCGATGTTGTTGCGGATCGGCTGCTCGTTGCCGTACGCGCCGCCAGCCAGGGCGGAGAGCGTCGCGAGGAACGGGTAGTCGTTGTCGGCGTGCACCGACGGCATCGAGCACACGTGGGCCGCGGCGCCAGCGCCGAGCCAGGGGATGTTCTGCCGGATCTCGAAGTGCGCGATGTAGTTGTTCGCGCCCACGGCGAGGTCGCCGAGGGTCACGTAGTCGGTGCCGCTCACCGGATCGATGGCCACCACGTGCGTCGCGTCGGTGCTGGCCATCCAGTCCCGCGGGAACGCCCAGCCCGTCGACGACTCGCCGAG